>DATAOV010000029.1:0-15833 GCA_036265535.1 Gaiellaceae bacterium | reverse complement strand
CGTCAGGACGTGCGGGCTTGCCCGTACGTCCGTCTGAAATGACCGGTCGACACGCTTTGCGTTAGAACCCAGGTCTATGGCGACTCCGATCCTGCTCGACTGCGATCCCGGCCATGACGACGCGATCGCGATCCTGCTCGCGCTCGCGAGCCCGGAGGTGGAGTTGCTCGGGGTGACGACCGTCGCCGGCAACCAGACGCTCCAGAAGACGACGGACAACGCCATCCGCGTGCTCGAGCTGGCCGGCAGAGGTGACGTCCCGGTCGCGATGGGCTCGCCGCGGCCGCTCGTGCGCGAGCCGTTCGTCGCCGCCTACGTCCACGGCGATACCGGGCTCGACGGGCCCGATCTCCCCGCGCCTCGCGGTGAGCCGGTGGAGGCGCACGCGGTCGATTTCCTCGCCGAGCGCCTGACGGGCGCGACCCTCGTGGCGACGGGGCCGCTGACCAACGTCGCGCTGCTGCTGGCGCGCTATCCCGACGCCCGGCCCGAGCGGATCGTGCTGATGGGGGGCGCGATCGCGGAAGGCAACGTTACGCCCGCGGCCGAGTTCAACGCGTGGGCCGACCCGGAAGCGGCCGCGCGCGTCCTCGCCAGCGGACTCGACGTGACGATGGTCGGCCTCGACGTGACGCACAAGGCCCTGCTCACCGGCTCGCACGCCGAGACCCTGCGCGGCTCGGGCCGGATCGGCAAGGTCGTCGCGGAGCTCCTCGACTTCTACGGCGTCTTCCACCGCGAGGTGTACGGCTTCGACGGCTCGCCCGTCCACGACGCGGTCGCGCTCGCACACGCCTTCCGGCCCGGGTTGCTCGAGCTCGAGCGGCTCAACGTCCGCGTGGACTGCGAGTCGGAGCTCTGTCGCGGCCGCACCGTGGTCGACGTCTGGCGCCGCACCGGTCTCGAGCCGACCGCGAGCGTCGCGATGGCGATCGATGCCGACGCGTTCCTCGACCTCTTGCTCGAACGGCTGGCGCGGCTAGGCTAGCGGAGCCATGGCGGACATCTGGACACTCCTGATCCCGGTCTACATCCTCCTGGGCCTGCTCCTCCTGCTGGTCGCGCTGAACCTGCTCGCGCGCGTGCAGGGCGGGCGCTACGTCCGCCCGATCGGCCAGGCGATGATGAAGGTGCCGTTCCTGAAGCGGTACCTGCAGAAGGCCTCCAAGGCGTCGCTCGAGAAGCAGAACCCCGAGCTGGCGAGCGCGATGGCCAAGCTGGAGCGCAGCGGCGTCCAGAACGACCCGCAGCGCGCACAGGCCGCCCTCTCGCGCCTCAGCGCCGCCGAGCGGAAGGCCTGGCTGGAGGCCGCAGGGCAGCAAGGCGCGATTCCGGAGCCGATGAACCGCCAGCAGCGGCGCCAGCAGGCGAAGCTGAAGAAGAACCGCTAGTCGGACTAGACCGCGTTCGTCGCAACCACGGGCGCGAGCAGGAAACCTGTTTCGCGCTGCAATTTCTCGATCAAGCTTCGAGCGCGCGGCCGGCGTCTATAGCTCCGTCACTCGTCTACGTGCGGGCCCTTGGGCTGGCCCTGAAAGGAGTTCGATGGACGGCAGGTCATACTCGCCGACGCGCATCGTCGTTTCCGCGATCCTCGTGGTCGCCGCGGCGATGTTGCTCGTCGCAACGGCGCTCGCGGGCCCGACCCGCAACGCAGCCGCGAGCGGCCCCGCCGCGGCAGGGAAGGTGGGCGGCACCCTCCGAGTCAACCTCTCGACGACCGACGTGCAGTACACCGATCCGTCGCTCGAGTACGAGTCCACCGGGTGGCAGGTCGAATACGCCACTGCCCTCAAGCTCCTGAACTGGAGGGAGACGAAGGCGACGCTGTTCCCCGAGGCCGCTACGGCCTTCCCGCGGGTCGGCAAGGGTGGGCGTATCTACACCTTCACCATTCGACCGGGCCTCCGCCTGAGCAACGGGGAGAAGGTCACGGCGGCGAACTTCAAGTATGCGTTCCAGCGGGCCAACAACCCGAAGATGAACTCGCCGGCGGCCGCGTTCCTGTCCGATGTCAGCTCGGTGACGACGAAGGGCAAGTACACGCTCGTCATCAACCTGAACAAGGCCAGGCCGGACTTCGCCTCGATCGTCTCGATGCCGTTCTTCCAGGCGATCTCGCTGAAGATGCCGATCGACCCGAACGGCGTGAAGACGTCACCGTCGGGTGGGCCGTACTACATCTCGGCCCGCGACATCGGTCGCTCGATCGTGCTGAGCCGGAACAAGTACTACAAGGGGAACCGGCCTCACAACCCCAACCTGATCTCGATCCAGGTGAACACGAACCTCGACACGAGCCTCTTGCAGGTTCGGAGCAACCAGCGTGACTACGACATGTTCGGCGTCCCGCCGACGGCTCACGTCCAGCTCCACAACCAGTACCCGAAGCAGTACCACGTGAAGCCGGGAGTGATCACCGACTTCCTGACCATGAATACGACCTACGGGTCGAAGGGTGAGGGAATCAAGAACCACTCCTGCTTCAACGGGTACACGGGGCCCGGCGTTCACACGCGGCAGGCGGTCAACTACATCGTCAACAGGCCGGCGGCGCTCGCTCAGCGCGGCGCGTTCGCGGGTACTCCGACGAACCAGATCCTCCCGCCGACGATGCCCGGCTTCCACAACTGGAGGAAACAGCTCGGCTACCCGACGAGCAGGCCGAACGTGTCCAAGGCCCGGTCGCTCAAGCCGAAGAAGTGCAACATCGTCTTCTACGCGGCGACGAGCCCGACCTCGATCGGGATCGCCCAGCTCGTCAAGAACGATCTGAACAAGATCGGGATCAACGCCGACATCAAGACGTTCCCGTTCGCGGTCCGGATCTCGAAGGAAGGTCATCGCGGTGAGCCGTACGACCTCGACCTTCAGGCCTGGGGAGCGGACTACCCGGATCCGGTCGACTTCGTCGACATCCTCCTGGACGGCCGCAACATCCAGGCGGAGAACAACAACAACAACGCCTACTTCAACAATCCGACTTTCAACAAGCGGATGCAGCAGGCGGGCCGGATCTCGAACCTCTCGAAGCGCTACTCGGCGTGGGCTCTGATCGACCGCGACGTGATGAAGCAGCAGGCTCCTCTGGCGCCGCTCTTCTTCCGCACGGTCCGCGAGTTCACCTCGAAGCGCGTCGGTTGCTACTCGTACCAACCGATCTACGCAGTCATGAACTTCAACGCCGTCTGTATCAAGTAGGCAGGCGATGACGGGCGAGGCGTCGGCCACCGTGACTCCACCGACGCCTCGCCTGCTTCAAGTGTCGCTAACGATCCGATGCGGAGCCACGTCTAAGGAAGCACGCGCCTTCTGGGAGGAGAACCAATAATCGAGGGAACGGTGTAAAGCCCGCCGGATGTCTGCGGCGGTCGCAGCGGTTCCGGATACCTCGTGGCTCGGCGTCGAGCTGAGACACCTCGTCGCCCTGCGGGCGGTTGCCCAGGAGCAGTCCTTCAAAGGAGCCGCCCGGCACCTCGGCTACAGCCAATCGGCAGTGAGCCAGCAGATCGCGATGCTCGAGCGGCTGGTCGGCCAGACGCTCCTCGAGCGCTCGACCGGGGGGCGGGCCGTCTCGCTCACCGCCGCGGGCAGCCTCCTCCTGAAGCACGCCGAGGCGATCGCGGCCCGGATCACCGCCGCGAAGGCCGAGATGGACGCACTCGCCGTCGGCCGGGTGGGTGTCGTCCGCGTCGGGGCTTTCCAGACTCCCGGAGCCAAGGTTTTGCCGGAGGCGCTCAAACGTCTGCTCGCCCAGCGTCCCGGCGTCTCCGTCGATCTGCGTGAGTCGATCGGCGACCTCGAGCTGCTCGAGCAGCTCGAGCGCGGGCTGCTCGACCTCACCTTCGCCGTGCTCCCGCTGCCCGAGGGTCCCTTCGACTGGATGGAGCTCGTGGTCGACCCGTTCATGGCGCTCGTCTCCACCCGCTCGCCGCTCGCGAAACGCGCCGAGATCTCGCTCGAGGAGCTGGGCCGGCTGCCGCTCGTCTGCTTCCGGAGCTGCCGGATCACGCAGATCGCGCTCGACGGCCTGCGCGTGGAGGGCATCGAGCCGACGATCGTCTTCCGCTCCGACCAGAACGAGGTCATCCAGGGCGCGGTCGCGACCGACGTGGCCACCGCCTTCATGCCCAGACTCTCGGCCGACGAGCGCGATCCGCGGACGAAGCTGCTGCGGATCGTCCCCGAGGTTCCCCCGCGGGTCATCGCCGCCGCCTGGCGCGCCGACCGCCCCCTCGCGCCGCAGGCCGCCGCGCTGGTGGACGCCGCACGCGAGGTCTGCGGCGAGCTGACTCGCGCGTAAGCGCGGGCGGAGGGAAGCCCGCGCCGGCGTCGAAGCAGCGCCTCGATGGCGCGCCGTCGGAAAAGACGCACGCTCCGGCCGCGCGTGCCCTCCCGCGTCAAGCGCAGGAAGCGCGAGCGCAAGGGGCACGGGCACCACCACCCCGAGCTGATCGGGCTCGGCCTCGTCGCCCTTGGCAGCTTCCTGGGCTCCGTGATCTGGGTCGGGTGGAGCGGGGGCTACGTCGGCCTCTGGATCGCCGACGGCCTGGACGGGCTCATCGGCGGTGCGTCCTGGGCGCTCCCGGCCGCGCTCGTGATCGTCGGCGCGCTGATGGTGGCCCGCAGCGATCTCGTGGACGTACGACCTTTCCGCACGGGGCTGATCGTGCTCACGTTCGGTCTGATGATCACGCTCGGCAAGGACGAGGGCGGCTACCTCGGCACCGTGCTTGGCGGTGGCCTCGCGCTGGCCCTCGGCGGCACCGGTGTGGCGATCGTCGGCGTGCTCACGCTGCTCGCCGGCGGGCTGCTCGTGACCGGTGCCTCGGCAGGGGCGATGCTGCGCCACTCGGGACGCGCGGTGCATCGCGCCGCGCGGCGCTCGCTCGACCGCCGGCCGCCGACCGCGCCGCCACTGCGCGTGCTCGAGGGCGAGGCGCCGCTCTTGACGCCACAGGGACCGCCGGTGGACGTCGTCCAGGAGTTCCCGGAGCTCGTCTCCAACCCTGAGCCGCCGAAGCTCCTGGTCGAGGAGCCCGAGCCCGACCAGACGACCCTCTTCGAGCCGGAACCACAGCTGGCTGCCGACTACCGCCTCCCGGACCGCGAGCTCCTGCGCCGCTCGGCGCCCGGAGCAGGACCGGACAGCGACCACAGCGCCCGCATTGCCGAGGCGCTCGTCCAGACCCTCGCCAACTTCGGCGTCGACGCGACCGTGATCGGCCAGATCTCGGGGCCGCGGGTGACGCGGTACGAGCTCCAGCTCGCGCCCGGGACGAAGGTCTCGAAGGTCGCGGGCCTGAAGGACGACCTCTCCTACGCGCTCGCAACCACGGAGATCCGCATCCTGGCGCCGATCCCGGGCAAGCAGGCGGTGGGGGTCGAGCTTCCGAACACGAGCCCGAACCTCGTCACGCTCGGCGACATCTTCGAGGACCTGCCCGCGACCTCGAGCCCGCTCTCGGTCTGGCTCGGCAAGGACATCTCCGGCCAGGCAGTCTGGACCGACCTCGCGCGAATGCCGCACATCCTGATCGCAGGCACCACCGGCTCGGGCAAGTCCGGCTGCATCAACACAATCCTCACCTCGACGCTGCTGCGCGCCACGCCCGACGACGTCCGGATGATCCTGATCGACCCGAAGCGGATCGAGCTCAACTACTACGAGTCGATCCCGCACCTGCTCACCCCGGTCGTCTCGAGCCCCAAGGAGGCCGCGGCGGTGCTTCGCAACGTCGTCGCCGAGATGGAGCGCCGCTACGAGCGCCTCTCGGCCGTCCGGGCGCGCAACCTCGCCGAGGCGAACCGCTCCCTCCGCTCGCGCGGCGAGCCCACGCTTCCGTACCTGCTGGTGGTGATCGACGAGCTCGCCGACCTGATGATGATCTCGCCGCAGGAGGTGGAGGACGCGGTCATCCGGCTGGCGCAGAAGTCGCGGGCGGTCGGGATCCACCTCGTGCTGGCCACCCAGCGTCCCTCGGTGGACGTGATCACCGGGATGATCAAGGCCAACGTGCCGAGCAGAATCGCATTCGCCGTCTCGAGCCAGACCGACTCGCGCGTCATCCTCGACCAGGCGGGGGCGGAGAGTCTGCTCGGCCAGGGCGACATGCTCTTCAAGCCGCTCGGAACCTCGCGGTTACAGCGCCTCCAGGGCGCCTACGTGAGCGAGGAGGAGATCGCCCTCGTAGTGGAGCAGTGCCGGGGACAGCGGGAGCAGGAGCTCGACGAATCGCTGCTCGAGACACCCGAGCCAAAGGCGGAGGACGGCGAGCTCGAGGACGGCGAGTTCGACCCCGACGAGGACCCGTTGCTCGACAAGGCGATCGAGATCGTCGTCCAGACCCAGACCGCCTCGGTTTCCCTGATCCAGCGCCGTTTGCGCGTGGGCTACACGCGTGCGGGGCGCCTGATCGACATGCTGGAGCGCCGCGGCATCATCTCCGGATACGAAGGCTCGAAGCCACGCCGTGTTCTCGTCGGCGAGACCGAGCTCGAGCGGGTTCAGACCTAACCAAGCCCGCCGAACGACGTCTCTAGAGGTTGCCGGACATAGGGGTCCCGGCTTAGCATCCTCTGAATCCGACCGGGAGGCACGAAGTGAAGAGAAACAAGTGGATGACGCTTGCGATCGGAGCGATCGTATGCGTCATGGCAGTGGCCATTGCGGCCGCCGCCGGCATCGGCCAGGCGGCGCCGGCGAAACAGAAGGCCACCGTCAGGGTCGCCATCGTCACCGACATCGGCGGCCTCAACGACAAGGGCTTCAATCACCTCTCCTACGTAGGCCTGCAGCGCGCGCAGAAGCAGCTGAAGGTCGGTGGGCGCGTCTACATCACGAACACTGCGAACGACCGCACGCCGAACCTCCAGTCTGCGGCTCAGGCCGGCTACGGCCTGGTCATCGGCGTCGGTGCCCTGTACACGTTCGGGCCGCTTGACGCTGTCGCGCCTGCGTTCCCGAAGACCCATTTCGCTGGCATCGACGTGAACTGGCCGGACCTCTCCAAGAAGCCGACCAACGTCCGCGGAATCCAGTTCCGCGAGCAGGAGGCCGGTTACCTCGTCGGTTACGTCGCGGGTCTCATGATCAAGCGGCACCCGTACAAGGGCCAGCAGCGCGTCGCCGCTGTCGGCGCCAACAAGGTGCCCGCGATCATCCGCTTCCTCGCCGGCTATCGCGCCGGCGCGAAGAAGGCCAACAAGAACGTGAAGGTCGACCTCGTGTACGCGAACGACCCGACGTTCGCCGATCAGGCGAAGTGCAAGGAGACGACGCTGAACGAGATCGGCAAGGGCGCGGGCATCGTGTTCGAGGCGGCCGGACAGTGCGGCCTCGGCGGGCTGAACGCCGCCAAGCAGAAGAAGGTCTGGGGCATCGGCGTCGACGCCGACCAGGGCTTCCTCGGTCCACACATCCTGACGAGCGCGACCAAGAAGGTCGACCTCGCCGTCTACCAGGCGATTGCGGCCTACAAGAAGAATCCTGCCGGTTACAAGGGTGGCTTCAACCAGAACTACACCCTCAAGAACGGCGGGGTCGGCTACGGCAAGCTGAGCTCCAAGGTCTCGAAGGCCGATCGCACCTACCTGACGAAGAAGGTGGCAGCGATCAAGAAGCTGATCATCGCGGGCAAGATCAAGCCCCCGGCCAGCTAACCCTCATGAACGGTTCCTAGGGGGCGGGCGTCGTCCCGCCCCCTAGGATTACCGCGCATGGCCCCCGACGAGCGACCGGTCCTCGAGCTCCGCGGCATGACGAAGCGGTTTCCCGGGATCGTCGCGAACGACCACATCGACTTCGACCTCGGGCGCGGCGAGGTGCATGCGCTCCTCGGGGAGAACGGGGCCGGCAAGTCGACCCTCATGAACGTCCTCTACGGGCTCTACCACCCGGACGAGGGCGAGATCCGGATCAAGGGCGAGCCGGTGCGGATCAACTCGCCGAAGGACGCGATCGAGCGGGGGATCGGGATGGTTCACCAGCATTTCATGCTGATCCCGGTCATGACCGTCGCGGAGAACATTGTCCTTGCGAGTGAGCCGACGCGCGCAGGAGTCCTGCTCGACTACGGCGCGGCGCGGAAGCGCGTGACCGAGCTCTCGCGCACGTTCAACTTCGCCATCGACCCGGACGCACGGATCGACGAGATCACGGTGGGACAGCAGCAGCGCGTCGAGATCCTCAAGGCGCTCTACCGCGGGGCGGACATCCTCATCCTCGACGAGCCGACAGCCGTGCTGACGCCCCAGGAAGCACGGGAGCTCTTCGACATCCTGAAGACGCTGATCCGCGAGGGCATGTCGGTGATCTTCATCACGCACAAGCTGCACGAGGTACTCGAGATCGCCGATCGGATCACGGTCCTCCGGCGCGGCAAGAGAATCGACACGGTTCAGCGGGCAGGCGCGACAGAGCAAGGGCTGGCCCGGTTGATGGTCGGACGCGAGGTGTTGCTACGGGTCGAGAAGGCGTCGCCTGAGCCCGGCGAGCCGCTGCTCAGGGTGGAGGACCTCGGCGTGCTCGACGACCGCCAGCTCGAAGCGGTGCGCGGCGTTTCGTTCGAAGTACGCGCAGGCGAGATCGTCGGCATCGCGGGCGTCGACGGAAACGGGCAATCCGAGCTGATCGAGGCGCTCAGCGGCCTACGGCGGGCGGCGGCCGGGCGGATCTGGATCGGCGACCGGGACGTGACCCGGTCCGGAACCCATGCCATCCTCGACCTTGGGCTCGGCCACATTCCCGAGGACCGGCAACGGCGCGGGCTCGTGCTCGACTTCACGCTTGCGGAGAACCTGGCGCTGCACGACTTCGACCGGCCGCCGAACTCACGTTTCGGCTGGCTCTTTCCCGCTCGGCTTGTCCGCTGGGCCCGGACGCTGCTCCAGAAGTACGACGTTCGCGGCGGGGGTCCGCAGGCCAAGGCCTCGGAGCTCTCGGGCGGAAACCAACAGAAGGTCGTGCTCGCGCGGGAGATCGGGCGTGACCCGCAAGTACTCATCGCGGCGCAGCCGACGCGCGGGCTCGACGTCGGTGCCATCGAGTTCGTGCACCGCCAACTGGTGGCGGCGCGAGACCAGGGAGCGGCCGTGCTCCTGATCTCGCTCGAACTCGAGGAGATCCTGTCGCTCTCGGACCGGATCCTGGTCCTCTACGAGGGCCGGATCGTGGCCGAGTACGGCCCCGAGGCGACCGAGGATCAGCTCGGGATGGCGATGACGGGCGTGGATGCGAAGGACGCCGCGTGAGCGAGACCGCCGCACCGACGCCCGAGCCCGTCCCCGAGGAGCACCAGGGCTTTGCCGCCCGGTGGGAGGTGTATCAGCGCGCCGGCGGCGTGATCACACCCCTCATCACCGCCGTCTTCGCCTTCTTCATCGGCGGGCTGGTCATCTTCGCCACGACCCACAAGAATCCGCTCTCCACGTACAAGGCGATCTTCGACGGCACGGGCCTGAACTGGCTCAGTCCGGTCTCGATCGACTGGCACCTCTTCTACCCGGTCGCAGTGCACTGGCACGGCTGGGATACGGGCGCGCTGGCGGCGACGAATCTCCAGCAGACCCTGATTATCACCACGCCGCTGATCCTGACGGGGCTCGCGGTGGCCTTCGCCTTCCGCTGCGGCCTCTTCAACATCGGCGGGAACGGCCAGTACACCGTGGGCGCTGTCACCGCCGTGCAGTTCGGCGTCTGGTTCTCGGGCATGCCCGGGCCGCTGCACGTGATCCTGGCGATGACCATGGCGACGCTTGCCGGAGCCGCCTGGGCGGGTATCGCCGGCCTGCTCAAGGCAACGGTCGGGGCGCACGAGGTGATCACTACGATCATGCTCAACTGGATCGCCCTCTGGATCGGAAGTTACCTCGTCGGCTTCGGGGGCCCGATGCAGGATCCGCGGGCGATCTCGGCTCCGGTGACGCGACCAGTCGCCGAAAGCGCGAAGCTGCATGTCTTCTGGGGCCCTCCGACGTTGCAGGGGCTGCACATCGGCTTCTTCATCGCCATCGCGGCGCTCGTCGTCTACACGCTGATCCTGAAGCGCACGACGCTCGGCTACCAGGTGCGGGCGGTGGGCTTCAACGCGGAGGCGGCGCGCTACGGCGGGATCAGCGTCGGCCGGAGCTACGTCGTGGCGATGGCCATCTCCGGCGCCTTCGCGGGGCTCGCAGGCTCGATCGATCTGCTCGGCTGGGAGTTCAACCTCGACCTGACCGTGGTGCAGACCGTCCAGATCGGCTTCATCGGGATCGCGGTGGCGCTCCTCGGGCGGAACAACGCGTTCGGGATCTTCTTCGCCGCGCTGCTCTTCGGCGCGCTCTTGACGGGGACCTCGACGCGCAACCTCGACCCATCGGTCTTCCAGCCCGAGCTTGCGGGCAACCTGACGCGGATCATCCAGGGGCTCGTCGTGCTCTTCGTCGGAGCTGACGTGCTCGTGCTCTACGTCTGGCAGGCGCGGAAGAAGCTCCGGCTCGCGCGAAAGGAAGCGAAGCCGTGATCGCCCGGGCGGAGAATTTCGGCCCGGGGCGGTCGTTCTGGGCCAGGATCTCCTCGCCGCGGTCGGTCGGCATCGGCGGGATCGCCTGCGGGATCCTTGCCTTCTGGATCGCGCTGCCGCCGCTGACGGTGCGCAGCCCGGAGCTCCCGATCCTCTTCGGCCTGATCGCCGTCGGGGCCGGCATCTGGGCGTTCGTGCGCGAGGAGAAGCGGGTGGGCGCCGGCGCGGTGGTATGTGGGTTGATCGGGATCGCCGGCGCGCTGGCCGCGCTGCAAGCGCAGACGTCGAACCTCCAGGACGTGATCGTCTGGTCGGCGCTTGCGGCGGCCACGTTGCGCTACGCGACACCGCTGACCTTCGCCGCGCTCGGCGGCATGTTCTCCGAGCGCAGCGGTGTGGTGAACATCGCCCTCGAGGGAATGATGCTGATGGGCGCCTTCTTCGGCGCCTGGGGCGCGGACAAGACCGGTTCCTGGATCGGCGGGCTCCTCATCGGCATGGCGTCGGGGGGAGCGCTCGCGCTCGTCTACGCCTTCTTCGCCATCCATCTTCGAATCGACCAGATCGTGGGGGGCACGGCGATCAACTTCCTCGCCCTGGGCATCACCGGCTACCTCTACAACGACCTCTACGGCAACAACGGCACTCCCAACAACCTGCCGGCCGTCCCCGACGTCAATCTCAACTGGCTGGACAACATCCCGCCTCAAGGGCTCGGGAACTTCCTCTTCGATTCGTTCGGATCGCTCAACCTGCTCGTCTGGATCGCGGTCGCACTCGTCCCGCTCTCCTATGTCGCGCTGTTCAAGACGGCGCTCGGGCTGCGGGTGCGGTCCGTGGGCGAGCATCCGCGGGCGGCCGACACCGTGGGCATCTCGGTCTACGGCACGCGCTACGCAGCGGTGACGCTCTCGGGGGTTCTCGCGGCGATGGGCGGCGTCTTCCTCTCCCTCGGCTTCGTCAACTCGTTCACCGAGAACATGACCGCCGGTCGCGGCTTCATCGCGCTGGCCGCCCTCATCTTCGGCGGCTGGCGGCCCTACGGCGCATTCGCCGCCTGTCTGCTGTTCGGCTTCTCGAGCGCGCTCGCCACGCGCCTGCCCGACCTCTCGGCCTCGGAGTCGGCCGCCTGGCCCTTGCTCTTCCAGACACTGCCGTACGTCCTCACCCTGATCGCGGTCGCCGGAATCGTCGGCCGTGCGGTCGCGCCGGCTGCTGATGGCCAGCCTTACAAGAAGCAGTAGCGCTCGCGGGCGCAACGACGCTGCGAGGGGCTCGGTGCTGCTCGCGCTCGTGGGGCTGGCCATCCCTCCGCTCGGCTTCCTCGCCGCGAACAAGCTCGACCAGGTGACGCTGGTGCAAGCGACCATGGCAACCTGTGCGTCCGCAGTCTTGGGCGCGGCCGCGATCATCCTGGCCCGCCGCGGCCTCCGGAACATCGAGCGAACGATCGGCCGGATGGGTGGCGAGGGCACGGCGCGCGTCGGGCGCCTGCTGGGAGCGATCTCGCTGGCCGTGGGTCTGACGGCCGCTCTGGCGCTCGCGTTCTACGCGCTCTTGAACCTCTTCGGGTAGAGCGAATCGCCACTACAATCGTCGGGTGTTCGAGATCGGCAACAGCCTGCGCGAGGCTCGTGTACGGCAACAGCTCGAGTTCGCCGAGCTCGAGCAGGCGACCAAGATCAGGGCCCGCTACCTCCGTGCGCTGGAGGAAGAGAGCTTTGACACCCTTCCCGCGCAGACCTACGTCAAGGGCTTCCTTCGGACCTACGCGGACTACCTCGGCCTGGACGGACAGCTCTACGTGGACGAGTACAACTCGCGCTTCGCCACGGGCGAGGAGGAGCACCGCGAGCCGGTCGTGGCGCGCCGCACGTCGAATGTGGGCTCGCACCATCGGCGCGTCGAGAGCCGCTGGGTGCTCTACGCCCTCGCCGCGATCGGCGGAGTCTTCGCGCTCGTGATCGCCGCCTGGAAGTTCAGCGACACGGGCACGCAGAAGATCCCGAACCTGGCCTCGGACACGACGCCGCCGGCCGCGTCAACCGTCAAGCAGAAGGCGCAGCCAAAGCCGAAGCCCGTCACCTTCCGGATCTACCTGCGCGCGAGCCACGGGAACTCGTGGATGGACGTGCGCAGCTGGTCGGCCAACGGGCGCAGCCGCTACACGGGGACGCTCGAGCTCGGGCAGGCACAGCGATTCGTGGCAAAGCGGCTCTGGATCAACTTCGGCAACCCGGGGAACCTCTCGATCGCCCTGAACGGGAAGCCGGTCAGCGTCACCCGCGGCGGGGCGTACCTCGCAACGCCGCACGGGATCACCCGGGCCGCTTGACCCGCCCGCGCGGGTTCGTCGTCGTCACCGGCAGTGAGCTCGTCCGCGGCGATCGCACGGATCTGAACGGGCCGTTCCTGGCCCAGGAGCTGCTGCGGCTCGGCGTCGAGCCCGCGCGGATCGCGATCGTCGGCGACGACCCGAGCGAGCTCGAGGCGGCGCTGCGGGAGGGGCTCGAGGCCGACCTCTGCCTGGTCTCCGGCGGCCTCGGGCCCACGCACGACGACCGAACCGTCGAGATCGTCGCCAGGACGGCCGGGCGCGAGCTCGTGGTCGACCCGAAGCTCGAAGCCGAGATCGAGGGGGTCTCTCGCCGGATCGCCGAGCGGCTGAGGCGGTCGTACGCCGATTTCGAGGAGGGCGTCCGCAAGCAGGCGACCCTGCCGGATGGCGCCGACGTGCTGGGCCTTGCCGGCACCGCCCCAGGGTTTGTGCTCCAGTGCACAAACGCCACGGTCGTCGTTCTTCCGGGCCCGCCCGGCGAGCTGAAGCGGCTCTGGCCGCGAGCGTTGGCGACGGACGCCGTGCGGCGCGTACTCGAGCGCGCCGCGGCCCCGGGACGCCGCGTGTTGCGCTTCTACGGAGCGAGCGAGTCCGAGATCGCGCGGGCGCTCGGCGAGGCCGGGGGAGAGGGAGACGGCGTCATGGTGACGATCTGCGCGCGTGACTTCGAGATCCATGTCGACCTGATGGTCGAGCCCGGCGGCGCGGATCGGGCCGGTGATCTCGCAGCGGAGCTCCGCAAGCGTGCCGGCGGCTACCTCTTCGCCGAGGACGAGCGGCCCGTGGAGGAGCTCGTGCTGGACGCTTGCCGCGCGCAGGGTCTGACGCTCGCCACCGCAGAGTCGTGCACCGGTGGGCTCGTGGCGGCCCGACTCACCTCGATCCCGGGCTCCAGCGACGCGTTCCTCGGCGGCGTCGTGGCATACGCGGACGGGGTCAAGGCGGCCGAACTCGGCGTGCCTGCATCCGTGCTCGAGCGGCACGGTGCCGTCTCGGCGGAGACCGCGGCGGCGATGGCGACGGGGGCCCGAGAGCGTCTCGGTGCAGGAGTAGCCGTCGCGGTCACAGGAGTCGCCGGGCCCGGCGGTGGGACCGAGGACAAGCCGGTCGGCCTCGTGTACCTGCATGCGGAGGGACCCGGTGGGAGCCTCGCGCGGGAGCTGAATCTCCCGGGCGAGCGCGAGGCGATCCGCGGGCGCGCGACCGTTGCGGCTCTCCATCTCTTGCGCACGCTTCTGGCACATAGTCGCGACGAAGACGCGTGAACCTTCCTGCTAGCGTCGAGGGCAGTGAGCGGCTTCGGCTCTTCTGCGCGTTACGCCTCCCGGACGAAACGGTCGGTCGCCTTGTCGCGTGGCAGGGCGTGGCCTTCGAAGGCGTGCCGGAGATCAGGCCGACCCCGCGCGACCACCTGCACGTCACGCTCGCGTTTCTCGGGCACCGGCCGGTGGAAGAGCTCGAGCGCATCCTCGGCGCCCTCCGCGATGCCGCGCGGGCTGCACGGCCGCCGCGCTTGTCCCTCCGCGGCTACCGCGAGACGCGGAGCGTGGGCATGCTCACCTTCGACGACGAAGACCGCCGGGCCGCGGCCCTCGCAGCCGATCTGCACCAGCGGCTCGCGGCGCTCGAGGTCTACGAGCCGGAGCGGCGAAAGTGGCTACCGCACGTGACTGTGCTGCGCTTTCGTCGGCGCCCCCGGCTGCGGCCGGCCCTGCCGGAGCTGGAGCCGTTCGTGACGTCCGATGCGGCTGCTTTCCTTTCCCGACTACGCCCCGACGGGGCGCGATACGAAGTCCTCGAATCCGTGGCAGTGGGAGGTAGATGACGGTGGACCGCGAGCAGGCTCTCGACACCGCGCTCGGCCAGATCGAGCGCCAGTTCGGCAAGGGCTCGGTGATGCGCATGAACGACCGCGCCCAGGTTGCGATCGGGGCCGTCTCGACCGGCTCGCTCTCGCTCGACCTCGCGCTCGGGATCGGCGGGCTGCCACGCGGCCGCATCGTCGAGGTCTTCGGCCCGGAGTCGTCGGGCAAGACAACCCTCGTCTACCACGTGATCGCGGAGGCCCAGCGGCGCGGCGGGATCTGCGCCTTCATCGACGCCGAGCACGCGATGGACCCCGCGTACGCGAAGAAGATCGGCGTCAACATCGACGAGCTGCTCGTCTCGCAGCCCGACACCGGCGAGCAGGCGCTCGAGATCGCGGAGCTGCTGATCCGCTCGGGCGCGCTCGACGTGGTCGCGGTCGACTCGGTCGCCGCGCTGACGCCGAAGGCCGAGATCGAGGGCGAGATGGGCGACTCTCACGTCGGCCTGCAGGCGCGGCTGATGAGCCAGGCCCTGCGGAAGCTCGCGGGCACGCTCAACCGCACCGACACGATCTGCCTGTTCACCAACCAGCTGCGCGAGAAGATCGGCGTCATGTTCGGCAACCCGGAGACGACCCCGGGCGGGCGCGCGCTGAAGTTCTACTCCTCGGTGCGGCTCGACATCCGCCGGATCGAGACGCTCAAGGACGGCGTCGAGGCCTACGGCAACCGCGTGCGCGTGAAGGTGGTGAAGAACAAGGTCGCGCCGCCGTTCAAGCAGGCCGAGTTCGACATCATCTACGGCTCCGGGATCTCCTGGGAGGGAACGGTCCTGGACGCGGCGCTCGAGCGGAAGGTCGTCCAGAAGTCGGGCTCGCACTTCAGCTTCGAGGACGAGCGGCTCGGCCAGGGCCGGCAGAACGCCACCGCGTTCCTGCGGGAGCACCCCGACGTCACGCAGCAGGTGCTCCTGCGGCTGCAGGCGCTCGCGGGCCCGGAGCAGGTCGTCTCGGCGCGCCTGCTGCCCGAGGTCGGCGCTCCGGAGCCGAACGGCAAGCCCGTCGCCGAGGCGGCGGAGGAGGCCGAAGAGGTCGAGGCGGCTTCCGAGGCAAAGGTCGCCTCCAAGACCTAGGTGCAGCCCGACGCGTCGCGCACGGAGGCGCTCGCCGTGGCCACGCGTGC
>DATAOV010000028.1:0-23310 GCA_036265535.1 Gaiellaceae bacterium | reverse complement strand
CAAGCAGGAGACTGGCGAGCAGCCCGGTCAGGAACAGGACGCCGGTCTGGGTGGCACGATTGCGCAGCTCGACAGAACGGGCGATGAATTCGACCCTGATTGAAACCGCGACAAACAAGAGACCGAGGAGGGCGGCGGTGGCTCCGCCCGCGACCGTCGAGAAGACTCCCCAGTCGGTCAACTACGCCGTCTACCGGTAGCGCGGCCGCTCTTGAGTTCCACCGTTGGTCGAAGTATCCCTTTCGGCTCGGGCGTCATCGCGGAACGCTCGGGCAGTCGAGAGCCCCTTGCAGGGGAGCAGGCAGGGCATCCAGAAGGTCGGGTTTACGATCGCGTCATGAGTGCAGTCGAAGCTGCGGTCGCGATCGCTGATGCCTACGGGGTGCACTGCGAGAAGCCGGTCGTGTTGGGGGAAGCGTGGCACGTGCTCGTGCACCTGTGGCCGTCGCCAGTGGTCGCGCGCGTAACCAGCGGCGCTCCCGGTGTCGATCCGGCCGACGTCGAACGGGAACTCACTGTCGCCTGGCACGCGGCTCGGGCGGGCGCACCGGTCGTCCAGTCAAGCGACTTGCTTCCGCCTGGCCCACACCGCCACGACGGATATACGCTCGTTTTCTGGGACTACCTCGTGCAGGCCGGCAAGCTCGACGCGACCGCTGCCGGCCGAGGGCTCCACACGATTCACGAGTCGCTCGCCGACTACGACGGCGACCTGCCCTCTGCAGGCCGCGCAGAAGAGGTGCGAGCGATGCTCGAGCCTTTCGCCCCCTCCGACGACGTCGAACTGCTCTGCGAACTCGCCTCGCGCGAGCTCCCCGAGGGGCAGGCGCTGCACGGAGACGCCCACCTTTCAACTGCATCCAAACTGCTGCCGGGCCGATCTGGCACGATCTGGAGACGGCGTGCCGTGGGCCGCGTGAATACGACCTCGCCGCCCTCGTACTGGACGACCGCTCGCACGGTTCAGATCCCGAAGCCCAGAGCGCAATCGCCGCATATGGAAGCTACGACGAGGAGCTCCTCGATCAAGCGCTCCCGGTCTACGCAGCCTGGGTCGCCGCATCATTCATGGTCGCGGTCGCCCGCCGACCGGACGCTGCGCCCGCCCTCGAACGCCAGTTGCAGTTCCTGCGACGCTTCCGCCACTAGGCCGCCGTCACGCTCATGGGTCATTCGTGAACGCTGGCCCAGGTGAGATAACCACGCCGAGTCAACGCAACCTTCGGCTAAGAAATGGGCGGTACTGGGCTCGAACCAGTGACCCCCAGCTTGTCGAGCTGGTGCTCTCCCAACTGAGCTAACCGCCCAATGCTCGCCCATGCTAGCGCACGGTCGGCGCGCGTTCAGACGGCTCCTCGACAGCCTGTTGAGAACGGCGCTTCAGCTCGCGACGAGATGCTCCCGCCGCCCGATCGCGACGGCCTCGAGGCGCGAACGGGCGTTGAGCGCCCGCAGGATGTGGCGGATGTGGTTCCGCACGGTCTCGATGCTGAGGTGGAGCTCACGCGCGATCTGATCGGTCGAGCGGCCGTTCTCCAGCAGGCGGAGCACCTCGGTCTGCCTTGGGGTCAGGTGCGGGTGGGGCGGCCGAGGCGCGTCGTCCTCCTCGACGTCCTTGACCTGGCCGAAGACGCCGATCACATGGCCACCGCTGCGGAGCGGAACCGCGCTGAGCTCGACGGACACCCGCTCGCCATCCGCCCCGATGACAACGCCTTTGTTGTCGGACCCCGACGGTGGTCCGAGCAGGTTCCGGGTGAAGATCTGGCGCGCGCGGCGCGTCTCCTCGGGCGCGACGACGGAGGTGAGCTGGCGGCCGCGAACGTCTCCCACGAGCTTGCGTGCGGCTGGGTTCAGCCAGCGGATGATCCCGTGGCGGTCGATCACGTAGGCGGGGACACGGACCCGGTCGATGGCGTCCTCGACATCCCCGCCGAGGGACTTCAGGTCGGACATGCCTTCGAGTCTGCCTCTCGAACAGCTGAGGTGCAACCTCGAGCCCTCGCCAGATGAGGAGATCGGCCGCCGTTCAGACAGGGGGTTCCGGGTCGTACTGGATGTAACGGCGCATTTCGCGGGCACGCGTCTTGGACTCGAGTCTCGCGATCAGATACAGGGCCATGTCGATCCCGGCCGACACGCCCGCGGAGGTGATCACGTCGCCGGCATCGACGAGGCGGGCGTCGGGGCGAACCTCGATTCCGTCGCCGTACCGGCCGAGCGACGTGAGGGCGCTCCAGTGCGTCGTCGCGGGCTGGTGGTCGAGCAGGCCGGCCGCCGCGTACACCAGCGAGCCGGTGCAGACGCTCGTCATCAAACACCTCGCCTCGCAAGCCTCGGACGGCAGGACCCTCCCCGCCGGAGCGGAACCTATCCTCCGTGGCTATGACCGAACGGACGGGCGCGGGCTCGAGCCGCCTCCCCAGCGTGCGAATCGGCGCAGCTGTCGCCGTCGCGATCGCGATCGCGTTCGTCGCGTGGTTCTTCATCCGCGAGAACAACGACTCCTCGTCGACGCCCGCGACCACGACGTCCTCGATCGGGCCGACCGGGGCCAGCCAGGATCGGCTCCGCGCGCTCGCCAAAGAGGCCGGGCATCCGATCTACTGGGCCGGGGCCAAGAACGGGATGACGTACGAACTGACGCGGACGACGAACGGGCGCGTGTTCGTGCGCTATCTGCCGAGCGAGGTGCCCGTCGGGATCCGCCAGGCCGAGTTCACGATCGTCGGCACCTACCCGGTGCCGAGCGCCCTTAAGGTTCTCCGGGAGCTCGCCAAGAAACCGGGCGAGACGACGTTCCCTGCACCCCACAACGGCTTCGCGGTATACGACAAGTCGCACCCCACGAACGTCTACGTCGCCTATCCAGGCTCAGACCTGCAGATCGAAGTGTTCGATCCGTCGGCCGAGCACGCGCGCGAGCTCATCACCTCGGGCGCCGTGGCGCCGGTCGGCTAGCTGCCCGCCCTGCTCGTAGCCTGGGTCTTCTTCCCGCTCGTCCTCGCGGGTCTCTGCCTCGGCTGCGGACGGCTGCTCGAACTGGCGAGCGGCGAGCGCCTCCCCCGGCCGCTCGTACTTCCCGCCGGCCTGACGGTCGTGATGCTCGCCGGGCAGTTCGCGACGCTCGCCGACGCGACTGCCGAGCTTGCCGGACCGCTCGTGGTCGGGCTGGCGGTGGCAGGCCTGCTCCTGAGCGCTCCGTGGCGCGAGCGCCCGGATCCGTGGGCGTACGGTGCGGCCGCCGGCGTCTTCGCCGTCTTCGCCGCACCGATCGTCCTTTCCGGCCAGGCGACGTTCGCCGGCTACATCAAGCTCGACGACACCGCCACCTACTTCGCGATGACGGACCGGGTGATGGAGCACGGGCGCAGCCTCGCCGGCCTGGCTCCCTCGACGTACGAGGCGACCCTGGGAACGACGGTTTCCATCGGCTACCCGACCGGCAGCCTGATGCCGCTCGGGATCGGCCACCAGCTCCTCTCGTACGACATCGCGTGGCTCTTCCAGCCCTATCTCACCGTGCTCGCGGCGCTGCTGGCACTCGCACTCTACTCGGTGCTGGCGCAGGTGATCCCCTCGCGGCCGCTGCGCGCGCTCGCGGCGTTCGTTGCCGCCCAGCCCGCGATCCTGTTCGGCTACGCGCTCTGGGGCGGCGTCAAAGAGCTCGCCGGAGCACTCCTCCTCGCGCTGATCGCGGCGCTTCTGCCGTGGACGCTCGACGAGGACAGGCGTGCCCGCGCCGCGGTGCCGCTGGCAGCGGCCTGCGCGGCGCTCGTCTGCGTCCTCAGCCTCCCGGGAGCGGTGTGGCTCGCTCCCGCTGTGCTCGTGGCCACGGTCGTCCTGGTGCGCCGGCCGCAACGGCTGGTGCCGAAAGCAGGCGTGTTCGTCGCGAGCCTCGTGGTGCTCGCGATCCCGGCCCTCGTGGCGGCGGTCGACTGGCTGCCGCGGATCGGCGCGTTCGACAAGGAGACGAATCTCGGCAACCTGATCGGCCCCCTGAGCGCCTTTCAGCTCTTCGGCATCTGGCCGTCGGGCGACTTCCGCGTCCACCCCCACGACTCGGCGCCTGCCTATGTCTTGATCGCGCTCGTGATCGCGGCCGGCGTGGTCGGGATCTGGTGGGCCTGGGAACAAGCCGCCCGGGAGCTCCTCGCCTACGTCGTGATCGCCGGCCTCGGCTGCGCGCTCTTTCTCGCGATCAGCTCGCCCTGGGTCGCCGGCAAGACGCTCGCGATGGCCTCTCCTGCCGCCCTGGCGGCGGCGCTCGGCGGCTGCGCGGCGGGCCTGGCACACAAACGCGTGGTCGAGGCCGGCGTCGCGGCGCTGGCGATCGCCGCCGGAGTGCTCTGGTCGAACTCCCTCCAGTACCACGACGTCCTGCTGGCACCGCGGGGACAGCTGCACGACCTCGAGACGATCGGGCACGACTTCGCGGGCCAGGGCCCGGCGCTGATGACCACCTACGAGCCCTACGGCGTACGCCACTTCCTGCGCCGCCTCGACCCGGAAGGCGCCTCGGAGCTGCGGCGCCGCTTCGACTACCTGACCAACGGCTCCGTCCTGAACAAGGGCGAGTCCGCCGACATCGACCGCATTCGTCTCGACGGGTTGCTCGTCTACCGGACGCTCGTGCTGCGCCGGGGGCCGGCCGCGAGCAGGCCGCCGTCGAGCTACCGGCTCGTCTGGCGCGGCCGCTACTACGAGGTGTGGCAGCGACCGCAGGGCCCGCCGACGATCCTCCAGCACCTGCCGCTCGGGAGCCAGAATCAGGCCGCCGGCGTGCCCCGCTGCGCGGACGTGCTCCGCCTGGGATCGCTGGGCGGCACGCTCGCGACCGCCACCAGGCCCGAGGCGATCTCGCTGGGCTACCCGCCTGCCCGCGGCGCGCTCGCCCTGGCGGTCACAGTGCCCCAGAGCGGCGAGTACACCGCCTGGCTCGGCGGCGACTGGCGCGGGCTCGCCTCGATCTCGGTCGACCGACGCACGGTCGGCGCCAAGCGCCACGAGCTGAACTGGCCGGGCCTCTACACCAACCTCGGCTCGGTGCGCCTTGCGGCTGGCGAGCACCTGGTCAGGATCCGCTACCGGACGGGCGGCTGGCGCCCGGGCAGCGGCGGCTCGCCGTACTCCTTCGGCCCAGCGGAGCTCAGCCTGGTGGATTCACGCGAGCCCGTCGAGACGACCACCGACCCGCGCAGCCTCTGCGGGCGCAGGCTCGACTGGATCGAGGCGGTCCGCCGGTAGGCCTCAGAGGCGCTGCAGCGGTGCGTAGTCCAGCATCAAGCGCCGCTCGCTCCCGTCGGAGGCGAAGCGGACCGTGACCACGCCACCTGCCTCGATCGCGGTCACGACGCCCTCGCCGAGCGTCTCGTGCCGGACCGAGTCGCCCGTGGAGAGCGAGGGCATGTCGGCGCGCGGCGCGACCCCCGTCGGCGAGCCGTACCCGGACCACGACGCCGGCTGTAGCCGCTGTCGTTCGATCTTGTCCTCAGGCAGCTCGTCGATGAAGCGCGAGGGCAGGTTGTACGAGCGGCTGCCCCAGAGAGACCGCGCGCTCGCATGGGTCAGGACGAGCCGCTCCTGGGCACGCGTCATCCCGACGTAGGCGAGCCGCCGCTCCTCTTCGAGCCCCTGCTCTTCGATCGAGCGCGCGTGAGGGAAGATCCCCTCCTCCATCCCGATCATGAACACGGCGCGGAACTCGAGGCCTTTGGCGTTGTGCAGCGTCATCAGGGTGACGAGGCTCTCCTCGCCGCGGATCGCGTCCTGGTCGGAGTAGAGCGAGATCTCCTGCAGGAAGCCCGACAGCGACGGCTCCGGCGCAGTCGCCTGGTACTCATGCGCGACCCCGACGAGCTCCTGGAGGTTCTCGACCCGCCCCTGCGCCTCGATCGTGCGCTCGGCGCGCAAGGACTCCAGGTAGCCGCTGCGCTCGAGCACGCGCTCGATCACCTCGGGCACCTCGAGCTCGAGCGCCCCCGCCTGCAGCGACTGAAGCAGCGACTGCAACTGCTGGACCGCCCGCAGTGGCGCGGCCGCGATCCCCGCCTCCTCGGCGTGCCCGAGGGTCTCCCAGAGCGAGAGCCCCTGCGCGTCGGCGTAGGCCTGGAGCCGCGCGAGCGACGCGTCGCCGATCCCGCGCCGGGGGCGGTTGGCGATCCGCTGCAGCGAGACCGCGTCATAGGGGTTATCGATCGCCTGCAGGTAGGCGACGACGTCCTTCACCTCCGCGCGCTCGTAGAAGCGCGGGCCGCCGATCACCTGGTAGCCGACCCCCTGCCGGACGAGCACGTCCTCGAGCACCCGTGACTGCGCGTTCGTCCGGTAGAAGACCGCGATCTCGCTCCCGTTGTAACCCTCCTCGGCGAGCAGGGCGATCTCGGCGGCGACGAAGCGCGCCTCCGCGTGCTCGTCCTCGACCTCGAGCGCGCGCACCGGCTCGCCCTCGCCGAGATCGGACCAGAGGTTCTTCGGCTTGCGCTCCCGATTGTGCGAGATGACCGCGTTCGCCGACTCGAGGATCGTGTTCGTCGAGCGGTAGTTCTGCTCCAGCGCGATCGTCCTCGTCTCGCCGAAGTCGCGCTCGAACTCGAGGATGTTGCGGATGTCGGCGCCGCGGAAGGCGTAGATGCTCTGATCCGGATCGCCGACCGCGCAGACGTTGCGGTGCTTCTCGGCCAGCAGCTGGAGGAGCCGGTACTGCGCGTGGTTCGTGTCCTGGTACTCGTCCACGAGGATGTAGCGGAACGCCTTCTGCCAGCGCTCGCGCGCCTCCGGGAAGCTCTCGAGCACCTGGACGGTGAGCATCAGCAGGTCGTCGAAGTCGACGGCGTTCGAGGCGAAGAGCCGCCGCTGGTAGAGGTCGTAGACCTCGGCGACGGTCTGGTCGTAGAAGGAGGCGACGCGGCTCGCGTACTCCTGCGGTGTCACCAGCTGGTTCTTGGCGGCCGAGATCTGCGCGTGGATTCCGCGCGGGACGAACCGCTTCGGGTCGCGCTCCAGCTCCTCGAGGCAGGCCTTCGTCAGACGGACCTGGTCGGCCTGGTCGTAGATCGTGAAGTTGGAGCGGTAGCCGAGGCGCTGGGCCTCGCGCCGCAGGATCCGGCCGCAGGCGGCGTGGAAGGTGAGGATCCAGATCGAGCGCGCGACCGGGCCGAGCAGGTCCTCGAGCCGCTCGCGCATCTCGCCCGCCGCCTTGTTGGTGAAAGTGATGGCGAGGATCTCGTTCGGCTTGACGCCGCAGGCGTTGATCAAGTGCGCCACCCGGTAGGTGAGCACGCGCGTCTTGCCTGAGCCCGCGCCGGCGATCACGAGGAGCGGCCCTTCCGTGGCGAGAACCGCCTCGCGTTGGGCGGGATTCAGGTCCGCGAGATAGCGCTCGGGAGAGGCAACGGCCACAGTTCGATGCTAGCGCCCGCCGGGGCGGCCTCGAGCTCAGGCGGGAACGGCGGCAGCGCTCGCCGGGGCCCTGCTCTCCCAGTACCGGTTGAGGGCGCCCTGCACCTTCACGAACCAGACGATCGCCGGGACGATGAAGACTCCGAACGGGAAGAGCCACAGCCCCGTCCAGCCGGTGACGGGCGGCTGCTCGCCGTCACGCGCGTACATCTTCCCGATCTCCGAAGGGATCACGAACGCGCTCACGGGATTGATGAGGATCCAGATGACGAGGCCGAGCACTCCACCGAGGCCCTCGCCCGTGCGCTGCCTCAGCTCCTCCTGGGTCTTGAAGGCCCAGTACCACCCGTAGAAACCGAGCGTGATGATGAACATCAGGATCCCGAAGCCGATCCCCCGCGGCTGGCCGAGAGGGCCTGTGTTGCCGGAAGCGCTCATCGTTCCCTCCTCCATCGGTGGAACGACTGAAGCATGCCCGCGGCCCGAGGTCAACCGGGGCGCCTACGCGCCCGGAGATGCGAGATCCTGCGGGCTGCGTGAAGGTTCTGGCCACCCGCCGCTACCCCGGGCCCGCGTTCGACGAGCTCGACGACGTTGAGGTCTCGCCGCTCGCCGGCCTGACGCGGCCCCGCCCCGATGTCGAGGCGCTGGTGATCGCCAACGAGCCCGTTCCTCTCGATCTGCTGCCGAACCTGCGGGTCGTGGCCAACTTCGGGGTCGGCTACGACCGCGTCGACGTCCGGGCCTGCGCCGAGCGCGGCGTCGTCGTCACCAACACGCCCGGGGTCCTCAGCGACGCGACCGCCGATCTCGCCTTCGCGCTGATCCTCGCGACGAGGCGGCAAGTCGTGGAGGGCGACCGCCTCGTCCGCTCGAACGGCTGGACGGGGTCGTGGTCGGAGGGCGGGATGGCACAGGAGGTGACCGGAGCCACGCTCGGCATCGTGGGCCTCGGGCGCATCGGGAGCGCCGTGGCGAGACGCGCCCGCGGATTCGAGCTCCGCGTCCTCTACACGCAACGCGGCCGTGTGGAGACCGATCTTGCCGAGTTCCGCGACCTCGATGCGCTCTTCGCGGAGGCGGACATCGTCACGATCCACGCGCCGTTGACGCCCGAGACCGCAGGCCTCGTCGATGCGCGGCTGCTGTCGCTGCTCCGAGACGGCGCCTGCTTCGTGAACGCCGCGCGCGGCGAGATCGTCGACGAGCCGGCCCTGGTCGCCGAGCTCGTGTCGGGCCGGATCCGGGCCGGGCTCGACGTGTTCGCGCACGAGCCCCACGTGCCACCGGAGCTCTTCGGCCTTCCGAACGTGGTTCTGACGCCCCACCTCGGCAGTGCGACCTGGCAGACGCGCGCGAAGATGACGAGGCTCGCGGTCGACAACCTGCTGGCCGCGGAGCGCGGAGAGCCGGCTCTCACTCCGGTTCGGCCCTAGGCCGGCTGTACGCTCAGGCCGTGGGCTACGCGTTCGGGTCGATCGAGGACATGGGCGACGGCGTCTTCCGCAAGGTGCGGCAGGAGCTCGGTGTGACGGCGTTCGGCGTGAACGTGCTCGTGCTCCCGTCGGGCACCGTCGCACGGCCGCACTTCCACGAGGAGCAGGACGAGCTCTACTTCGTGCACCGGGGACACGCGCGCTTCGCGCTTCCCGGCGAGTCACACGAGCTCGGCCCGGGCGGCTTCTGTCACGTCGAGTCGACGACGCCGCGGCAAGTGACGAGCATCGGCGACGAAGATCTCGTGCTGGTCGTCGTCGGGGCCAAGGACGGCTACGTCGGCCGCGACGGGCAACTCGCCGATCCGGAAAAGCTCGGTTAGAAGCGGACGGCTGCTCGGCGGAGCTCGCCGAATCGACGGCCGTACAGAGCGAGCCCGACCATCGCGGCCGCTGCGGTCGCCAGGCTGCCGGCCGCAGGCGTGAAGACACTCGCCGCGACCGCGGTGGTGCCGTCATGGCCCGCCATCGCCAGCGCGCCGATTGCGGCGCCCTGATAGAGCCCGACGTTTCCGGGGAGGAACGGCATCGTGTTCGCGAGGCCGGTCACGACCATGTAGAGCAGCGCCCCGCCGACACCGACGTGGACGCCGACGGCGTGGAGCAGGAAGAGGACGCCGAACCAGCGTGCGACCCAGGTCGCGATGAGGATCACGCCGGCGCGGAGCATGATCCGCTTCGGGGCCGCGGCGCCGGCGAGGAAGTCGCCGAAGCCCTGCGGCAATCGATGGCTCACCTTGTGATGCAGGACAGAAAGGAGCACCAGCCCGCCGGCGGCGAGCGGGAGGCCGACCACCATCGTCAGCTTCGCCCAGGCCGGAACCGGAAGGAAGAAGACCGAGGCGGCGCCGACCAGAACGAAGGCGACCATCTCGAGCAGGTGGGCGCAGAGGAGACTGCCGCCGGCGCGCGAGAAGCCCGGCCAGCGCGGCCCGGCGGCCACCTTGAGGACGGCGACCTTCGAGGCCTCGCCCAGGCGACCGGGTAGGACGGTGTCGAGGAACGAGCCGACGGAGCTGGCCGTGTACATGGCGCGGAAGCCGACCGGCGAGCGAACCGTCGAAGTCCACGCGAGCGCGCGCAGCGGCTGCACCGCCGCGCAGATCGCGAGGCCGGCGATGAGGAACTTCCAGTCGGGGGTGGCCGCGGCGGAGAAGACCTTCGTACCGGTCCGCTGCACGAGCAGGAACACGCCGGCTCCGGAGACCAGAACCAGCGCGGCGACCAGACTGCGGCGACCCACCTTCACTCTCACCGCATCGGCAATTCGCCGCAGCTCCGCGAACCCCTGGATGGGTGAGTAACCCGTACTCGTGGTCAGCTGGATCCGCATCGGTCTGGGCGCAGGTCACAGCGACTGCCCAGATCGGCGCGACCACCCCACACGGTATCAGCGATCCCTGCCGGAGGACTTGACCCGAAAGGGTCAGGTCGTCAAGTGGCCAGCTCGTCCAGCTCCTGCTCAAACCAGGCCGTGGCGGCCGCAAGCGCCTCGGGATCGCTGGACTTGAGCACGACCTCGACCGAGCTGCCCTCGGCGCTGAAGCTCGGGTAGGAGCCGACTCTGACCTCCGGGTGACGCTCCCCACCGGCCTCGAGCACCGCGACGATCCGGCTCTCGGTCGTGCGGTAGGTCCGGCGCCAGGAGCCGATCGGGCTGCCGCCGGCGAGCTCCACCGCCACTGTGTCGAACATCGCCTCCATCTCTGCCGGCAGCCCCGGCAGGACGTAGACGTTGTCGAGCACGAAGCCGGGTGCTCCACCGAGCGGGTTCTCGAGCGGCCGGCTACCTGCCGGGAGCTGCGCCCAGCGCGTGACGTAGTCCGGATCGCCTTCGAAGCGGGCCCGCAGGGACTCGGCCACCGCGGGCTGCTCCTCCTGGGGCACGCCGAACGCAGCAGCGATCGACTCGCGCGTGATGTCGTCGGGCGTGCCGCCGAGGCCGCCGGTGACGAGAACGACGTCGACCTCCGCCGCCTGGGCGCGGACGAACACGGCGACGCGTTCCTCCTCGTCGGGCAGTGCCGCGATCATCAGGACGTCTACGCCGAGCGACTCGAGACGAGCGGCGAGCCAGGAGCCGTTCGTGTTGACCGTGTCGCCGGAGACAAGCTCGTTCCCGATCGTCACGATCGAGGCGGTCGCCATTTCGTGAGTATGGCGAATGGCTGAGAGCGGCTGAGCTCATCTGAACCGAACCCGCACGGTTGAGCTAAACGCTGAGCCCGCGTATCAGGCGGGCTCAGCGCTACTCAGGGGGTGCAGTGGTACCAGTTGGGTACCGGGTGCCTACCCGGCCAGCGCCTCCCCGATCGCCGCCGTGACCTTGGCGTCCTCGATCTTGTGCACGTAGCCCTGCGTGGTCGCGAGGTCGGCGTGGCGGGCGAAGTCGCGTACATGCACGAGCGGGATCGCCGGGTGGTTGGCGAGCCGGCTGACCCCCCGTGTGCCGGAGCGAGTGAAAGACGACCGGGCCGTCATCGGTGACCGGAAGCGCCGCCCGCTCGCGAGCCTTGCGAAAGGCGCGCTGGACATCGTGCAGGTGCCGGGGCCGGCCCTCGCCGTTACGGAAGACGTAGCCGCTCGCCGCCTCGCCGCGCAGCTCGAGCAGCGCCTCGCGGGCGAGCGGGGTCAGCTCGATGGTCGCCGCCTTGCCACCCTTGGTCGGGCCGAGGTTCCTGGCGCGGTCGAGCGAGTGGCGCACGTGCAGCTTGTTCTGTGCGAAGTCGACGTCCTCCCACTGGAGGGCGAGCACCTCGCCCAGGCGCAGCGCCTCGTGCGTGGCGACGGTGATGATCGGCGCAAGCCACGAGAAGGGGGCGCAGTAGGCGAGCAGGCGGGCCTCCTCCTCGGGGCTGAGCACTCGCCGGCGCGCGTCGCTCTGCTTCGGCGTGCGCCCGCGTGGGAGCTTGGGCACGGCGCCGAGCGCGCCCGTCTCGACGGCGTGCCGGAGCACGACCTTGAGCGTCGCGAGGATCAGCCGCCTGGTGCCCGAGGCGAGCGGGCCCTCCCTGCCGTCCTGGCGCTCGAGCCGTGCCAGCCAGGATGCGATTACGTTCCGGTCGATCTCGCGCAGCTTGCGCCGGCCGAGCTTCGGCCGGATGTGGCAGTCGTAGATCCGGTCGAGCAGCCCCGCCGTCGAGGGCCTGATCTCGCGCGCCTGCTTCCAGCTCTCGTAGGCGTCGTCGAGCATCAACCCCGCCCTCTTGATCGTCGGCGCCCCCTCGTCGTAGATCCGGCGTGCCTCGGCCTTGGCTTCGTCGAGACGCGGGCCGACCACGTGGTACTTGCGATTGCGGTCGCGGACCTCGAACACCTTGGAGCCGTCCGCGCGCCTTGTCCAGTAGATGTGCTGCGCCCTGGCCTGCGGGATGTGGCGCTCGCGCTTAGAGTCTGATGCTGGCATGGAGCTCAACCTCCGTGTCCGGCCCCGGAGCGTTTGCGCGCTGCCGGGGCGTTTCTGTCTGCGCTGCCCACCTTACGCCTGGCTACCAGTCTTGTCAACTGGGTTGCATCCTTACCTCTTAAGTCCCTTGACGCTGGTAGTCGTCGAGCTCCGAGCGCCGGTAGCGGCGCCGGCCGCCGACCTTGTGACTCGGAACCCTGCCCTTGAGGTTGTGCAGGTGGCCGACGCTGATCCCGAGGTAGTCGGCCGCAGCCCTCGAGTCGAGCCAGTCGTCCCGCTGGAGGCTTGCTGCCGTGCGCTCCGGAATGTGGTCGAGTGCCTCGCCCTTGACGACGTTGACGAGCTTCCAGGCGCTGAGAAGTCCGTCACGGACTTCCCTCAACGTCGTGTTACCCACACCCCGGACTGCCTCCTCAACCTTCCCCCAGCCGGTCCCAGCGTGCTCGCGGACGTAGGCGAGGATCGCTTCCGCGATTGCCGCGTCGTCTAGCTCCGGCTTGTCCTCGACCGCGAAGCCCTCTCCCTCGGTCCAGAGCAGGTTGAGCGCGGTCGCGTGGTGCGAGCTCGACCAGCGCGCTTTTTGGATGTAGAGACGGGTCCGACCGTGCCCCTGCCCCTGGACGTGAAAGAGCGTGTCGCCGGCACCCTCCCAGGCGCCCGAGACCTGACCGCCCTTGTTCTCGTGGTGGACGAGGATCACCGTCAAGTGGCGACCGGTCTGCTCGCGCAACTTCTGCACGAGGCCCATGAAGTCGCGTACCTGCTGCAGCGTCCCGGCCTCGTTCATGCCGGCGCGGGTGACGGGACCGACGATCAGGACGTCGATCGCCAGGAACGTGATCACCGCGGCGAGCGCGTCGATCCAAGCTTCGTCCGCAAAGCTGAACTCGCCCCAGGGTTCCTCGAGCACCTGCAGCCGCTCGCCGATCGGCGAGCCGCGCCAGCCTTTCAGCTTGCGCCGCAGCTTCGCCCTGAAGAGCGGCCGCGGCCCTTCGTTCTCGATCAGGAGGACCGAGACCGCTTGGGAGACCGGCAGGCCGAGCCAGTCGTCACCGCTCGCCAGGCGGAAGCCGAGATCAATCGAGAGGGTCGTCTTCCCGGTCCCGCCGTCGCCGTAGAACATCACGTCGCCGCCCTGCGGGATCACGGCGCCGTCCTCGTCGCCGACCAGCGGCTGGGCGCCGGGCTCGTCTTCCTCGACGAACTCATCGACCGAGACCGGCAGCGGCAGCGGCGGCGGCTCGGCGCGCTGGTCGACGTCCTCCACCGTGCGGACGCCGGGCGGGCGCTTGCCCTCGCGCCAATCCCACCAAGGGACGAGCTCCCAGTCTGGAATCGGAGGCGGCAGCTTCACGCTCACGCGGCGTCTCCCGGCTTCGCCATCTGCGCAGGAGCCCGACCGTGAGCGCGAGCACGTCGGCGATCTCCTCGACCAACTCGTCCCGGTTCTCGAGCTCGTCCAGCAGCCGCAGCTCGGCGGCGAATGTTCCGGCAGCCACGCGGACGATCGGCGGCGCCTCGAGCGCGATCGTGATCACGAGCGCCGGCGGGGCGCCATCGCCACGGAAGACGCGGACGCGTCCGCGGACGTTTCTCATCGCCTCGTCGGCGAACAGGAGCCGGTCGATCTTCGTCTGCCGCTTGAGCTGCTGCCGGCTGCGGCGGTCGACCTCGAGTTCAGGTAGGCGCGCTCCGCCGCGGTCAGCGGCGGGCGCTTTAAAGGCGGTTCAGATTCTGGTGAGGGTTCGTCGGGTCCGGCGCGAGTCGTCCGGCGAGCACTCGGACGGCGCTCGCGTGGTCGCTGCATCGGCACGACGACCGCACGACCAGCGCCCCGATCCTGCCTGCGCCGCTGGCGCGACCAGGCGAAGAAGCGCTCCCGCACCCGGGCCTGGTCGATCGGGTCGTGTGCGAGTTTGAGGGCCCCGACCGGATCGGCGGCGACGTGCGCTCTGGCGAGTCGAGCGATCCGCTCGCGGTCGCCTCCGCAGTCGGCGAGCGCGGCTAGCAGCTCACGCTCGGAAGGCATCGCTGGCAGTTGGTGAGGGTCGGGTCGGGTGTCACACCGTGAGCAAAACACATCGACCGGACAGCATCCCTCGACGGTCTGCGACAGACGCGAGAGGCGCCCCCGACAGGCGCCTCGTCGCCGAACGTGTGACACCGCTGACCAACTACTCAGCTTGAGGAGCGTACCTCACGGCGATGACGTTGTTAGGCACGCCTAAACCTCGACGGTGAGAGGCTGCGCCCAGACGTCTGTGCCTCTATAGGCGGGGCGCACGGCACAGATGGTTTTTCCTGGGTTTTTCGCCGGCCGGTCTGCGCCCTTCGCCCTGCGCCCCCGAGGGGGCGGGCGCAGGTCGCAGGTGCAGACCTTCCCCCTTGCTCCGCCGGGAGGGTCCGCGCCGACGTATATCTCAGCAAATCCGCACCCTCCGCGGCTTCGCGCGCGCAGGCGCGTCGTGTGTGCGCGTTTTCACCCGCGCGGTTGACCTCGAGCTCGACCCTCTCGGGACGATCCGCGCCTTTCGGCTAGTAAGGCGGGCAACTAGAACCCCCTGCTAATCGGCAGCTTTTGGAGCTCTGGTACCCGCCTGGTACCCCTCCCCATTCGCGTATCCGTGGATGCCGATCAGCTACGGGCTCGTGCACGAGTCGCTCGTCGAGGAGCCCCGTGCGGCCTGAGCGCACATAGAGGTGAGCGCCCGAGGCGGATTTCTGATTCGAGGGGGAGAGAGAGGTCGGCGGCCGTGGGGTCTTGCGTCCATTACGCCTCGGACGCCACTCCGAACGTAGCACCTCGTATCCGCCGCTACGAGCTCGCGCCCAACCGCGTGTCAACAACGGCGCAAACTGCGGGCGATTCGCTCGCCCACGCGGGACGCTCACCACAGGATGACGCTCCCGCAACCTCCGTTTAGGAAGATTTTGTCGCGGCTATGACACGGCTGCGGCAGGGGTCTACTGGCGGCCCGGTAACCAGCCGCGGTCTTTGGGGGGCTACGCGCCTCCCCCTGCCGCGATCCTCCTCTTCCGAGTCGCCGCGGCCGTCACACACAGAAAGAGAAGCTGAAGCGCCCGAGGCGCGACCTCTTGCAACCCGGAGCTGGACGCTCCCTTAGGGGAGGGCGGTAAGAAGTCAGCGGCGACTTTCGTCGACCCGCCTTCGCCCCGGACGCCAGCTCCTCGACCATACCACCTGGCATCCGATCGCTACGAGCGTCGAGTCCAACCCGGCGCAACAACCTCGCAAACTGCGGCGACTCACTCGTCCGTGCGGCGCTCGAGACAGATCTGAATCGCCGCTCGATAGGTATGGACCCGGAGCCGGGCGGTTCCGATGGGGGAGATTACGGGCGCCGCCCGGCTGAACGTCTCCTCTTTGGACGCCCAGGCCGTTTGCCAGCGGCCGCGTCCGCGGGGAGCTCCGCGGGGGATTGAAGGACGGGGTCCAACCCCTCAAAACCGCAGACACGGGCGCGGCCACTTAACCAGATGCCACGGTGAGGTCTGTTCTTGCGGACCGCGGGTCGTGGGAGGCGTTCGGCTCGCCGCCCAGCGCTTCGTTACGCGCGACGGAAGTGGCCGCCCGAGGCGCGACCCTGACATGCTACGGAGCCAGAGAGGAGAAGCTCCGTGGGAGGGAAGGTCTGCGGCGGGGCTGCGGCGTCCCACCTACGCCCCGGACGCCACCCCCAAAGTAGCACTGTGCATCGCCATCCGCTGAATCCTTAACGACGTCACGGGGCGTTCGGCTCGCCACCCGGCCCTTCCCCGATGAAAACGCGGACAACTAGGGTCGGCTCCGAGCGGCCCCAGTCATTCTCGGCGAAGCGCGTCGGTAGAGCCGGGTCTCTATCGCACGTAGAAGTCCACGAACTGGCCCATGCCGTAGTGAAGTGGCAGGTTGCAGATCAGCGAGTAATGGCCCTTCTTCAGGCTCAACGTCAGCCGCTTCACCTGGCCCGGCTTGATCTCCCCGATCTCACCCTGGGCTCCCTTCTCCGGGGCCTCGCGGGCGCCGGGTGCTGCGAGGCTGCCCCCCGCCTTGCCCGTCCTCAGCACGACGAACTCGTGCGTCAGCTTGCCAGCATTCCGAACGACGAAGGTGACCTTCGTGGCCTGGGTCTTCGTCGCGGTCAGTGGCAGGATGTCCCACTCAACCATCTTGAACTTGACGCTAACGGCCTTCGCCTGTTGCGATTGCCCCGCCGCGGCGGTGGTGCCCGCGGCAACAAGGAGCGTTGTAAGTCCCGCGAGCGCGAGCTTCGATTTCATCGCCGGCTCCTATCTTTGGCAGGAGACGAACGCTCACACTCACACTCGGCGGCCGCTTCGCCATCGGGGAGGACGCCGACTCCGGTTGCGGCAAATCCGCGGATGCGCTTGGGAAGGCGGCGGCGCAGTTACTTAACGCCTTCGGCTCGCCACCCGGCCCGTCGAGTGTCTCACTGAGAAGGTGAGCTGTGACAAGCTTCCTGTCGCGAGGCCCGTTCGCACTTGACCGATAACCTGGCAGAGACCGAAGACCGTCGCGCGAAGTACAGGGCGATCGTCGACTACGAACTGGCGATGACGCAAGCGCGCTTCCAGACGCTTGCGATCTTCTTCGCCGCGGTTGGATTCATCGTTGGCCTCGGGCACTTCTCGCGATCGATAGGTGCCCTGCTCCTCTTCGTCACGTCTGGCCTCTGGATCATCGATGTGCGTAGTCGCGACAGCCTGGACAAATGGCGGCGTGCAGGACAGTGCCTCGAGGAGGACATGCTTGCTGCCGGCGGTCTATTCTCAAGTCGCATCGACCGAACCGAGAGCGTCAGGTTCGGCTTCTTCGCAGCCAAGTGGCCAGTCGAGGGATGGCTCGCCGGCTGGTTCGTGTTTCAGGTGGGCGCGGACGTCATCTTCTCCTCAGTCTTTGGCTTCGCCATCGCGCTTCTATGCGGTGAAACAGGTTGGTGGGGGTGTTAATCGTCAGTGGAGTGGTGGTGGGATTCGCCGTGCTCGCAACGGTGTTGGGATGGCAAGGGCGCGATTAGGGTTCGGGGATCGCTGCCGAGACAATGAACCGGGTAGCCAGGGCGGCCGAGAAGATCGAGAAGCTGGAGCCGCGGCTCGAGGCTGCCCGCGCCGAGCTCTACGCGGCGATCCGCGACGCCCACGCCGAGGGCGCCGGCTTGGCAACGATCGCGCGCGTGGCCGGCTACTCGCGCGAGTGGGTGCGGCGGATCGTCGACGAGCAGTAGGGGTACCAGCAGGGGTACCAATCGTCGGCGGCCTCGCCCCGAGGGCGCATGGTTGCGGCGTTCCTGGCGCCGCAGTCCCCCTGTCGTGAGTATCGCGCACGGCTGAACCCGGATGAGCCGGTCGGGCGAGGTTCAGCGCTCTCTGCGGAGGTTTCACGCGGGCCCGCGCGTGCGGCTCGCCCTGGCGGGGCGACGGAAGCGTGCAATTGCGTCGAGCAACAACTCGACTCCGCGGGCGAACTCCTCGTCGCGATCTGTATCGCGCAATACGGAGGTGAGAGCGAGGGTCGCCGGATAGTCCGATGCGGGCAGCTGCTTGTGGTACTCGTCCACGCCATCAGACTCCCCGAGGCGAAGCTCGGCAAGCACGTAGCCGACGATGTACGCCCAGAAGACTCGGTAGGCGTGCACGGTCTCCTGATCCGAGAAGCCGCCCGAGCGCAGCGCGGCGAGCGTGTCTTCGACGGCCCGGCGCCACGAGGGCATCGTGAGAGTCCGGCTCGAGAAGAGCAGCAGGACGCGCGGATGGCGTCGGGAGACGTCGCGGTAGCGGTGCGCGAGCTCGCGCAGCGTCGGACGCCAACCTCGGCGCCCGCTCGCGGCGACGTCGTCGAGAACAACCTCGACGATCCCGTCCAACAGCGCCTCCTTCGAGGGGACGTGGTGGTACAGCGACATTGCTTCGACTCCGAGGCGGCTCGCGAGCGAGCGCATGCTCAGCGCCCCGAGCCCTTGCTCGTCCACCAACTCGACAGCCGCCTCGAGGATGGCCTCGCGGCTCAGGCGTGGGGAGCGTTGACGCGTCTGCACTTACAGCGTATGGTAGTCCGCCTTACAACGTAAGGAGGACAGAGATGAAGACAGCCTCGCTGCTCGCGGCGCTACTCGCCGCCGGTGTCCTCTCCGGCTCGGCCGGCGCGGACCCGAGCAACACGAACTCGGTCGAGGTGACATTGAACTGTCCCGGCCGGGCGCTGACCGGCGTGACCATCTTTCGGAACAACGCGGTCGTCTTCCAGGTCGAGGGCGAGACCTTCGTCGCGATCTCGCAGGCCATCTCCTTCGTCGACCCGGAGACGGGCGAGCTCGTCGTCGTGCGCTCGAATCCAGGGATCGGCAACAACCACGAGCTCGCCACCTGCACCTACATGTACCCGGGCTTCCCGGTGCTCGTGACCGGTGAGTTCTTGATCACCGGACACGGCTAAAGCCCAGCTCGCAGGAGACGGCCGCGCGGCGTTCTCGCCGCCGCGCCCCCACCTACAGCGAGTATAGGGCCGTGATCCGGGAGCTCAGACGGGAGGACGCGGAGGCAGTCGCGCAACTGGCGCTGAGCGTCAATCCGCACCGGATCGAGACGGCCGAGCTGACCTGGCGGCGGGCGAGCACGGCACCGCCCGAGGCGCGCCGGCGGGATTGGGTCGCCGAGGCCGACGGGGAGATCGTCGGGCACGCGCATGCGCGCCTCCAGTCGGCTCCGGGCACGGGCCACTTCTGGATCGGCGTCCGTGCCGATCACCGCGGGCGCGGCATCGGCTCCGAGCTGCACGCAACCGTGGAGTCGCACCTGCGACCCGCAGGTGCGAAGCGGCTGCGCACCTGGGTCGACGGCGATGAGGCCGGCGAGCGGTTCGTGCGCCGACACGGCTTTGAGCTCCATAGCGTCGACCGCGTCTCCGAGGTCGATCCGCGGGCGATCGACCTGCCCCTGCCGGAGCTCGATTCGAGCGGTCTCCGCCTGGTGCCGCTGGCCAAGACGCTCGACCGGGTCGAAGCGCTTTTCGAGACGTGCAAGACCGGCGAGGTCGAGTTGCCCGCGGATCTCGAGGAGTGGCTCTGGGACGAGCTGGAGCACCCGAATCTCTCGCTGGAGGGCAGTTTCGTCGTGCTTGACGGCGACCGGCCCGTCTCGCTCGGATTCCTGACCGTCGATCCGAGGCGACGGGTCGCGTACAACCTGCTCACCGCGACCCTTCCGGACTTCCGTCGCCGCGGCCTCGCGTTGCTAGTGAAGCTCGCTTCGGCCCGCTGGGCGGCCGGGGCCGGGATCGAACGCCTATTGACCGAGAACGACTCCGGGAACACCAGCGTACTCGCGCTGAACGAGCGCCTGGGGTACCGCCCGCTCTACGACCAGGGGATCTGGGTGCTGTGATCCGAGAGCTCGAGCGGGACGACGTGCCGGCGGTCGTTCGGCTCGAGCTCGACCTGAACCCGCATCAGGTGCTGACCGAGCGCGGCCTCCTGCACGAGCTCGAGCAGCCGCCCCTGGGCGAGCGCCGGCGCGACTGGGTCGCGGTCGAGGACGGCGAGGTCGTCGGCCACTGCCAGGCCGCCTTCGAGTGGGCGGTGCCAACCCCCGGCAAGGGCCGCGTCTGGCTCAGCGTCGCCGACGTGCGGCGCGGCCGCGGGATCGGCTCGGCGCTGTTCGAGACGGCCGTCGACTACCTCCGCGGCGACGGCGCGTGGCGGGTACAGAGCTACGTGCCCGGCGATCCGGCGGGCTCACGTTTCCTGACGAGCCGCGGATACAGGGTGACCGGCCGCAACCGCGTCTCCGGGCTCGACCTGCGGTTGGCTGTTCTCCCCGACGTCCGCACGCATGGGTTCCGGCTCGCGCCGCTCGGCGAGACTCGGGACCGTGCGAACGAGCTGTACGCGATCTGCGTCGAGGGCGAGATCGACATGCCCTCTGACGAGCCGGAGACGGAGATGGACTTCGAGAGCTGGCGCCGCGACGAGTTCGAGTACCCGGACGTCTCGGACGAGTGCAGCTCCGTCGTGCTCGAGGGCGAGCGGCCGGTGTCACTCGCCATCGTCACGGCCGATCCGGAACGGGGCGTGGGCTACAACTCGATGACAGCGACGCGACGAACCCATCGCCGGCGCGGGCTGGCGCTCCTGGCCAAGGTCGCTGCCGCTCGCCGGGCCCAGGAGATCGGACTCCAGCGGCTCGTGACCGAGAACGACGACGACAACGCCGGCATGCTGGCCATCAACGACCGGCTCGGCTACGCACCGCTCTACGTCGAGGAGTACTTCACGCGCGAGCTAGCGCAGAGGAAAAGACCGGCCGGCCAGCGCGGGTAGGACCTGGGCGGTTACCCAGACCGGCGTCGTGGCGTACCGGCGCGAGTAGCGGAAGCTGCCGTCTGCTCGCCGCATGCTGCGCAGGTACGCGAGCGAACCGGGCGGCGCGGCCCGGTGCGCTGCCGCGAACGCCTGGATCGCCCAGGCGGTCGACTGCGTGTCGGAGCCGCGGCCGGGCGTGAGCTCGAAGCCGCCGTCGCGGTTCCGGAGTCGCAGCAGGTAGGCGAGCCCCCTACGGACGGGTGCGCCGGCGACTCCAGCGGCTCGCAGCGCCTGAATCGCCGCCGCCGTGTCGTTGGAGTCGGGGCTGCCCCCTGCGTACCACGACCAGCCGCCCGACCCGGCCTGCCGGCGGAGCACGAAGCGGACCGCGCCGTGCGGGGCGGGCAGACCGGCCTGGCGGAGCGCCAGGATCCCCCACATCGTCGAGTTGACGGTCGAGCCGATCGCGCCGCTCGCCCGCTGAGCGCGGCGAATGCGCGAGAGCAGCCGGTCCGGTCTGCCGCCGAGCGCGCTTTCCGCGAGCGAAACGAGCTCGACGTCCGTCGTCTCGGTCAGCTCGTCCTCGTGCGCTGCGAGATAGTCGAGCGCTCGGCCCGTGCTCGCTCCCGCCGCCTTCAGCCCGAGCGCCGCCCAGGCGGTCAGCTGCGGGCCTGAGGAGCCGGTCGGCTCGACAAACCCGCCGTTCGCAGCCTGGCGGCCCTGGACGTAGCCGGCCGGAGTCGCCGCGACGAGACCCGCCGCGGCGAAGGCAGCGAGCCTCACGCCCATCGGATTTCCGCCCGGAGCCGGCGCGCATAGCGCTCGAGCAGCCGGCGCAGCTCAGGCCCCGCGACGAACGCCAACACGAAGTTCCCTGTCGCATGAGCGACGTCGAACGAGATTCCGCGCGCGTAGAGCGCCGCAAAAGCCTGCCACGTGTGCGGGTAGAAGCTGAGCCACTCCCAGACATCGAGCACGGCGTCGAAGGCGAAGCCGAGCGCGAAGCAGGTGAGGGCGAGCGGCAGGCGGCGGCGCAGGAGCGGCGCGGCCAGTCCGCCCAGCAGGCCGCAGGCACCCCAGGCCAGCATCTGCCACGGCGTGTAGGCGCCCTGTCCGAGGTAGAAGTTGGAGACGAAGGCGGAGAGGCCACCGACGGCCATCCCGGCCCGCGGGCCGAGCGCTACGCCCGCGACGACGGCCGTCACCGTCACCGGCTGCACATTCGGCACCGCCGCGAACAGGACGCGCCCGGCGGCGGCGGCCGCGGCCAGGGTCGCGATCAGCACGAGCTCCTTGCTCGACCCGGTGCCGTTCTCGAGCCAGGCAGCGCCGGCGACGATCAGCGCGCCCGCCACGAGCAGCAGCGCGAGCGCCGCGTCGTCCGGCGAGAGGACGGTCCACGCGGCCGCTGCGAACGCGGCCGCGAGCGCGCCGAGCGCCGGTGCTCTAGACAAGAGCGGCCTCCCGCTCGACCGAGGTGGAGACGCGGCGATCGGCGACCGCCGCCGCGAAGACGTGGTCGTTGGTGACCACCAGCGTGGCGCGCGTATGGGCCCGCGCTCGTAGGAGCGTGGTCAACTCGTCCTTGCGCTCCGGGTCGACCCCGCGCGTCGGCTCGTCGAGCACGAGCACATCCGGCTCGGCGACGAGGACGGCGGCCAGGGCGAGGCGCTCCCGCTCACCGCTCGAGAGGTCGCGTGGATGGCGGGTCTCGTAGCCGGCGAGGCCGAGCTTGGCGAGCGCTGCCCGGGCCCGCTCGAGATCGCCGTCGACCGCGAGCGCGACCTCGTCCTCTACCCGTTCGCGTACGAGGTACCGGCCCGGATCCTGCGAGAGGTAGCACGCCCGTCCGGATCGGGTGACGGTGCCCGAGCACGGCTCGAGCAGGCCCGCTGCGATCTTGGCCAGCGTCGTCTTGCCGGAGCCGTTCGGCCCCGTGAGCGCGACCACCTCTCCCCGGCGAAGGTCAAGGGCCGCGTCTACGAGGACTGGCCGCTCGGGCGCATAGGCGAAGGAGACGGCATCGAGGCTGCAGGCAGGCTCGCCCTCGGGCTCGCGGCGCGACGGCTCGGTGTCCCGCGGCAGCCAGGCCGGGCGGTGGTGTGCGAGCCAGTCGAGCGCCTCCGCCTGAGGTGCGTCCAGCACGATCCGGCCCCGGTCGAGGAAGAGCACGCGGTCAGAGGCGCCGAGCACGCGGTCGGGCCGCTGCTCGGAGACGACCACGGTTGCTCCGGCGACCCTCGCGAGCTCGAGCGCTTCCGCTGCGCCCTCGGGATCGAGCTGCGAGGTCGGCTCGTCGAGCAGCAGCAGCTGCGGCTCGAGCGCGAGCGCCGAGGCGAGGCAGACGCGTTGAAGCTCTCCGCCGGAGAGCTCCGCCACGCGCCGCTCCGCAAGGTGCCGCGCGCCGACCGCGTCGAGCGCGGCAGCCCCGCGCGGGCCGATGAACGCCGGCGGCGTCCCGATGTTCTCGAGCCCGAAGGCGACCTCGGCGGTGACCCGCGTGAACACGACCTGGTCCTCGGGATCCTGGAAGAGCGTGGCCACGTCGCCGGCGAGCTCCGCAGGCCGGGTGCTGCGCGTGTCGCGGCCGGCGATCTCGACCCGGCCCCCGAAGCTGCCTCCGTGAAAATGCGGCACCAACCCAGCGAGCGCGCGCAGCAGCGACGACTTGCCTCCTCCGGAGGGACCG
>DATAOV010000027.1:0-48490 GCA_036265535.1 Gaiellaceae bacterium | reverse complement strand
AGAAGCGCGAACGTGGTATGCGCAAACCACGCTGCGAACGAGAACCATGGCCCGCTGTCCGAGACGGGTCCTGCGCTGTCTTGGGCCAAAAGCGCTCGGGTCGCGAGGTCGGCGCCGGTCTCGGCGGGCTCGTTCGTAAGGATGGAGACGAACGCGGCTGAGGCCAGGACCTCGGGTGGCGCTGCGGGATCGCTCGCGGCACGCTCGTGCAACCTCTCGCGGCGGAGGGCCACTGAAGGTACGGCCACCGGGTCGTTCAGCGCGGGTAGGACGGCCGCAGCCTCGAGCCGGAGCGCGAGCTCGGCGTGACCGGAATCGAGCGCCGATGATGCGCGATCGAGAACTTCGACCGCCTCGGTGTAGTGCTGGGCGCGGCTGAGTGCGTTCGCCAGCACCATCGCTGCCTCGGCGGCTGCTGCGGCGTTCGGCGCGGCGTCCACGGCCTGCTGCAAGTGCTCGGGCCAATCGGCGAGCCCGGCGCTCGCCTCGGCCATCCCGAGGTCGAGCAGCAATCCCGACCGCTCGCCCGGCGGCGGTTCAGCGAGCGCTCGGCGCAGGAAGACGGCCTCCGACTCGTGAGCGCCCTGCTTCCGGGCCGCGCCGGCGGCCTCGACCAGCCGTTCGACGACCCAGCCATCGGCGGCGGGCTCACTGATCAGCAGATGCTGGGCGACGCGCGCGGACGCGCCCGGTTGCTCGGCGAGCAGTTCGGCGGCGCGGCGGTGGCCTTGCAGGCGCTCTGCGCTGGAGAGCTCCGAATAGATCCCGTTGCGGACGATCGGATGCACGAACCTCAGCGGCCGGCCAGGCTCGAGGATCCCCGCAATCACAAGCACATCGGCTGCAGCGGCTGCCTTGAGCTCTTCGAGACCCGCGAGTCGCGCGGCTTGCAGTAGGTCGCTCTGCTCGAGGACCGCTAGCGCTCTCGCGAGCCGCCCCGCGTGGTCCGGCAGCCGACTGAGCCGAAGGTGAATCGAGCGACCGGCCGTTTGTGCATCGATTCCGATGCCTCCCTCGCTCAGCGCCGTCACGAGCTCGCGCACGAGGAACGGCGTCCCGTGTGTCACGACCAGGCAGGTATCGACGACGGCCGGATACGGGGCCCTGCCGAGCCCCGCTTCCAGCAGCTGGGCAACGGCGGCTCTCGTCAGAGGAGCGAGACGGATCACGTCGGCAGAGGGATCGGTCGTCACAGTCGTAAGCAGCTCGGCGTCGGTACCTGGCTCACGAGGGCGGGTCGCTACGACGAGCGCGGCGTCCAGCTCGTCGAGCCGCGTGAGCAGGAAGGCCAGGTAGCGGAGGGACGCGGCGTCTGCCGACTGCGCGTCGTCGACGACTAGGCAGAGCGGGCCGGCGGCGGCAAGATTCGCGCACAACCAGTACAGGCCGTGGAGGATCGCGAACGATGGATCGACGCCCGGGGAAGACAGGCTCCCTGTAGGTGGCGCGCCTGGGAGCCCAAGCAAGCCGGCAGCCACACCGGCAGCGGCTTGCAGCAGGTCGGCGCGTTCGAGCTCCGATGCCTCGACCAGCGCCGGCTCGAACAGCTGACGCACCACTCCGAAGGCGAAATCGTGCTCCAGCTCGGTCCCCCGCGAGCGAAGCACACGCATTCCGCTCTCCGCAGCCGTCGTCCGCGTCGCCGCGAGCAGCGCCGTCTTCCCGATCCCGGCCTGCCCTTCGACTACGACGAACCTTCCGCGCCCAGTGCGCGCGTCGGCCAGCGCTGACTCGATCCGCGCCAGCGCCTCGCTCCGCTCGAGCAGCGGTTCGGCGGCCGCGGCCACGCTCATTTGCCTCAAGCCTACTCCTCATGCGCGGAAGGCACGGTTTCGCCACGGTGGGAGGAGCCGGTCATGGCCGCCGGCGGGGCGCAAGAAATGGCGGTCGATCGGGACGAAGTGCTGATCAGGCCATGCAGCGCAGCCTTTCAAGCAATCGGCTAGTCGGATTCCCGCGGACTACTCGGACGTTTCCGCCTCCAAGACGCGACGCAGAGAACTTCAAGGAGGTCGCGTAGTCCGCCTCGCTGCGGTCCTCAAAGGTGAGGCGCAAACAAAGGTTCGAATCCTCCCGCCCCACCTCACTAGCGCCTTACGCAGCGGCACGGCTGTTGCGTGACGCGGCGGCCTCGGAGAAACTCGCTCTTCGCCCAGAACCGAAGAGGGAGGTTCTCGATGGAAGCCGTCCCTGTGGACGCACCTCGTCGCTTCGACCACCTGCGCGAGCACTCGATCGGCCTGTGGCAGGTTCTCTTCCAGTCGATCACGCACATGGCGCCGGCCGCCGCCGTCGCGTACTCGATCTACATCTCCGTGCCGGACGCGCGACAGGCCCTGCCGTTGTCCGTCGGCCTGGCCCTGATCGCCTGTATCTGCGCCGCGACGGCGATCGGGCAGCTCGCGAAGCTCTTCCCGTCGGCGGGGCGGGATGTACACCTATGTCGCCCGCAGCCTCGGCCCCGGTGCCGGCTTCCTGGTGGCGTGGCTCTTCATCGGCTTCGAGCCGCTCGTCGCCCCGTTCCTCTACCTCGAGTTCGGCTGGGCGATGACAGACGTCTTTCAGAGCGAGGTCGGCTGGAACTACACGGCCAGTGGTGGATCTGGTTCGCTCTGATGGCCCTCCTCGTGCTGGCGCTCACGTACCGCGACATCCGGCTCTCGACGACGGCCGGCGTGATCCTCGGCGCCTTCGAGATCGCTATCTTCGGCGCCCTTGCCGTCTGGATGCTGATCTCGAACGCCGGTGACCTGAACGCGCAGCCGTTCAACCCCAACCATGCGGCTGGCGACTGGAGCGGCGTCTTCAAGGGGATGGTGTTCGCGATCCTCGCCTTCATCGGGTTCGAGGCCGCCGCACCGCTGGGGGAGGAGGGGAAGCATCCAAGACGCACGGTCCCACGTGCGGTCGTAGGCTCGGCGATCGTGATCGGCCTCTTCTACGTGCTCTGCTCGTACGCATGGGTGTTCGGGGCTGGTTTCGACAACTTCGTGACGCAGGCCACCGGCGCCGATCCGTGGCGCAACCTCGGCAAGGTCTTCTGGAGCACCGGGTGGATCCTCGTCTTCTTCGCGATCTGCAACTCGATCGCGGCGAACTCCAACGCCGCCGTCAACGCGGCCACTCGCGTCTTCTATGCTCTGGCTCGCAACGGCCTGGCGCCGCGCCCGCTGGCCCGCACGCACCCGGAGTTCAAGACGCCGAACGTCGCGATCATCTGGATGACGATCTTCGCGCTCGTGCTCGGGGTGCTGTTCGGCTGGAAATGGGGGCCGCTGACCGGCTTCGCGATGATCGCGACGATGGCGGTGCCTGTCGTGATCGTCGTCTACATGCTCGTCGCCGCGGGTTGCATCAAGTACTACCTCGGTCCGGGCCGCAGCCAGTTCAACGTGCTGCTCCACCTGATCCTGCCGGTCGGCGGGATCGTGCTCTTCTTCTTCCCGCTCTACTACCAGTTCTACAAGGTGCCCCCGACCTATCCGATCAAGTACGCCAACTGGGTCGCGATCGCGTGGACGGCGCTCGGGGTGCTCCTCACGATCTGGCTCGTCCGAGCGCGGCCGGACAAGCTGAAGGACATGGACCGCGTCTACGTCGAGGACGAGACGGTCGCGCCGGAGGCAGCTCCCGCGTTTCTCCCCGAGGCGTGATGGCCGTCGCGGCTACGCACCGTCTCTCGCGTGACCAGGTGATCTGGTCGTTCGGCCCGGATCTCGAGCCGGTGCTCGAGGTCCGCCCGGGAGACACGGTCACCTTCGAGACGAACGACTGCTTCACCGGCCAGATCCGCAGTGAGGACGACCTCGTCACCGAGATCGACCTCGAGCGGATCAACAGCGCGACGGGGCCGCTGGCCGTCGAGGGCGCCGAGCCGGGCGACTCGCTCGTCGCGGAGATCCTCGACGTGCGGCCGATCGAGTGGGGCGTGGCCACGCTGATCCCCGGCTTCGGTCAGCTGATCGAACAGGTGCAGGCGCCGGTGACAAGGATGTTCGAGGTGCGCGACGGCGAGATCCGGATGAACGACCGCGTCTCGTTCCCTGCGCAGCCGATGGTGGGTGTCGTCGGCGTGGCGACCGACGGAGAGACCCTCTCGAACGGGCTCGCGGGACAGCACGGCGGGAACCTGGACGACCACCTGCACGGCAAGGGAGCGCGGATCTTCTTCCCCGTTCGTCGGCCGGGCGGGATGTTCGCCGTCGGCGACATGCACGCCTCGATGGGCGACGGCGAGATCTGCTTCACCGGCGTCGAGATCGCGGGGGAAGTCGACGTCCGGTTCGACCTGCTGAAAGGCAAGCAGGCGACCTGGCCGGTGACGGAGCTCGCCGACCGCTGGGTGCCTCACGCGACGGCGGATGCCTACGACGAGGCGCTGCAGCTCGTCTCCGAGGAGGCTGCACGGCTGCTCGTCGACGAGCACGGCTTCTCGGTCGAGGATGCGTTCATCTTCCTGTCGGTCGCGTGTGACGCGGGTGTGGCACAGGCGTGCAAGCCTGCGCCTGGGTTCGGCTCGATCGCACGCTTCTCGATCCCGAGGATCGCGGCCTGTCCGGCGCCGTTCGGCGCGTAAGCTGAACGGCGTGGCCGCCACCTACGAGATCGTCACGGTCAACCGCGCCGGCCGAGAGCACCGGCGCCAGTACACGGCCGAGAGCGAGCTCGCTCCGGGCTCTGTGATCCGACTCGACGGCCGGGACTGGCTCGTCGAGGTTTTCGAGGACAGCCGTGCGATCGCCAAGCCGGCGCGCTACCGGCTCACGCTCAGGTATCCAGATGGCCACGAGGAGGTCGGCGCGATGCGGCGCTACCGGCCCGACGCGCCGCGGGTCGGGCACATGTTCACGACCGGCCAGATCAGCTGGCAGGTCGTCGGCGAGCAGCTGGCTCACGGTGACGGTGGGCCCTACCTCGAGTTGCTGGCCGAGCGCGACTTCGGCGAGATCGAGGACCTGCCGAACCACGAGCTCGAGCACGTCGAGGCCAGGCGCGAGGAGCTGCCCGACGCCGCCCAGGCTACTTTCGAGCGAGCTGAGGCGGCGGGGCTGGAGGTCGAGCTCGTCGCTCTCGAGCCGGGCGAGGCGCCGGACTGGGCCGAGGCCGACGCGTACATCGACGCCCTGATCCTCGACGAGATTGAGGACGACCTGCTCGAGCAGTGCGGGGTGAACCCTGATCACGATCCACGCGAGTCTTGGTTAGAAACAGTCAAGGCACGCCTGCGCGAGGATCTGCGGCGGTTCCGGGAGGACATCGAAGGCGACCACGACGAGATCGAGGAGTGGGATTTCCGCGACGGGCGCATTTTCGCGTCGGTCGGAAGCTTCGAGGACGAAAGCGATCCGGACAGCGGGCACGGCTGGCTCTGCCGCCTCACCGACGTGAGCGCTGTTCGGGCTGCGGGCTTCCAACGGGTTCGCAAGGCCCAGCTGCTCCCGTAGGCTGGGCCTCGTGGAGCGGTTCGACGCGATCGTCGTCGGGGCCGGCCCGGCCGGCTCGACCGCCGCCGTTCGTCTCTCGCGCGCGGGCGCGCGCGTGTTGTTACTCGACCGCGAGCGCTTTCCACGCGACAAGCCATGCGGCGGGGGGCTCACCTACCGCGCGGTTCGGCAGCTGCCCATGCCGGTGGACGCGGTCGTGGAAGACGTGGTCTACCGAGTCGAGCTCGGTTTCGGTTACAGCAGGCGCTTCGAGCGCAGCAGCGACGGTCCGCTGATCCTGATGACACAGCGCCGCCGGCTCGATGCGTACCTGGCCGAGCGGGCCGCGGACGCAGGCGCCGACTTCCGCGACGGCGTGCGGGCGAGGGGGCTCGAGCTCGAGCGCGGTGGGGCCACCGTCCGCTTCGACGGCTCCGCCGCCGCTGCGCCGGTCGTGATCGGAGCCGACGGCGTCAACGGACTCACCGTCAGGGCGCTCGGGCTGCTCGAGACGAGAAGGCATGGAGTGGCGCTCGAGGGGAACGCGTCCTACGAGGACGAGAGCCGCTTCCGCGGCCGCGCGCTCGTCGACCTCGGCGCCGTTCCGGGCGGCTACGCATGGGCGTTTCCGAAGGGCGATCACGTCAATGTCGGTGTCGGCGGCTGGGAGCGGGAGGGGCCTCGCCTGCGCGAGCACCTCGCTCGCGCGTGCGCGGGGTACGCCGTTCCGCCCGAGCGTCTGCGCAACCTGCGCGGCTACCGGCTGCCGATGCGCGGGCCGGGGGAGCGGCCGGTTCGCGGCCGGGTGCTTGCCGTCGGGGACGCGGCCGGCCTCATCGACCCGCTCTCGGGCGACGGGATCTACGAGGCGCTCGTCAGCGCACGCCTCGCGGCCGAGGCGGCTCTCGACGTCCTGGCCGGGCGCTCAGCCGACGTCGAGCCGTACGCCGAGCGGCTCGCCGAAGAGCTCGATCCGCTCACCTCGGCCGGCTGGGGCGCCAAGGCCGCCTTCGATCGGCACCCGAGGCTCGCCTACGCGTTGACGCGGACTCCGCCGGCCTGGCGGCTCGCCGAGCGTATGCTCCGCGGGGAGCTGTCGTCACCGCGGGTCGCGACGGGCGTGCTGCGCCTGCCGGCGAAGGCGCTCAAGGCGCTCGCGGCTTAGCCTGGCGCCGGTGCCGGAACCGGAACGTGCCGGCTACGTAGCAGCCGCGCGGTCACCGCAAGCGCGACCACGTCGAACAGGACGTATCCGCTCATCGCACCGCTCGGCGGATTGCCCATCGGGAGCCCGAGGCCCGGCGTGATCGCATGCCACTGCCAGAGGCCGATCGCGGTGCCCCAGATCTCCAGGAAGAGCACCATCACGAAGACGCCGCCATAGATCGTCGGCGCCCGCCCGCGCAGGAGGAAGAAGAGAAAGACCGAGACGCCGATCGCTCCGCCGACGTCGAGGCGCGGCAGCAGCGCCAGGCCCGCGACGGCCCAGGCGGCAGCACATGCCGCCACCGCACCGACGAAGACCCGCGGCCGCGCTCGCACGAACGCCGATTGGCTCAGGCTGATCCCGCCGAGGTAGACGAGCCCGTGGCCGGGCGGCACGAACAGCGGCAGGTTGTGCAGCCGGTAGGTATAGACGCCCCAGAGGATCGAGCCGACGACCTCCATTCCCGTCGCGACGACCACCACGAGCAGGGTCTGTAGGCGACGCTCGGTCGAAAGCGGGCGCAAGGCGGCGAGCAGAACCGCCCAGGTGAGGGCTCCCAGGACGAGCTGTCCGTGGAGGCCGACGCCGCGGTCGGCCAGGCCGAGAGCGACGAAGAAGAGGATGACCCCGAGCGAGAACAGCGCCGGACGGTTGCGCACGTTCTCGATTCTGACGGCTCAAGCGGCGCCGCGTCGATGCCGATCAGGCCCTTCGTGGACCTGAACGCTGTCCTGGCGCGCGCCGTGGAGCTCGGCGCGAGCGATATCCACCTCAAAGTCGGCCAGCCGCCGGTGGTGCGGCGGGACGGCCAGCTCGGCCTGGTCCCCGACCAGGCGCCGCTCTACGACAGCGACCTTGAGGCCGCTCTGACCCTTGTTGCCGACCTGGCGCCGGCGAAGCTCGCGCACTTCCACGAGACGGGCGAGCTCGACATCGCCTACACGGCCGACGGGCTCCCGCGCTTCCGCGTCAACGGCTTCCGCCAGCGTGGCTCGATCTCGTTCGCGTTCCGCGTCATCCCGAGCAAGGTGCCGAGCTTCGACGAGCTCCGGCTTCCGCAGGGCGTCCGTCGGCTCGCAGAGGAGCACCGGGGGCTCGTCCTCTGCACCGGGGCCACCGGCTCGGGCAAGACGACGACCCTGGCGGCCGTCCTCGACCACATCAACAAGACCCGGCGCATGCACATCGTCACGATCGAGGACCCGATCGAGATCCTGCACTCGGATCAGGGCTGCATCGTCAACCAGCGCGAGGTCGGGCTCGACACCGAGTCATTCCTCGCAGCGATCCGGCGTGTGCTGCGCCAGGACCCCGACGTGATCCTGATCGGCGAGCTTCGCGACGCCGAGACCGCCGAGACGGCGCTCAAGGCTGCCGAGTCGGGCCACCTCGTCTTCTCGACGATGCACACGATCGACGCGGCCGAAACCATCAGTCGGATGATCGAGTTCTTCCCCTCCTCCAAGCAGGAGCAGATCCGCTCGATCCTCGCCGGAGTCCTCCGGGGCGTGGTCAGCCAACGGCTCCTTCCGCGTCTCGAGGGCGGGCGCGTCGCCGCGGTCGAGGTGATGGTGAACAACTCCCGCATCGCCGACCTGATCCGCGAGCAGACGCCCGAAGAGATTCCGGACGCGATCGCGGAGGGCCAGTTCTTCGACATGCAGACCTTCACCCAGGCGCTGATCGAGCTCGTGGTCGCGGGTGAGATCGACCGCGAGGTCGCCGCCAACGCCTCGACCAACCGGCACGACTTCCTGGTCTCCCTGGACCAGGCGCTGAAGCGCAAGGCTGCCGGCGTCGAAACCGACCGGCCGGTCTCCGAGATGGCGCCGGAGCCGCCCAAGCCGGACGAGGGGCCCATGCCCGGGCTGAGGATCGCCGGCCAGGACGGATGAGGCGGCTCGCAACTGCGGCGGCGCTGGCGCTCGCGCTGGCCGGTTCGGCGCACGCCGACGTCTTCCGCGTGGTCCCGACCACCGAGCCCGGCCTGCCGGCGCTCCTGCCGAGCGCGGAAACGCCGAACGCCTCCGACTCGATCGCGTTTCCGCCCTCGCTCCTGAACCGCCCGGCGGTCGTCGAGACGCGGACGTACGCGCAGCTGCTCGACCTCTGGCAGCGGGACGGTGCTGCGTACGGCGTCCCCTGGCAGGTGCTGGCTTCGATCAACAAGATCGAGTCCAACTTCGGGCGCAACATGGGCCCGAGCTCCGCCGGTGCGATCGGCTGGATGCAGTTCATGCCCTCGACCTGGGAGCGCTGGGGGGTCGACGCCGACGGCGATGGGATCGCCAACCCCTGGAGCCCTGAGGACGCGATCGCTGCCGCGGCGCGCTACCTCGCGGCCTCGGGCGGCCAGAGCGACATCTCCCGCGCGGTCTTCTCCTACAACCACGCTCAGTGGTACGTGGACGAGGTGCTCCAGCTGGCGCAGCTCGTCGGCAGCAGCGGCGTCGATGCCACCTTCACGTTGGACCGGCTCCAGGTCTCGCTCGACCAGGCGCGTGGCGTGGTCGTCCAAGCCAACCGCAAGCTCGTGAAGGCGCTACGGCGAGTGCGCTCGCTCGCTGGCCGCGAACGCCTGCTCGGCCGGCGAGCGGCTGCCGCAACCCTGCTCTCCGACCGGCTCGCGCTCGAGCGGCGCGCCGTCCAGGCAGGCGTCGTTCGCGCGGCCGCCCAGGCCCGCGTCGCCGATCTCCGCGCGAGCCTCGAGCGGGCCGAGACCGACCTGGCCTCGGCGCGCGACCGCTCGCTCGCATCGTCCTTCTCCCCGGCAACGGGCTCGTTTCTCGGCGCACCGTCCTTCGACGCCGGCTACGTGTTCCCGGTCGGCGGCGGTCCCTCGCTCGTCTCGGTGTCGCACAACCATCACGACTACCCCGCGGCCGATATCGCCGCCCCCGAGGGGTCTCCTGTCTACGCGCTCTCGGACGCCGTCGTCGAGCGGGCGTGGCAGTACCCCGATGGGCGCTGCGGCATCGGCGTGACGATGACCACCGCCGACGGCCAGAGCTGGACGTACTGCCACCTCTCCTACCTCGACCCGGCGGTGACCGCGGGAGTCCAGCTCGCCGCCGGAACGCAGGTCGGCCTCGTCGGCTCGACCGGCCACGCGACGGGTCCCCACCTGCACCTGCAGCTGAACCCGGCGACCTCGTATCCGCAGCTGCAGCCCTGGTTCCAGCGCTTCGCGAACGTCGCCTTCCGCTGGCAGGACTCCGGCCCGACCGACTCCGTCCCCGCAAGCGGGCGCCTGTTCGCGATCGTGTCCCCGACGACGGTCGCCCCTGCGGGCCCGGTCGTCCGGTTCACTCGGTAGGGGGCGAACCGGACAGGACTCCCTCAAAACGCGCGCTGAAAACGCACGATTTGCAGTAAGACTGTCAGAGGGCACGACTTTCGCTCTATGGGGCACCACGATCCGCTCGCGTGCCTCAATCCGCTCGACTGGCCCGGCCGTAGGACGTGGCAGGGCGCGGTGGCGACGCGTATCGTTGCCGCTGCGACCAGCGGCCATCTTCGGGCGCGCGAAGGGAGGTCCGTTCGTGTATCCCGCAACATTCGAGTACTTCGCTCCTACGACGCTTGAGGAGGCGCTCGAGATCCTCGATCGTCACGAAGGCGAGGCGAAGGTCCTCGCCGGCGGCCAGAGCCTGATCCCACTGATGAAGCTCAGGTTCGCCGCACCTCGAGCGCTCGTGGACATCAATGGGTTGGAAGGGTTGAACACGCTCGCGGAGGAGGGCGGAGGCCTTCGGATCGGCGCGCTCGTGCGGCACAAGACCTGCGAGCGATCCGAGCTCCTTCGCGGGCGGTTCGGAGTTCTCGCCGCCGCCGCGCCGGTGATCTCCGATCCGATCGTGCGCAACCTGGGCACAGTCTGCGGCTCGCTTGCGCACGCCGACCCACAAGGCGACTGGGGCTCAGTGATGCTCGCGGTCGGCGCCGACGTCGAGGCGCGTGGCCCCGGAGGGACGCGGACGATTCCCATCGAAGACTTCTTCCAAGGGCCCTTCACGACCGCCCTCGAGCCGACCGAGGTGATCACGGAAGTGCGAATTCGCGATCCGGGGCCGGATTCGGGGGGCACATATCTCAAGCTCGAGCGCAAGGTGGGCGATTTCGCCACCGTCGGGGCGGCGATCCATATCTCGTTCGAGAACGGAACTGTCGGGCGGGCTGGAATCGCACTCACCGGCGTCGGCCCCTCGAGCCTGAAAGCGACGGCCGCCGAAGAGGCGCTTGCCGGCCGGAAGCTCGACAAGGAGGCGATCACGACGGCCGCCCGGCTCGCCGCGGAGTCGGCCGAAGCGCGCGACGACGTACGCGGCAGCGCCGAGTACAAGCGCAGCGTGGCGCGAGTGTTCGTAGAGCGCGGACTTCGGGCCGCGTCCGAAGGGAGGAGCCATGACTGACGTCGTCCAGGAACGCGTGACGACGCGCACCGTGACCGTCACCGTCAACGGCGAGACACGCGCGGCGGAAGTCGAGTCACGGCTTCTGCTCGCCCACTTCTTGCGGCAGACGCTGGGCCTGACCGGCACGCACCTCGGGTGCGACACGACCAGCTGCGGGGCCTGCACAGTGCTGCTCGATGGAGTCCCAGTCAAATCGTGCACCGTCTTCGCGGTGCAGGCGAACGGCCGCGAGGTGACGACCGTCGAGGGCCTTCAGCAGGGCGCCCAGCTGCACCCGATCCAGGAGGCGTTCCGCGAGGAGCACGGCCTCCAGTGCGGCTTCTGCACCCCTGGGATGATGCTGACCGCAACTGCGCTCCTGAAGGAGAACCCGGATCCCACGGACGAGGAGATCCGATGGGCGCTGTCCGGGAACATCTGCCGCTGCACCGGCTACCAGAACATCGTCAAAGCGGTGCACCACGCAGCTACCAAGCTCGCCGGCGAGGGGAGGTAGAGATGGCGACCACGGAAGTCCGCGGGCTCGGACACTCGGTCAAGCGCAAGGAGGATGAGCGCTTCATCCGCGGCAAGGGCAACTACGTCGACGACATCACGCTGCCCGGGATGCTGCACCTGGAGATCCTGCGCAGCCCCTTCGCGCACGCGCGCCTCCGCTCGATCGACACGTCGCGAGCCGAAGCGCTACCAGGTGTCGTCGCCGTCGTCACGGGGGAACTGATGGCGCAGCACAACCTCGCCTGGATGCCGACGCTTTCCGGCGACACGCAGGCGGTGCTCGTTACCGACAAGGTCCGCTTCCAGGGCCAGGAGGTGGCCGCCGTTGTCGCCGAATCGGCCTACGTCGCCAAGGACGCGCTCGAACTGATCGACGTCGACTACGAGCCGCTGCCGGTCGTCACGACCCCGCAACAGGCTCTCGAGGACGATGCGCCCCTGATCCGTGACGACAAGGAGGGGCAGGCCTCGAACCTCATCTACGACTGGGAGGCGGGCGACAAGGACGCGACCGACCGCGCTTTCGCCGAGGCTGACAAGGTCGTCACGCTGGACACCCACTACCCGCGCTGCCACCCGGCGCCGCTCGAGTGCTGCGGCTGCGTGGCCGACGTCAACCCGGCGACCGGCAAGGCGACCATCTACATGACCTCGCAGGCGCCGCACGCCCACCGGACGCTCTTCGCCCTCGTGGCGGGCCTCCCGGAGCAGAACATTCGCATTATCTCTCCCGATATCGGCGGAGGCTTCGGCAACAAGGTGCCGATCTACCCCGGCTACGTCGTCGCGACCGCGGCGTCGCTCCTGCTCGGGCGGCCGGTGAAGTGGATCGAGGACCGCACCGGGAACCTGATCTCGACCGGCTTCGCGCGGGACTATCACATGCACGGCGAGCTCGCGGTCAAGGACGGCAGGATCACCGGGCTGCGCACCTCGTTGGAGGCCGACGAAGGCGCGTTCTACGCCGACGCGCAGCCGTCGAAGCTCAGGATCGGCCTCTTCCACATCGTGACCGGTTCCTACGACATCCCCGCGGCCCACGTCCGGGGCGAGGGCGCGTACACGAACAAGGCGCCGGGCGGGGTCGCCTACCGTTGCTCGTTCCGCGTCACCGAGGCCTCGTATCTGATCGAACGACTGGTCGACGTGGCCGCGCACGAGCTCGGCGTCGATCCGGCCGAGTTCCGCGTCGACAACTTCATCAAGCCGGATCAGTTCCCGTACAAGTCGGCCACCGGCTTCGTCTACGACTCGGGCGACTACGAGAAGGCACTCCGGCTCACGCTCGACAAGCTGGGCTACGAGGACCTGCGCAGGGAGCAGGCTGAGGCCCGGGAGCAGGGCAAGCTGATCGGGATCGGCCTCGCCTCGTTCACCGAGGTGGTCGGCGCCGGCCACGGCAAGGAGTACGACATCGTCGGGCTCCGCATGTTCGACTCGGCGGAGCTGCGCATCCACCCGACCGGCAAGGCGATCCTCAAGCTGGGCGTCAAGTCGCAGGGCCAGGGGCACGAGACGACCTTCGCCCAGATCGTCGCCGAGGAACTCGGGATCCCCTACGAGGACATCGAGGTGCAGGAAGGCGACACCGACAACACGCCCTATGGGCTCGGCACCTACGCGAGCCGGTCGACCCCCGTGGCCGGAGCCGCAACCGCCGTGATCGCGCGCAAGCTGCGCGACAAGGCGCGGACGATCGCCGCGCACCTGCTCGAGGCGGCCGAGGACGACCTCGAGTGGGAACGTGGACGCTTCTCTGTGAAGGGAGCGCCCGATCGCGTGAAAACGATCCAGGACGTCGCCTTTGCCGCGTACACCGACCTGCCGGATGGCCTGGAGGCGGGGCTCGAGGGCGTCCATTACTACGACCCGCCGAACATGACGTTCCCGTTCGGCACCTATGCGGTCGTGGTCGAGGTCGACCGCGGCACCGGCGCCTGGAAGGTTCGCCGCGTCGTCGCAGTCGATGACTGCGGCGTGCGGATCAACCCGATGATCGTCGAGGGCCAGATCATGGGCGGCCTCACCGAGGGCTACGGCATCGCGGCGATGGAGCTGATCACCTTCGACGAAGAAGGCAACTGCATCGGCTCCAACTTCGTGGACTACCTGCTTCCGACCTCCTGGGAAACGCCTTCGTTCGAGCTCGGTGAGACGGTCACGCCTTCGCCGCACCACCCGATCGGTGCGAAGGGCGTCGGTGAGTCGGCCACCGTCGGATCGCCGGCCGCGTACGTCAACGCCGTCGTCGACGCGCTAGCGCACGCCGGCGTCCGGAACCTCGAGATGCCGGTGACCTCGGACAAGGTCTGGCAGGCGCTGCAAGATGCCGGCCTCGCCGAATGACCGAGCCTGTCTTAGTCCGGGCGGGGCGGTTCGCCTCTGAAGGTGAGCCATACGTGCTTGCGACGGTCGTGAACGTCGAGCGTCCCGCTTCGACCCGCCGAGGCGACCGGGCGCTCGTCACGCGGGGCGGAGAGCTCTTCGGCTGGGTCGGAGGCGCCTGCTCGGAGCCGATCGTGATTCGCGAGGCCCTGCGCGCGCTCGCTGACGGGGAGCCGAGGCTCGTTCGGATCGGCCCGGCGGGAACCGAGGCGGAGGAAGGAGACGTCGTCATCGCTGAGAGCTCGTGCGCTTCCGAGGGAACGGTCGAGGTCATCGTCGAGCCGCATCTGCCCAAGCCGCTCCTGGCCGTGGTCGGCCTCAGCCCTGCAGCACGGACTCTGCGGGAACTGGCGACCGCGATCGGCTGGCGTGTTGGAGACGAGCTCGTCGAGGAAGCAGACGCCGTTGTGGTCGCGTCGATGGGGCACGGCGACGAGGACGCGTTGGCCGCCGTGCTCCGGACCGAGGCGGGGTACGTGGGGTTGGTCGCGAGCGCCCGCCGTGCGAGCGCGGTGCTCGCGGAGCTGCGCGCCCGTGGTCTCGACGAGGAGGCGCTCGCGCGCGTCCGAAGCCCCGCGGGACTCGACCTCGGCCCCTCGAGCCAGGAAGAGATCGCGGTCGCGATCCTCGCGGAGCTCGTCGCCTGGCGGCACACCCGTGGCGTCTCGCCGGCAGAAGCCGTGGAGGAGGCCGTCGATCCCGTCTGCGGGATGACGGTCTCGATCGCCGCCGCGCGCGAAATCGTCGTCCGCGACGGAACGACGTACTACTTCTGCGGGCCTGGCTGCCGGCGCCGCTTCGAAGCCGCCCGCGTCTGATGCGGCTCGAGAACTCGTTCGAAGTGCCCGCCCCGCCTGAGGCAGCCTGGGACCTGCTGATCGACGTGCCGCGCGTCATCCCGTGCATGCCGGGCGCCACGCTCGACGAGACAGTCGACGAGTCGACGTGGAAGGCAACGATGCAGGTCAAGCTCGGGCCGATCTCGCTGACGTTCGCCACCGACGTCAAGCAGGAGGCCCTGGACGAGGCGGCCCGTCGCGCGACGCTGAGCGCGCGGGCACGTGAGGCGCGTGGGCGTGGAGCGGCACAGGCGACGATCGAGTCTTCACTCAGCGGGGTCAACGGCGGGACCAAGATCGACATCGTCACCGACCTCAGCCTGACCGGCGCGGTCGCCCAGTACGGGCGGGGGATCGTCGAGGACGTCTCCTCCCAGCTCGTGACGCGCTTCGCCGATTGTCTCCAGGCCCAGCTCGCGGCCGAGCCGGAAGAGGCACAGGCCGCCAGGGAGGCGCAGGCGAAGCCCGTCTCGGGGCTCTCGCTGGGCTTCGGCGCGCTGGTCCGAAGTGTCGGCGGCTTCTTCCGGCGGCTTTTCCGGCGAGGCTAGGACGAGGCCCGCTCGAAGGCGGCGAGGCACGCGCGCTTGGCGAGCACCGTCGCCAGGTGGACCCGGTACTCCGCGGACGCGTAGAGGTCGCCCAGCGCGTCCGGGAGCGACTCGGCGACCCTCCCGGCCGCGTCTGTGATCTCCTCCTCCGACCCCGACACGCCGAGGAGCGCCTCGGCCGCCGCCGTGGCGTGCACCGGCGTCCGCACCGCGCCGCCGATCGTCAGCTGTGCGCGCGTGCAGGCTGCCTCCTCGACCGACACCACCGCGGCGACGCCGACGACGGCGTAGCTCGAGGCCGGATGGCGGTGTTTGACGTAAACGGCTCCGGTCCCGGTCGGCGTCGAGGGCACCCGCACCGACAGCACCAGCTCGCCCGGCTGGAGCGCTGTCGTGAAGACGTCGATGAAGAACTCGTCGACGGCGATCTCGCGCTCGCCGTCTCGCCCAACGGCGCTGATCACGGCGCCGAGCGCTTTCAGCAGCGTCGGATAGTCGGCGGCGGGATCCGCGTGGGCGACGCTCCCGCCGATGGTGCCGCGGTTGCGCACCTGGAGGTCGCCGATGAGCGCAGCCGTCTCCGCGAGCACCGGACAGCGGGCCTGGACGAGCTCGGAGTCGGCGACGGACGCGTGGGTGGCGAGCGCTCCGATCCTCAAGCCGCCGTCGTCCTCGGCGATTCCGTCGAGGCCCGCGATGCCGCCGAGGTCGACGAGGGCCTCGGGCGTGCTCAGTCGCAGCTTCATCATCGGGAGCAGGCTGTGCCCGCCCGCGAGCGGGCGCGCCTCCTCGAGCTCGGTCAGCATCGACACCGCCTCTGCGAGGGTCGCCGGGTGCCGGTAATCGAACTCGGCCGGACGCATCGTGTACATCGAGCCCCTACCCCTTCGCCCCGTGCATCGCACGCCACACGCGTTCGGGCGTCAGCGGCATTTCCAGGTGCCGGATCCCAAGCGGCGCGAGCGCGTCGACGACAGCGTTCACGACCGCCGGGGTGGAGGCGATCGTGCCGGTCTCGCCTGCGCCCTTGACACCAAGCGGGTTGACGTCGGTCGGCGTCTCGGTCCGGTCGATCTCGAACGGCGGGAAGAAGCCCGTCTTGGGGACTGCGTAGTCCATCAGGCTCGAGGTCGCGAGCTGGCCGTTCTCGTCGTAGATACCGTGCTCCCAGAGGGCCTGTGCGATCCCTTGCGCGATTCCGCCGTGAACCTGGCCGTCGACGATCATCGGGTTGATCACGACGCCGACATCGTCCACCGCGACGTACCGCTTCAGCGCGATCTCGCCGGTCTCACCGTCCACCTCGACCACGGCGACGTGCGTGCCGAAAGGGAAGGTGCAGTTCGGCGGGTCGTAGTAGGTGGTGTCGTCGAGGAACGGCTCCTCGCCCTCCGGGAGGTCGTACGCGAGCGCCGCGGCTCCGGCGATCTCCTGGATCGTCTTGCCGGTCTCGGGCGAGCCCTTGACGAAAGCCCGTCCTCCCTCGAACTCGACGTCCTCGACGTCCGCCTCGAGCATGTGCGCCGCCACGCGCCGGGCTTTCTGCTTGATGCGCTGGAGGCTCTTGTAGACGGCGACCGCACCAACGGCGGCGCTCCGGCTGGCGTACGTGCCGTAGCCGAAGGGCGCCCCTTGAGTGTCGCCGAGCTCGACGGTCACGTCTTCGATCGGAATCCCGAGCTCTGAGGCGACGATCTGGGACGCCGTCGTCTCATGTCCCTGTCCCTGCGGCTGCGTCCCGATCGTGACGACGGCCTTGCCCGTGAGGTGCACCCGCACGGTGGCGCTCTCCCACATCGAGGCACCCCAGCCCTCGCCGACCGTCCCGATCCAGGCCGAGGGTGCCGCACCGCAGATCTCGACGTACGTGGAGAAGCCGATCCCGAGGTGGCGACCCTGGCCGCGCGCCTCCTCCTGCTCGCTGCGGAAGCCTTCGTAATCGACGATCTCGAGGGCGCGGTCGAGAGCCTTTCCGTAGTCGCCGGTGTCGTAGTGCAGGCCTCGGAGGATCCCCGGGTCGTAGGGAAAGTCCTCCGGCGGGATGAAGTTCTTGCGGCGGATCGCGACCGGGTCGAGCTCGAGCTCTCGGGCCAGAAGGTCGACGGCACGCTCGACGAGGTAGGTCGCCTCGGGCCGCCCGGCTCCTCGGTACGCGTCGACCATGCCGGTGTTCGTGTAGACGCCGAGCACGCGGCAGTGGATGTTCGGGATGCGGTAGGCGCCTGAGAGCATCCGCCCGTACAGGGTCGTAGGGATGCCCGGGGCGATTGTCGAGAGGACTCCGCCGAGATTCGCGTAGGTCTTGGCCCTGAGCGCCGTGATCGTGCCGTCGCGCTTCGCTCCGATCTCAAGGTACGTCGTGTGGTCGCGGCCGTGCGTGGTCGCCGCGTAGTTCTCCCGGCGAGTCTCCACCCACTTCACCGGGCGCCCGACCTTCTCGGCGAGCGCGGCCATCAGCACGTACTCCGGATAGAGGAAGATCTTGGTACCGAAGCCGCCGCCGACATGGAGCGCGACGCAGCGCATCTTCGTCTCGGGGATGCCGAAGACGAACGCCGTCATCAGCAGGCGCATGATGTGCGGGTCCTGCGAGGACATCCAGACCGTGTAGCGGCCAGTCGCCGGCTCGAACTCGGCCGCGGCGCCGCGGCCTTCCATGGGCGTAGGGATGAGCCGCTGGTTGACCACACGCTCCTCGACGACGACCTCCGCCTCGCCGAGCGCGTCCGCCGTCGCCTGCTCGTCGCCGCACGTCCAGTCCATAACGATGTTCCCCGGCGCGTTCTCGTGTAGCTGGAGCGCGCCCTCTGCTGCAGCCTGCTCGGCGTCGACCAGGACGTCGAGGGGCTCCCAGCCGACCTCGATCAGCTCGAGCGCGTCCTCGGCTGCGTACTTGCTCTCGGCGACGACGGCTGCGACCCCCGCGCCGGTGAAGGTGACACGGTCGATCTCGAGCGCCCTCGGCGTGTTGACGAAGTTCTCGACCCCGCCCGCCTGCCACGCACAGGGGAGCGCCGGTAGGTGCTCGAAGTCCTCCCCGGTGAAGACGGCGATCACGCCCGGGTGAGCGGCTGCCTTGGCCGTGTCGATGCTCGTGATGCGGGCGTGCGCGTAGGGCGAGCGCAAGATCGCCACGTGCGCCATCCCCGGCAGCTTGAGGTCGTCGAGGTACTTCGCCGAACCCGTGATCAGGCGGGCGTCCTCGACTCGCCTGACCGGCTCGCCGAAGAGCTTCGGAGGCGCCTCTGTCGTCATCGCACCGCTTCAGCCGCCTCATGCACGGCTCGAACGATGTTGTGATAGCCGGTGCAACGGCACAGATTCCCCTCGAGTCCGTGCCGGATCTCCTCGTCGCTTGGATCCGGATTCCTACCGAGGAGATCGACGGTGGTCATGATCATCCCCGGAGTGCAAAAGCCGCATTGCAGGGCATGATGCTCGTGAAAGGCCTCTTGCACGGCGTGGAGAGCGCCGTTCGCGGCCAGCCCCTCGATCGTCGTGATCGTCGCGCCCTCGGCCTGCACGGCGAGGACCGTGCACGACTTCACGGCTTTGCCATCGAGATGCACCGTGCAGGAGCCGCACTGGGACGTGTCGCAGGCGACCTTCGTGCCCGTGAGGCCGAGGTGCTCACGGAGGAAGTCGACCAGCAACGTCCGGGGCTCCACGTCGGCTTCGCGAAGACCACCGTTGACAGTGATCGCGACGTGCATGCTCGACCCCCCTTACGGTCGGACGCGGACGTGCCGGCGACAATACGCCTCGCCCGCGTTCTTCGCCACGTCCCTACGATGTCCGCATGCGTTTCGGCTCGGTCGACGAGGTAGAACGCGCCCTGGGCGAAGCTTCGTACCTGCCCGACCGGGGGTTGGCGACGGCGATCTTCCTCGCACTCGAGATGCGGCGGCCGCTGTTGCTCGAAGGCGAGGCTGGGGTCGGCAAGACCGAGGTGGGGAAGACCCTGAGCGGGCTGCTCGACGCCGAGCTGATCCGGCTCCAGTGCTACGAAGGGATCGACGCGGGGCAGGCGCTTTACGAATGGGACTATGCCCGTCAGCTCCTGTACGCACGCGCGCTCCAGACGGGGGAGGTGGACCCGAGCAGCCGCATCGAGGAGCTCTACGGGCCCGACTTCCTGCTCGAGCGCCCGCTGCTGCGGGCGATCCGCGCGGGCTCGAAGGCGCTGCTCTTGATCGACGAGCTCGACCGCGCAGACGACGAGTTCGAGGCCTTCCTTCTCGAGGTGCTCTCGGACTACGCCGTGACCGTGCCCGAGCTGGGGCCGATCGCCGGCGACGAGCCGCCTGCTGTGGTCATCACCTCCAACCGGACGCGCGAGCTTCACGACGCGCTCAAGCGCCGGTGCCTCTACCACTGGATCGACTTCCCCGAGCTCGAACGGGAGGTCGAGATCATCCGGCTCCGCGTGCCCGCCGTCTCGGAGCAGCTCGCGCGGTCCGTGGCCGCCGCCGTGGCGAAGCTGCGCGCGCTCGAGCTCGTGAAGCAGCCGGGCGTGGCCGAGGCGATCGACTGGGCCCAGGCGCTGACCGTTCTCGGCGCTCGCTCAATCGACGGGGACGAGGCGCAGCAGACCCTCGGTTGGGCCGTAAAGAACCGAGAGGATCTCCGCCGCGTCGAGGCGGCTCTGCCCGAGCTTCTCCGTGACTGAGCCCGTCGCGATCCTGACCGGCTTCTCGCGGTCGCTGCGGGACGAGGGCCTGCCCGTCGGAACCGGGCGGATCGTCCGCTTCTGCCGCGCCGCGGCGCTGCTCGAGCCCCGCGATCTGTACTGGGCCGGCCGCACGACGCTCGTGTCGCGCCGGCAGGACCTACCCGTCTACGACCGGGTGTTCGCGACCTTCTTCGGCGATTCGCGCGCCGCGATGGCGGAGTCCGCCGTACGCGTCCGCGTCACCGCCGAGCTCGCGCCCGAGGTCGAGCTCGCTCTCGCGAGCCCGCTCGAGCTCCTCCGGCACAAGAGCTTCGCGGACTGCTCGTCCGACGAGCTCCAGCAGCTGGCGGCCCTGATGGCCCGCGTGTCACTCGCGGTGCCGCTACGGCGCTCCCGCCGGCGGACCGGCGCCCGGCGTGGGGCTCCCGACCTGCGGCGGACACTTCGCCGCTCGTTTCGGACGGCCGGCGAGCCCGTCGAGCGGGCCTGGCGCGAGCGCCGCCTGCAGCCGCGCCGGCTCGTGCTCCTGCTCGACGTGTCGGGCTCGATGGCGGACTACTCACGTGCGCTCGTGATGTTCGCCCACGCGGCGCTTCGTGCGAACCCGCGCTGGGAGGCCTTCTGCTTCGGAACCCGTCTGACGCGGGTGACGAGGGCGCTTCGAACCGCCGATCACGACGAGGCTCTCCGCCGTGCAGCCGGCGAGGTGGTCGACTGGGACGGGGGCACGCGGATCGGCGAGTCGCTGAAGCGCTTCCTCGACGACTTCGGGCACGGCGGGCTGGCCCGAGGCGCGGTCGTCGTCTTCTGCTCGGACGGGCTCGAGGTCGGCGACCCTGACCTGCTGGCCGAGCAGATGGCGCGGCTCTCGCGTCTCGCGCACCGGGTGGTGTGGCTGAACCCGCTCCAGGAGGACCCGGCCTACGAGCCGCTGGCCCGGGGAATGAAGGCGGCGCTGCCCTTCGTGGACGACTTCGCCGCCGGGCACAACCTCGCGAGCCTGGAGGCGGTCGCGGAGCGGTTGGCCCGTACGGCTGCCTAGTCGACGCCTGCGTGGATGCGGCCGCTCGCGGTCTGGAGCGGGCCGCCGGAACGGTCGGCGCGCCTTGCCAGCATCTCGGCCAGGATCGAGACCGCCGTCTCGGCCGGTGTGACCGCGCCGATGTCGAGCCCGCACGGCCCGGAGATCCGGTCGAGCGACTCCTCGAGCACGCCCGCCTCCAGCAGGCGCTCGCGGCGTCGTTCCTGGTTGCGGCGGGAGCCGAGCGCTCCGACGTAGAAGGCGTCCGTCTCGAGCGCGCCCTTCAGCGCGGGAACGTCGAAGCGGTCGTCGTGCGTCAGGACGATGACGGCGGTGGCCGAGTCCGGGCGGACATGCTCGAGCGCCTCCTCGGGCCAGCCGACGACGAGCTCGTCGGCGCTAGGGATCCGTTCCGCCGTTGCGAACTTGCCGCGCGCGTCGGCGACGATCGTTCTCCAGCCGAGTTGCTTGGCGGCTCCGCAGAGCGCCTCGGCCGTGTCGACCGCTCCGATCACGAGCAGACGTGGGGGCGGTTCGAAGACGTCCGCAAAGACGGTGCGCCCCTCGTGTTCGAATGCGCGACTGCGGCCCAACCGGAGTAGCTCGTCGACCTGCGCCGCAAGCGCGGTGGGCGCCTCGGTTGCCTCGCCCTCGACCGCGAGCCATGTCTCGCCGATGCCCTCGCCGTCCACGACGGTGAACAGCACGGCGCGCCGCTCGTCCTCGACGATCGCCCGCAGGCGTTCGAGCAGCCGCTCGTCGGCTTCCTCGACGAACACGTCGATCTCGCCGCCGCAAGGCAGTCCAACCTCGAGCGCGAGGTCGTCCGAGATCCCGTACGTGAGCAGCCGCGGCCCGGCCCCGCCGAGCACCTCCTGCGCGACGCCGTAGACCTCGTTCTCTACACAGCCGCCCGAGACGGAGCCGGCGAGCTCGCCGCCGGTGGAGACGCCGAGCTTGGCGCCGACCGGCCGCGGCGCCGAACGGCGTGTGGCGACGACGGTCGCGAGCGCGATGCGCTCGCCGCCCTGTTGCCAGCGTTTGATGTCGCCGAGGATCTCCTTCACGCGATCCAATCATTGCGCTTCGGGAGCAGGCTGTGCAGCGGCTGCTTGCCCGCCGCGGCGGAAACGGCTCTTAGGCAATCAAGCGCAACTGGGCTAACCCGTTCTCGCCGATTCACCCGGTAGGGGGATGACACCGCCCCATCGTCCTGCCGAAGGGATGGTCATGGCGGTCCGGCTTGCCGCGCTCTTGCCTCGTGCGGTCGTGGTGGCACTCATCTGGGTGCTCTCAACCGCGGCGTTCACGTTCGCCGCGGACACGACCATCATCGGCCCCTCGAGCACCAGCTCGAAGGCTGCGCCTGCCCGGACGCCCGAGCTCGTCGTCCCGTCGGTCGCCGGCCAGGCCTACGTCTTCGCCAAGGGGATCCTGGAGGACGGCGGCTTTGCCTGGCGCGTGAGCGGCGCAGTTCACGGCTTCGCGGCGAATCGCGTCCTGACGCAGAGCCCGGCTGCGGGCACCCGCGTTCTGGACACCGGGGCGCCGACGATCGTGCTGCGCCTCGTGCGAGGCGCCTACGCCGAGCACGGCCGGCCCGTCGACTCCTCCTCGTACCGGGGCACGACGATCAAGCTCGCAAACCTGGCAGCGGCAACCGTCCCGGTGGCTCCCGTGAAGGAGCCTGCTGCCAAGCCCGCCGTCAAGCCCGCTGTCAAGCCGAAGCGCAAGCCGACCGCCAAGCCGAAGCGCAAACCGGCTGCCAAGCCGGTTGCGAGCCGCCCGCCCGCGTTCGCCGTCCCCGGCGCTCCGAAGGAGCCGCTGGACGAGATCACGCTGCCGGCCCGGGCGCTCCGCCTCGAGGCCTGGCTCGCCAACCGCCCGAAGACGAGCAAGACCGTCCAGCACTGGCTCTACCAGCACGCCTGGATCGTGACCGGCGCCAAGTTCGGCTGGTCTCACGGCGCGCAGGCGCTCGAGACCCTGATTCGCGTCGATGAGCGCGTCCAGCGGCAGTGGGGCATCGGCCGCAGGAGCGAGGCCGTCGCCCGCTCGACGCTCGCCAAAGTCCGCCGGGAAGCGCAATGAGAATGCGGCGCACGCTGCGCCGCCTCGGCCTCCGCCGCGAGGCGGGCTACACGCTCATCGAGATGCTGACGGTGCTCGTGATCATGGGCGTCGTCACGGGCAGCCTCACGACGCTCTTCGTTCAGGCCTCGAACGCCGAGTCGGACATGAACAACCGCTTCCAGGCCCAGCTCACCGCGAGGCTCGCGCTCGACAAGATGCGGCGCGAGGTCCACTGCGCGAGCGTGGCGACGCCGACGGGCTCCTCCTCGTCCGTCACCCTCACGCTGCCGTCGTACTGCAAGACCGGTAGCGGCTCGATCACCTGGTGCACCCGCAACGTCTCGACGAACAGGTACGGGCTCTATCGCGTCGTGGGGGCGAGCTGTACGGGCGGCGTGATGTGGGCGGACTACCTCACGCCCTCGTCCACCGCGACGGCCTGCAGCGGCGCGCTTTGCATCTTCTCCTACACCGCCCAGTCCTCGACGTCGCTCGCGACCCTGGGCGTCGACTTCCCCGTGAACGTGAAGCCCTCGAAGACCGTCGAGCTCTACGAGCTGACGGACAACATCGTGCTCCGCAACAGCACGCGCACCTAGAGAAATCCTCGTTCGAGGGACGAGCGGCCTGCGGCTCACGCCGATTCCTCGATCATGCGGCGGTGGCTTTGCGTGCGTCTGGTGCGGTGCGAGCGCGGAATCGCGCTCGTGATGGCGATCGGGATCACCACCGTGCTCGCAATCGCCGGTACGACTGCGATCGCGTACTCGACCTCGAGCTCGACACAATCGGCGCAGACCTATTCGAGGCAGAGCGCTTTTTCGCTGGCGGAGGCGGGAGTCAACAACATGATGGCGGTGCTCAACCTCCCGACGAACAACGCGCTCGACCCCGACCTCCTGCCGAAGTGCACTACGAACGACAAGAAATACACCGATCCCGGCGCGAGCCGCACCTCCACCTCGTCGTGGCTCCACGTGAGTCTGGGTGGAGGCAGCGTCGACTACTGCGGAACGCTGGTCAGGAAGGATGCACTCTGGTACGTGACGTCGATCGGTTCGACGCGCAACCCGAACAAGTCCACCGACACCGTGACGCGCACGCTCGAAGCGACCGTAACGGTCACTCCGACGATCACGCAGCCGCTCAACAACCCCGTCTGGAACTACCTCTACGCCGGCCATACCGGCAGCACATGTGACCAGACGCTCAACAACAACATCTCGGGCGCCTCGCGGATGTACGTCGCCGGCAACCTCTGCCTCAGTCCGAATGTAGCGCTCAACCAGTCCACGGTCATCGTGGGGGGCGACCTCGACGTCTCGAACAACGCCTCGGTCGGCGCCAGCACGAGTCTGAGCACGCGTGTGGAGACCTACGTCGGTGGTAACTGCCGTTACTCGGTCGGGTCGTGGGGCGTGTGCAGCGGCAACCAGGACGCGAGGCACATCTATAGCAAGCTCTCAGACGGGGTGACGGTCGGCGTGAACCACACCGCGCCAGTGGTTGCGCCACCGGCCGCCGACTTCGCGACGTGGTACGAGAACGCGATCCCCGGGCCTTCGCAGTCGTGCTCGACCTCGAGCGGCACCCCGCCGACGTTCGACACCAACTACCCCTCCCGCGACAACAGTGTCTCGACCGTCGCCGACCTCACGCCCTCGAGCTCCTACTATTGCCGCGTCGGCCCTGGCGCGACCACCACGCTGACCGGCGCGATGACCGCTTCGCAAACGACGCTGAATGTCAGCTCGGCAAGCGGCTTTCCGACAAGCTCGTTCACGATCAGGATCGACGACGAGTTCATGACGGTGACCGCCGGATTCGGCACCACGACCTGGACGGTGACGCGCGGGGCCAAGAGCAGCGCGGCGACGACGCACGTCAACGGGCAGAGCGTGGCCTGGGATACGTCCGCAAGCGGCGTGCTCGCCTGGAACGCGACCACCAAGACGTTGACCGTGAGCGGGACGTTCTACATCGACGGTAGCGCGAAGATCTCGAACGGCAGCGTGAACACCTACAACGGCCAGGGCACGCTCTACTTGAGCGGGACGTTCCTCGCGAACGGCACGCTGTGTGCGGTCGTCTCCGGCTCGGCCTGCAACTTCACCGGCTGGAATCCGGACTTCGACATGCTGATGATCGTCGCGAACGGAAACGGTGGTCAGGTCAACCCTGGTGACAGCATCCAGATCAACAACAACTTCTCGTACCAGGGCGGTCTCTACGGCACCAATGCCGTCGAGTTCGGGAACAACGTGAACGTCGACGGCCCGATCGTCGGCAGCCAGATCATCCTCTCGAACAACCTCACGACGAACGCCTTTCCGAACATCACGATCGTGCCGGTCGGAATGCCGTCGAACAACGAGGTCTACGCCCAGCCGAACCCGCCTCAGGGCTTCACCGGGTAGATCCCTCCAGGCTCAACCCCGACCCGGGGCCAGCCGATAGTAGGCAAGTGGACCTTGCTCTCGGCCTGTTCGCCTTCTGGCCCGCGCTCGCGCTCGGCAGCTTCGTGAACGTCGTCGCCGCGCGCGTGCCGCTGCGCCGCTCCGTCGTACGCCCGGCCTCGGCCTGCATGAGCTGCGGCACCAAGCTCGCCTGGTACGACAACGTGCCGGTGCTCTCCTGGCTCCTGCTCCGCGGCCGCTGCCGGACGTGCTCGGCCAGGATCAGCCCGCTGTATCCCGCGGTCGAGCTCGCCACCGCCGGTCTCGTCGCGGCCTGTTTCATCGACTTCGGCCTGAGCGGTGAGGCCTTCGTGAGCTCGTTCTTCTGCGTCGTGCTCGTGGCGGTGACCGCGACGGACCTCACCCACCGGATCGTTCCCAACCGGATCGTCGTGCCGGCTGCCGCGATCGTGCTGGTCGCGCAGACCGTGCTCGAGCCGAGCCCCGAGTGGGCGCTGGGAGCGCTCGGCGCCGCCGGCTTCCTGTTCGTGGCCGCGCTCGCATATCCGGCCGGGATGGGGATGGGCGACGTGAAGCTCGCGCTGCTGCTCGGAGCGATGCTCGGTCGGCTCGTGGGCGTCGGCCTGATGCTCGGCGTGCTGGCCGCGCTCGTCCCGAGCATTGTGCTGCTGGCGCGGCACGGCTCGGCCGCCCGCAAGATGGGCATCCCGTTCGCGCCGTTCCTGGCGCTGGGAGCCCTGATCGCCCTGTTCTTCGGCGATCAGCTGCTGGACGCGTACCTGAGCACCTTCTAGCGCTCAGATTTCGTACGCGTTCTGCCGATACCTCGTTCGAGGGATTTGATGGATCTCAAGCGGCCCAACAACCTGAGGCTCTCCGGACGCTCGGAAGCGGAGAAGACCGCCGAATCGGGCGGCGAGTCCGGCCTGAGCGCGCCCTTCCCGGTCAACGAGCTCGCGGAGCTCGTCGCCGACCTGCTCGAGGCGACGGGCCTGATCGCGGGGGACAAGCTCGCCAGCATCCGCGGGCGGGCCAAGCAAGGCGGCTCCTTCGCCCAGGCGCTGCTCGACGAAGGCGCGGCCTCTCCCGAGGGCATCGCGCGCACGCTTGCCAGCCGCTTCCACCTGCCGTTCGTCGACCTCCCGTTGACGGGGGTCGCCGAGGACGCCGCCAAGGAGCTGCCCATCCACGTGATGGAGCGCGTGATCGCCGTCCCCTACGCGCTCGAGGGGAACGTGCTGCGGGTCGCGGTCGCCGACCCGGGCAACGTGCACGCGATCGACGAGCTCCGGCTCGCGACGCGGTTCCAGCTCGAGCTCGCGGTCGCATCTCGGGAGGACATCGAGAACGAGATCCGCCGCCTGCTGCGCGCGTCCGAGGCCTTCGGCGCACGCGCCGCTGTCGAAGAGGACGATGCGTTCCTCCCGGAGCCCGAGGAGGAGGCCGACGACCTCGAGGTCGACGACGGCATCTCGGACGTCCCGCTCGTCCGGCTCGTGAACTCGATCATCTTCCAGGCGGCCGAGGACGGGGCCAGCGACATCCACTTCGAGCCCCAGGAGGACGCGCTCGCCGTCCGGCTGCGCATCGACGGCGTCCTGCACGAGGTGCAGCGCATCCCGAAGCGGATGATGGCCGGCGTGACCACGCGCCTGAAGGTGCTCGCGAAGCTCGACATCGCCGAGCGCCGCAAGCCCCAGGACGGCCGCATCTCGCTCAACGCCGCCGCGGCAGGACGGCTAATGGACGTCCGCGTCGCCACGCTGCCGACCGTCGAGGGCGAGGCGGTCGTGATGCGTCTGCTCGACAAGTCGAAGAAGGCGCCGACGCTCACCGAGCTCGGCCTCGCCGACGAAATGCGCGTGAAGATGGAAGAGATGATCCGCCGCCCGACGGGCGCGATCCTCGTCACGGGGCCGACCGGGTCCGGTAAGTCGACGACGCTCTACGCGGCACTGACCGAGATCAACAACCCGGCGATCAACATCATCACCGTCGAGGACCCCGTCGAGTTCCGGCTCGCCGGCGTCAACCAAGTGCAGATCAACACGCGCGCCGGCCTCACCTTCGCCGCAGCGCTGCGCTCGATCCTGCGCTCCGATCCCGACGTCGTGATGGTCGGTGAGATCCGCGACGGCGAGACGGCGAAGATCTCGATCGAGGCCGCGCTCACCGGCCACCTCGTGCTCTCGACGCTGCATACGAACGACGCCCCCGGTGCGCTCACGCGCCTGAACGAGATGGGCGTCGAGCCGTTCCTCACAGGCTCGGCGGTCTCGGCCGTGCTCGCCCAGCGGCTCGCGCGCAAGCTCTGCACCCACTGCTGCGAGATGTACACACCTTCGGCGGACGAGCTGCTCAAGGCCCGTGTCTCGGCCGACGTGGCCGCCGCCGCCGACGGCATCGTCTTCTACCGCAAGAAGGGCTGTCCTCGATGCGGTCAGACCGGCTACAAGGGCCGGATCGGCGTTTACCAGCTGCTCGTGATGAGCGAGACGCTGGAGGGCCTGGCGGCCTCGAAGGCGAGCCGCGAAGAGCTCGAGCGGGCCGCGATCGAGGAGGGCATGCGGACCCTCTGGGACGACGGCCTCGCGAAGGTCGCCGCCGGCCTTACGTCGCTAGAAGAGCTCGCCCGCGTGACGATCTAGGCACGAGTCGACTAATTGAGTCGTTTCCGGTAGATGATCGCGCGCCTCTCATAGCCCATCCGCCGCTCCCAGAACGGAACAGACAGCGGACTCTCGATGAACGTTTCGCAGAGGGCGACGACCGCGCTCTTGTCGCGGCCCCATTCCTCGGCCGCCAGCACGAGCTTTGTCGCGATGCCCTGTCTCTTGTACGCGTCGGCCGTCCCGACGAAGTTGATGAAGAGACGAACCTCTGACAGGTCACGCTGTCCTTGCCAGCGCGCGGTCTCGTCCGGGCGCTGAAGGCTCGCTTCCAGGTATCCCGCGATTGCGCCGTCGTCGTCGGCGACGAGCGCCAGCGTGTCGGGCCCCTCGCGCCACTCGCGATCTCTCTCGATGAACTCGACGAGCCCCTCCTCATCAGGAATCCGGAAGAGCTCCGGCGCGAGCCTCACGTAGTACGCGCTGTTCTCCTGGCCTAGCCTCACGATCCCTACGGCATCGTCGTCCCTTGCTGCGCGAATCGTGACCGCCACGGACCGAGTGTAAGACCAGCCAAAGCCACGGTCACAGTGACCGCCACCGCCGATCGGCCTCCGTCGGCTACGCGGCCTGGATATCGCAGCCCAGGTACATCAGGGCTTCGACGGCCTCGGTCACGAACGCGGTTGCCTCGCGGGCTTCGGCGAAGGTGTAGGGCCCCGGGCGGGTCGGCTCGGAGCCGATCACGCCTGGCGGGTAGACCTCGGCCTCGACGACGCAGGAGTCGCCGTGGTCGACTGCGCGAATGACCGCGATCGAACGGCCGTCCTTGCGGGCGTGCCGCACGAACAGCTCTCGGCCCGCGGGCGCAGGCGCGGTGAAGGCGTCCTCGGCGCTCACCCGGCGAGCGTGTCGGCGTTGGCGGCGGCCTGCGCGACGGTGTCGCGGTCGGCGAAGCCGTTCAAGCGGACGAAAAGCGTCCTGGGGCGCTGGAAGACCAGCACGGCAGGTCCGTCGAGAACCCGGTCGGCCGCCGTCGGGGCGCCGGTGAGGAGTGAACTCAGGGGACTGACGATCCTCTCGTTGGCGACGCTGAACGCGACGAAACCGGCACCGGCAAGCGCGGCTCCGTGCTTCGCCTCCGCCGTCGCCATCTCGTCCACGGAAGAGCGCGGCGCGTAGAGGGAGACGACCACGACCTTGTGCGACGCGAGCGCAGCGGCGAGCGCGGCCGGCATGCCGTCCACGACCGCAGGGCGAACGTGCGTCGTGCGCTTGGCCACCGGCTTTCTCGCGACGGTCTTCGTCGGCTTGACCGCCTTGAGGGTCGTAGCCCGCGTCGTCGCCGCCTTCTTCCCCGGGTGCAGCGGCTTGATCGTCTTGACCGCCGCCTGGGAAGAGCCCTGGCCGCGCCCGAGCAGCAGGAAGCCTGCGGCTAGCGCAAGCACGGCCACGAAGAGCGCCGCAGCGAGAATCCGGACGCGAGGACTCAGGCTCACGGTCTTCCTATCGGCATTTCGCCGGCCGCGCTTGACCCGGAATAGGCGAAGGGCGCGGTCTCCCGCGCCTTTCGCAAACTCGCTGCTGGTGACGCCTAGCAGCTACCGGTCTTGATGTCGCCGGACGGGCCGGACTTGTGGTACTGGACGGTGCCCGGCACGGTGTTGACGATGCAGTAGCCGCCGAGCGTGGCGACCGAGATCTTGATGTTCTTGATCCCGGCGTCGTACGAGCCCTGGAGCTTGGTCAGGGTGACGCCCGTGTAACCGGTGGCGTGGTCGGCGTTGAACGCCTCCATGCCGGGGACGGCGGCGCGGACGTTGGCCTGTGCTGCGGACTTGTTCGCCCGGGTGCGGAAGCTCAGGTACGAGGGGATCGCGATCGCAAGCAGGATCCCGAGGATGATGATGACGACGAGAAGTTCGATCAGCGTGAAACCGCGATCGTCTCTCGTCAGGCGGTGCCGCAAGCTGTTCATGCGCTGTGCTCCTTCTGCTTGGGAACTTCGGTGGCTCCCAATAGATCGGCCTGCGATGCCTTCGAACCCACCCCCGAATGGGTGAGACCGGTTCTCAGCAGCTGCCGGACCTGATGTCTCCGGAGGGCCCAGACTTGTGGTAGACGACCGTCCCGGGGGAGGTGTTCTCGAGGCAGTAGCCGCCCTGGGTGGCGGCGCGGATGGTCACGTTCTTGATGCCCGAGTCGTAGCTGGCCTGGAGCTTGGCGAGATTGACGCCCACGTAGCCGGTGGCGTGGTCGGCGTTGAAGGCCTCCATGCCGGGGACGGCGGCTCGCACGTTCGCCTGTGCTGCGGACTTGTTCGCCCGGGACCGGAACGTCAGGTACGAGGGGATCGCGATCCCGAGCAGGATCCCGAGGATGATGATCACGACGAGGAGCTCGATCAGGGTGAAGCCACGCTCGTCGCGCGCAACGGTTTGCCGCGGTCCGCTCACAGGAGCCGTATCGGCGGGAGACGCCTCCGCCGTTAGCGCAAAAAGAAAGGGCGCGGTCTCCCGCGCCCTTTCGTCGCTCGAAGCGAGGTTCCTTAGCAGGAGCCCGTCTTGATGTCGCCGGAGGGACCCGACTTGTGGTACGTCACCGTGCCCGGGACGGTGTTGCGGATGCAGTAGCCGCCGAGCGTGGCGACCGAGATCTTGATGTTCTTGATCCCGGCGTCGTACGAGCCCTGGAGCTTGGTCAGGGTGACGCCCGTGTAGCCGGTGGCGTGGTCGGCGTTGAACGCCTCCATGCCGGGGACGGCGGCGCGGACGTTGGCCTGCGCAGCGGACTTGTTCGCCCGGGTGCGGAAGCTCAGGTACGAGGGGATCGCGATCGCAAGCAGGATCCCGAGGATGATGATGACGACCAGGAGCTCGATGAGGGTGAAACCTTCCTCACGCCGCACCTGGCCGAGTCGGTGCGAAAGCCTTGCAAGCATTCTGTGGTCCTCCTTGAAGGGGTGCGCAGATGGCCTGTCCCTGTATCGCCCGCCGACTCGCCCTCGCTCACCCCCCGATTGGGTGAACGCTGATCACCCTCCGGCCCTCCGAAACGACCCTCAAGAAAGGGCATGGCACTGCCGATAGCTCGCCCAGCGGCCATGGCGGAAACTCTGTACTCGATCGACGATCTGCTCGAGCAGATGGTGACGCGGAATGCGTCCGATCTGCACGTCGCCGTGGGCGCGCACCCGGTCGTACGCGTGCGCGGGAAGCTCGAGCCGCTCCAGGAGATCCCGCCGCTGACGGGGGACATGACGCAGCAGCTGCTCTACCGCGTCCTCTCGACCGAGCAGCAGAAGCACCTCGAGCTCGACCGTCAGATCGACTTCGCCCACTCGATTCCCGGCCTCGCGCGCTTTCGCGTGAACGTGTACTGGCAGCGTGGATCGCTCGGCGCCGCCTTCCGCCTGATCCCTACCGAGATCAAGACGCTCGAAGAGCTCGGCATTCCCAACGCCCTGCACGAGCTGACCGACCGCCCGCGCGGGCTCGTGCTCGTCACCGGCCCGACCGGCTCCGGTAAGTCGACGACGCTCGCGGCGCTGATCGACGAGATCAACCGCAAGCGAGCCGAGCACATTCTCACGATCGAGGACCCGATCGAGTTCGTGCACCGGCACAAGCGCTGCGTGGTGAACCAGCGCGAGATCGGCGTCGATGCGACGAGCTTCGCGGAAGCCCTGCGCGCCGCGCTCCGCCAGGACCCCGACGTGATCCTCCTCGGCGAGATGCGCGACCTCGAGACGATCTCGACCGCCTTGACCGCGGCCGAGACGGGCCACCTCGTCTTCGCCACCCTCCACACCCAGAGTGCCCCCGGGACGATCGACCGCGTCGTCGACGCCTTCCCGGCCGGACAGCAGGACCAGATCCGGATCCAGCTCGCCGCCACGCTCGAAGGCGTCGTCACCCAGGCACTGCTTCCGACCGCCGACGGCACGGGCCGCGTTCCGGCGCTCGAGATCCTCTTTCCCGACGACGCCGTCCGGAACCTGATCCGCCAGTCGAAGGTCGAGCAGGTCTACTCCGTGATGCAGACCGGCAACGCGCGCGGGATGCAGACGATGGAGCAGTCGCTCGCCGATCTCACTCTGCGCGGCGTCATCACCCTCGACGTGGCGCTCTCGCGCTCGAGCCGTCCGGAACAGCTGTACGGCCTGCTCGAGCGGGCCGGCTTCCAGGTTCCCGCGGCCACGTCGGATGTCCCAAGCCTCCGGGTGGCGGAGGCGTAGCGCGTGGTCGACTGGAACAAGGAGATCTCGTTCGGCCGCAAGAAGGACGCCGACGAAGAGCTGGAGGCGCTCGAGGAGGTGACCCAGTCGCTCGAGCCGGGAGCCGAGTCCGTCCCTGAGGTCGAGCCGGAGCTCGAGGACACGATCGAGGACGAGCCCGAGAGGGGCTCGCTGCTGAAGAAGGAGATCTCGCTCTCGTTCCGGCGCAAGCCGAAGCAGCCGAAGGCCAAGGCACCGAAGCCCGCCGCGGACGGGCAGACCGAGAAGCCGGCCAAGGGCCGCACCAAGCGAAGCCTCCGCCGCCAGGGCGGAGCGCCGAAGCGCGCCAAGCGTGTCGTCGGTCTGAAGATCGGCGCCTCCCAGCTCGCGGCTGCGCGGATCGTCAACAACGGCTCCCCGGAGCTGATCCAGGTCGCGCGCGAGGACCTCGACCACGGCCTCGTCGTGGGCGGCGAGCTGCGCGAGCCCGAGCTCCTCGCCGACGCATTGCGCGCGTTCTTCCGCAAGCACAGGCTTCCGCGCCAGGGCGTGCGGCTCGGCATCGCCAACAACCGCATCGGCGTCCGGATCTTCGAGATCGCGGGAATCGACGACCCGAAGCAGCTCGAGAACGCGATTCGCTTCCGCGCCCAGGAGGCGCTGCCGATCCCGATCGAGGAGGCGGTCCTCGACTTCCACGTGCTCGGCGAGCGCGTTGACGACGAGGGGAACAAGGCGCGCCGGATCCTGCTCGTGGTCGCCTACCGCGAGCTGATCGACCGCTACGTCGCCGCCTGCAAGAAGGCGGGCATCCGCCTCTCCGGGATCGATCTCGAGGCCTTCGCGCTCCTGCGCGCACTGGGCGAGCCCCCGGCGGCCGGGGACGAGGCTCAGGCCGATGCCGCGCTCGTCGTCGTCTCGATCGGCCACGACCGCTCGACCTTCGCCGTCTCCGACGGCAGCGTCTGCGAGTTCACGCGAGTACTCGATTGGGGCGGCCAGACCCTGGACGTCGCGATCTCGCGCGAGCTCGACTGCGCGCCCTCCGAGGCCGAGCCGTTCAAGCGCGAGCTCTCGCTGGCCACCACCAACGTGCCCGAAGGGCTGACCCAGGAGCAAGCCGACAACGCGCGCGACGCGGTTCGCCGCCAGCTTCAGACCTTCGCGCGGGAGCTCGTCTCCTCGCTGCAGTTCTACCAGAACCAGCCCGGTTCCCTGGGCATCGGGGAGATCGTGATCACGGGTGGGACCGCACACCTCGCGGGGCTCGCGGAGGAGCTCCAGCGGCTGATCGGCGTCCGCGTCGCGGTCGGCGACCCGCTCACGCGCGTGAAGCTCGGCCGCAAGGTTCGCGAGACGGAGCAGCTCGGCTCGCTCGCCGTCGCAATCGGCCTCGGAATCGAGGACTGACGTGCGCGCGATCAACCTTCTTCCGCGAGAGGACGCGCGGCGCGGTGGCCAGAAGACGCAGTGGATCGTTCTCGTTCCCGTCGTCGCCGCCGTACTCCTGACGGGCGTGCTCTCGTTCGCGTTCCTCTCGGCCAGCGGCAAGGTCAAGGACAAGCAGGCCGAGCTCGCGACGCTGCAGGACACCCTGCACGCGATCCCGACCCCGGACGCCTCGAAGGTCAAGAGCCAGAGCGCGCTCGCGAGCGACAAGCAGGTGCGCGTGACCGCGCTCAGCGCCGCGCTCTCGCGTCGGGTCGCGTGGGACCGGATCTTCCGTGAGCTCTCGCTCGTCCTCCCAGACGACGTCTGGCTCGCGACGCTCTCGGCGAAGGCTCCCGTTTCGTCGTCGGTCCCGGCCGCGCCGGCGCCGGCCGCAGTGGGCACGACGGTCGCTGCGACGGAGTTCACGCTCGACGGCTACACGTACTCGCACCCGGCCGTCGCGCGGCTGCTGAGCAGGCTCTCGGTCGTCCCCGACCTCGTCAACGTCCAGCTCCAGCAGAGCACGCTGACCAAGGTTGGGACCTCGAAAGCGGTGCACTTCGTCATCGTCGCCGACGTGCGTGCTCCGGGGAGCGGGCAGTGAAGCGCCGCCTCCCGCAGCCGCTGCTGATCGCGCTGATCGCGCTCGGCTTCGTGTTTGTCGGCCTCGGCGGTTGGTTCCTGGTGATCGGGCCGCAGCGCGCTCACGCAGGCGACCTCGACAAGCAGATCGCGGACACGAACGACGCCATCGCCGCTGCTCGCGCGCTCACGCTCGAGGCGAAGAAGGGCGCGGCCATCCGCGTCGCGGACCTCTATCGGCTCACGAAGGCGATGCCCGACCAGGTCGACATGCCGGGGATCGTCCTCGAGCTGAACCAGGTCGCCGAGGACAGCGGGATCACGTTCGAGCAGATCACCCCCGCCACAACCGCGACCGCGATCTCGGGCTACCTGGCGATCCCGATCACGGTCGAGTTCCAGGGGAACTTCTACGACCTCTCCGATTTTCTCTACCGCCTGCGGAATCTCGTCGACGTGCGCCGCGGCGCGCTGGATGCGACGGGGCGCCTGTTCGCGATCGACTCGATCGACTTCGCGGAGGCTCCGCCGCCCCCGGGCTTCCCGGAGATCCGCGCGCATCTCGTGATCGACGCGTTCGTGTTCGGCACCGGCACCGCCCCGACGGTGGTGCCGCCCGGAGCGCCCGCGACCGGGGCGACGGGTGCCACCGGCGCCACCGGCACGACTGGGCCGACGGCGACGACGCCCACGACCACGACTCCCACGACCCCCACGACCCCCGCGCCGAGCGACGCGACCGCGGCTCCGGCCGGCGCCTAGGACATGGCCAAGAAGATCGATCCCAAGGCGAAAGCCAAGAAGCAGAAGATCTACGCGGCGATCGGCGGCGTGCTCCTGCTCGGCCTGCTCGCGTTCCAGGTGCCGCGCACGATGAAGATGCTGCACCCGCCGAACGCGAATGAGTCGGCCGCCTCGACGCCGGCGTCGACGACCGCGACCACCGGGCCGATCGCGGCACCGTCGCTAGGCGGCGGCAACGCCACCGCGGTCTCCGCCAGCCCCGGCGGCGACGGAATCGCGGACCCGGATGCCGTCCCGCTCCCGGAATCGGGGCAGCTGCTCGCCTTCGGCCGCTTCCGCACGAAGGATCCCTTCGTCCAGCAGCTGAAGCTCGACTGCGCGGACTCGAGCGGCGCGGGCTGCGCCTCGTCGGGTCCGCCGAGCACAGGCACCTCGAAACCGCCCACCGACACCAAGCCCACGAAGAGCCGCGTCGGCTCGAGCAACTCGTCTTTGGGTAGCTCAGCGGTCGTCGCCGCGGCTCCCACGAGCGCCGTCATCTCGGTCAATGGCGCGCCGCAGACCGTCGAGGTCGGCGGCAACTTCCCGAGCTCCGACCCGGCCTTCACGTTGGTCTCTTTGACCGCCAAGGCTGCGAAGGTCGGCATCGCGGGCGGCGCCCTCGAGAACGGCAAGTCGACGGTGACGCTGAAGAAGAACAAGCCGATGACGCTGATGAACACCGCCGACGGCACGCGCTACGTGCTGCGGTTCCTCTCGGTCAAGTAGCGGGGAGCGCTGCTTACATTCCCGTCGACTGGTCGAACGTCGACGTGAGACGCGCGAGCGGGCGTGCCGAGAGCGCGTTGGCGTTGCGCACGACCACCGTGACGACCTTGAGCGAGCGCGCGTTGGTCGGCGTCGCGGAGGTGATGTAGGTGTCTACGCGGTACGGCTTGCGGTCGGCGCCGGTCACCGAACGGCTCGGGTTGCACTCGTTCGGAGCCGGCGAACCGGAACAGCTCGACTGGACCTCGGAGCTGGTGGAGTTCGGGCAGGAGCCGCCGAGCGCCGAGTCGCACTTGTAGGTGTTGTCCACGCTCGAGAGCAACGTCGAGTCGAGCGTGATCGAGTTGTAGACGACAGCGCGGTAGAGCTCCATCTGGGCGTCGGCCAGTGCGGACGCCGTCGAGATCCGGCTCGCGCGGTTGAGCGCGAACATGCCTGAGTTGAACGCGGCCACGATCGCGAGGACGCCGATGTTCAGCATCACCATGGCCATCAGAAGCTCGATCAGGCCCATGCCTCGTTCGGAGCGCAGCCGCAAGCCCACGAATTCCCTATCGGCAAGCCGCCTCCGTCCCTCAAGCGGCGCTATCACCCTGCCGATACGACCCCCGTATGGCGGCGTACTCCTACAGCGCGATCAACGCTGAGGGTCTTCAGCTTGCGGGCGAGGTCCACGCCCCTGATCTCGACGCCGCAAGAGAGCAGCTGCGCGTGCGCGGCCTCCTGGCCGAGTTCCTCGAGGAGCTCCCGGCGAGCGGGGAGGAGGGCGTCCGGACGGTCTTCAAGAAGATCAAGCCGAAGACGCTCCAGATCTTCTCGCGCCAGTTCGCGACGATGATCGAGGCGGGCCTGAACGTCGTCAGCTCGCTCGTGATCCTCGAGGAGCAGACCGACGACCCGTACTTCGCGCTCGTGATCAAGGAGATCCGGGCCGACGTCGAGGGCGGCCTGCTTCTTTCTCAGGCTCTCACACGGCACCCGAAGATCTTCAGCCGCCTCTACGTCGCGATGGTCGAGGCGGGCGAGGCCGCCGGAATCCTGGACACCGTGCTCGACCGCGTCGCGTACCAGATCGAGAAGGAGACGCAGATCAAACGCCGCGTCAAGAGCGCGATGATGTACCCGACGATGGTGCTCATCTTCGCCACCCTCGTCCTGATCGGCCTGCTGATGTTCCTGGTGCCGGTGTTCGTGAAGATCTTCGCGCAGCTGAACGGCGAGCTGCCGACGCTGACGCAGTGGGTCGTGGCGGCCTCGGACCAGCTCCGCCACCACTGGTACATCATCTTCCCGGCCATCTTCGCCTCGATCTGGGGCGTGCGCCGGTTCAAGAGGACCGAGACCGGGCGCCAGCTCTGGGACCGGGTCAAGCTCCGGATCCCGATGAAGATCGGCGACGTCGTCCTGAAGGTGACGATGGCGCGCTTCTCGCGGACGCTCTCGACGCTTGTCGCGGCCGGCGTCGACATCATCAAGGCGCTCGAGATCACCGGGCAGACCGCCGGCAACTGGGTCGTCGAGGAGGCACTAGCGGGTGTGCGCCAGAAGGTGCACCAGGGCGTGCCGATCGCTCAGCCGCTGATCGAGAACCCTGTCTTCCCACCGATGGTCAGCCAGATGGTGAAGATCGGCGAGGAAACCGGAGAGCTCGAGAAGATGCTCGGGAAGATCGCGGATTTCTACGAGGACGAGGTCGACACCGCGATCTCCTCGCTGACGGCGATCATCGAGCCGCTGATGATGATCGGTGTCGGCGCGATGGTCGGCGTGATCATCATTTCCATGTACCTGCCGATGTTCAAGCTGCTGTCGCTCGTCAAGTAGCTGCCGGGTGGTTGAGTCTGTGGTTGCAGCTATGCGCTCCGTCGTCTTCCCTGCAAAACGAGCACTTTCGGATTTCACCCATAACGAGCCTCGTTAGTTGCAGCTATGTACCCACGTAGCCGCGAAAACGGCGTCTGATCGGCGGCGAGGAATACGCTATGAGGGTGGCACAGCACCTCGTCGAGACAGAGTCACTCGGCCGTCTGCGCGTCCCTGGAGCCGGCGAGCGGCTACGCCTTCAGAGGCGAGCCCGACTCTTGGCCTGGGGTGGGATCGCATGGCATTTCATCGAGTTCGCCATTGCTCTTGGCGCTGGTATCGCCGCCGGTTCCATCGCCCTGATCGGTTTCGGGGCGGACAGCCTGATCGAGGCCTTCGCCGGCTTCGTCGTCGTCTGGCTGTTCACCGGCGGCCGGCTTCACTCGGCCACGTCCGAGCGCCGGGCACAGCAGCTGATCGCCGCGAGCTTCTTCCTTCTCGCGGCCTACGTGACTGTCGAGGCGATTCGCTCCGTGGTCGGCGGGGAGCACGCGGAGACAAGCTGGGTCGGGGTCGGGCTCGCGGCAGTCGCGGCCATCACGATGCCGCTCCTGGCACGGGCAAAGCAACGCGTCGGGAGCAGCCTGCACTCATCGGCCACTGTGAAGGAGGGCATGCAGAACATGGTCTGTGCCTACCTCTCGGTTGCGCTGCTCATCGGCCTGCTCGCCAACGCGCTTGCCGGTTGGTGGTGGGCCGACCCGGCCGCGGCGCTCGTGATCGCCGCCGTGGCCGTCAAAGAGGGCCGGGAAAGCTGGCGCGGCGAGGGCTGTTGCGACGCGTGCTGAAATCCGCCGGCGCGTGACCTCGCAGCAGTGTTCGGCGTCAACGCGAACACCGTCCTGCGCGCGCTGCGGATGCTGCGCGACGAGGGGCTGCTCGAGTTTCGTCGCGGACGCGGAATCACCGTCGCCGGGACGCCTGCGGACGGGGCCGTCCTCGCGCGCGCGTGTGATCTATTAGCAGTTCGCCCGCAAGCAAGGCTACCGGCCGGACGAGGTCATCGGTGTCATCGAGAGGCTGGCCTAGACGCGTCCGTCGTGACCCACCGAGGCCATCCGCGCTGCCACGACCAGGCGAGCTCGAGGCACTGATCAAGGAAGCGCATCCTGCGTGCGGTCTGCACGATTCCGACGACGACATTCTCGAACGCGAGCGCGCTCGGCTAGGCAACGTTGCCGGCCCCTACGCGCGCGTGTGCCTCTTTGCACGCTCTTTGCACGCGGCTGACGACCACAGCCGTGTCCACGATCTCGGCGAACTCGTCGCTCAGGCTCGCGAGGGCCGCCTCGTGCGCCGTGCCGGGGTCGAACCGCGGGCCGCCTGGCACCTCGCGGGCATGTGTCGCCGTCGCATCCGCGAGAAACCACACCTCGAAGCCGAGATCCGAAGCCATGCGCGCCGTCGTCGAGCAACAGTGATCGGTGGTCAGGCCGGCAACGACGACGGTGTGCGCGCCGGCTGCGCGCAATCGTCGCTCGAGATCGGTGCCGACGAAGGCGTTGTTGACGGTCTTCTCGAGCACCGGCTCACCGTCGCCGGGCATCGCCTCCGCCTTGAACTCGAACCCTCCGTCGCGGAACAGACCGTTGGCCTCGACGCTTCGATGCCGCACGTGGATTACCGGAGCCCAGCGTCGCGCCACGCGGCGAGCAGCTCGGCTACGTGACTTTCCGCGTCGGGGTTGCTCCGAGGGCCCCAGCCCGGCTCGTCGAACGCCCGCTGTAGGTCGATGAGCAGGAGGGTCGGCTTAGCGGCCACATCTCCACCCTAGCGCCACGACGCCGAGCTCAGGGTGCAAGGCGCTCGGCTCGCCACGAATCGCCCTCGCGCGTGAACCTAGTGCGATCGTGCAGGCGGTCGTCCCGGTGCTGCCAGAGCTCGATCGCGTCGGGCTCGAGGAGGTAGCCGCCCCAGCGCTCGGGGCGCGGGACCTCGCCGTCGTGCTCCGCCAGCAGGCGCTCGGCCTCGGCTTCGAGATCCTCCAGCGAGGCCAGCGGCTCGCTTTGTCGCGAGGCCGCCGCAGCCCCGCGCGACCGCACCGGCCGCGTGGCCCAGTACTCGTCCGACTCCTCGGCCGGAAGCCGGCGTACGGTTCCCTCGACTCGGACCTGGCGTCCGAGCGCGTTCCAGTAGACGACGATCGCGGCACGCGGGTTCTCGGCGAGCTCGCGCCCCTTGCGGCTTTCGTAGCCCGTGAAGAAGGTGAAGCCCCGGTCGTCGGCGCTCTTCAGGAGCAACATTCGGGCCGATGGATTGCCCGACGCATCGGCCGTCGCGAGCGTCATCGCCTCCGGAACCGGCACTCCGGCCGCGCGGGCCTCGGCGAGCCAGTCGTTGAACTGTCCGACGGGGTTGGCCCCGGTCATCGCCAGCCGCTCTCGAGCAGCTCTCGAACCTCGCGCACGCCGGCCTCCCAGATCCGCTGCATCTCGTGGTCGGAGCGCCGGTAGAGCCCACCGAAGGACCCATCGCCGATCAACTCGCGCACCTCGACCGGGCCCGCGACGCGGTAGGCCGCCTCGTCCAGCATCGGCTTCCCCTCTGCCGGCACTGCGACGCCCTCGAGGCGGGTCCAGGGAAAGTCTTCGCCCCAGTTCGCATGCGAGTACTCCTCGTCGATCGCGAGCGCGACCTCGAGCACCTTCGGCCCGTTGAACCAGCTGTGGAAGATCGCCTGCCCAGCGGCGTGGTCTGCCGTCCATTCCCTCAGCAGTCCGCTCACAGGCGCGTTGCCGCCGTGCGCGTTCACGAGCAGGAAGCGGCGGAAGCCCTGCTCGTGGAGCGAGTCGAGCACGTCCCGCAGCACCGCGATCAGCGTCTCGAACCGCAGCGACGGGCTTCCGGGGAAGGCGCCGAACGCCGGCGTCAGCCCGTATGGAAGCACCGACAGCACCGGCACTCCGAGCGGCTCGGCCGCCTCGAGTGAGACCCGCTCTCCGAGGATGTTGTCCGTGCCGAGCGAGAGGTAGCCGTGCTGCTCCGTCGAGCCGAGAGGCAGGACGATCCGGTCGTCCCGCGCGAGGTACTCCTCCAGCTGCATCCAGTTGAGCTCGTGGACGTGCACGGGCGACCGCCTAAGATTCGAAAGGACGACTGCTACACTCAGCCGCGCGCGGCGGCGTAGCTCAGTTGGTTAGAGCAGCGGAATCATAATCCGCGTGTCGGAGGTTCGAGTCCTCCCGCCGCTACCTCCTCGCGAACTCGAAGGACTGACGAACAGACATGGCAACCGGAGTCAGAGTTGGGATCACGCTCGCCTGCACGGAGTGCAAGCGGCGTAACTATCAGACCATGAAGTCGAAGCGGAACACGCCGGACCGCGTCGAATTCAGCAAGTACTGCCGCTGGTGCGGCAGGCACACGCCCCACCGGGAGACGAGGTAGTGGCGCGACAGACCCGTTCCGAGCGCCGCGCCCGCCGCGCCGCTCAGCTCGAGAGCCAGTCCGCGGCCCAGCGCACGCGTCCGCGCCAACAGCAGCTACGCCCGGCGGCCGAGCCCGCGAGCGCAGACGGCGGCCGCCACGTTCCCGGCGGCGGCTTCTGGAACTTCGTCCAGGAGTCCTGGGGCGAGCTGAAGAAGGTCGACTGGCCGGGCCAGCAGCAGCTGATCCAGGGAACCGTCGTCGTCCTGATCGCCTGCCTGATCACGGGTACGTACCTGTTCCTCGCCGACGAGATCTTCCGTCGCTTCGTCCAGCACGTCCTGCTGGGCGGGTAGGGGCTCCGATGTTCCGCTGGTACGCGATCAACACCTATTCCGGGCACGAGAACAAGGTCAAGACGAACCTCGAGCACCGGATCGACTCCATGGCGCAACAGACACGCTTCCGCCGGGTCGTCGTCCCGACCGAACAAGTGGTCGAGACCAAGGATGGCCAGAAGGTCCAGACCGAGAAGCGAATCCTCCCGGGCTACGTGCTCGTGAACATGGACCTGAACGACGAGGCCTGGACGGTCGTGAAGAACACGCCTGGCGTGACTGGCTTCGTCGGAGCCGGTTCCAAGCCGGTTCCGCTCTCGCAGGGCGAGGTCGACCGGATCCTGCGCACCGGCGCCGCGACCGGCGAGCGCCCGAGGGCCCAGGTCGAGTTCTCACTGGGCGAGTCGGTGAAGGTAACCTCCGGCCCGCTCTCGGACTTCGACGGCGAGATCGTCGACGTCAACCCGGATCAGCAGAAGCTGAAGGTGCTCGTGGACATCTTCGAGCGCCAGGTTCCGGTCGAGCTCGGCTTCGACCAGGTGAAGAAGATCGACTGATGGCCAAGAAGGTTCTGACACTCATCAAGCTCCAGATCCCCGGCGGGCAGGCCAACCCGGCGCCGCCGGTCGGCCCCGCCCTCGGCCAGCACGGGGTCAACATCATGGAGTTCTGCAAGGCCTTCAACGCACAGACGGCGCAGGAAAACGGCCGCATCATCCCGGTCGAGATCACGGTGTACGAGGACCGCTCGTTCGACTTCATCACCAAGACGCCGCCGGCCGCCGTCCTGATCAAGGAGGCGCTGCGCCTGGAGAAGGGCTCCGGCGAGCCCAACCGCGAGAAGGTCGGGCGTCTCACGCGCGACCAGCTGCGCTCGATCGCCGAGACGAAGATGCCGGACCTGAACGCGCGCGACGTCGACCACGCGATGCTGATCGTCGCTGGGACCGCCCGCTCGATGGGCGTGGAGACCGACCTGTGAGACACGGCAAGGCCTACCGGAACGCGCGCGCGCAGATCGACCGCGAGCAGCTCTACTCGCCCGCCGAGGCGGTCCGGATGCTCAAGGGTGCGGAGACGGCCAAGTTCGACGAGAGCGTCGAGGCGCACTTCAACCTCGGGCTCAACGTGCGTCACGCGGAGCAGCAGCTGCGCGGGACGCTGATGCTCCCGCACGGCACCGGCCGCGAGACGACGGTGGCCGTCTTCGCCGAGGGCGAGAAGGCACGCGAGGCACAGGACGCGGGCGCCGACGTCGTCGGCACGAACGACCTCGCCTCGAAGATCGAGGAGGGCTTCGATGAGTTCGACGTCGCGATCGCCACACCCGACCAGATGGGCGTCGTCGGAAAGCTCGGCCGCATCCTCGGCCCTCGCGGGAAGATGCCGAACCCGAAGACCGGCACGGTCACGATGGACCTCGCGAAGGCCGTCCGGGACGCGAAGGCCGGCAAGCTCGAGTACCGCACCGACCGTGGCGCGAACGTCCACGTCACGATCGGCAAGAAGAGCTTCGACGAGCGCCAGCTGCTCGAGAACTACGCGGCGCTGATCGACGAGATCATGCGCGCCAAGCCGGCGGCGGCGAAGGGCCGCTACATCAAGACGGTTACACTGACGAGCACGATGGGCCCCGGGATCCACGTCGACCCGGCGCGGACGAGGGGCATCGTGGAAGACCTCGAAGGAGCACAGCCGGAAGAAGAAGCAGTACCCGCGTAGAGAGTCTGACGCCCGAGACCGCTGGCAGCCGTGAGGCGGAAGCCCAGCGCAGGCGGAGCAAGGAAGGCATCGTCCCTCCGAGCCCGCCCGAGCGCGGGCTCGTTTCGTGAAGAGGTGAATCCATGCTGAAGGAGCAAAAAGAGCGAGTCGTCGAGCAGCTGGCCCAGCGCCTGCGCGACTCGGAGACGTTGATGGTCGCGGACTACCGCGGCCTGACGATGCCGGAGATCGACGAGCTCCGCAGCCGTCTGCTCGACGCCGGGGCGCGCTTCACGGTGGTGAAGAACACTCTTACCCGCCGTGCAGCTGAGGCCGCCGGCAAGGAGGACGTGCTCGGCCTGATCGACGGGCCGACCGCGATCGCATTCCTCGAGGCCGAGAGCGACCCGGTCGCGGTGGCCAAGGTGCTCAGCGAGACAGCCCGCGCGAACGACGTGCTCGTGATTCGCGGTGGCGTGTTCGAGGGCGCCGTCGTCGGCGACGCCGAGATCAAGCAGCTCGCGACGCTGCCCACGGCGGATGTGCTGCGAGCCCAACTTGCCGGCGCCGTGATCGCGCCGGTGACGACGGTAGTGGGACTCTTCGCCGCCCCGCTGCGCGACCTCGTCGGCGTGATCGACGCCCGGATCAGGCAGCTCGAGGAGCAAGGCGAGACGGTCCCGGAGGAGCCTCGGGCAGAGGCCGAGGCAGAACCGCAGGAGGCCGAGGAGCAAGAACCGCAGGCGGAGGCGCCTGCTGAGGACGCAACCGAAGAGCCGTCAGCCGAGGCGGAGGCAGAGCCCGAGCCGGAGGCGGAGGCGGAGCAAGAGGAGGAGAGCAGTGGCTAAGACCGATACCGACAAGCTCGTCGAGCAGCTGGGCGGCATGACCGTCCTCGACCTCGTCGAGCTGAAGAACAAGCTCGAAGAGGAGTGGGGCGTGAGCGCAGCGGCACCGGTCGCGGTGGCCGCGGCGGGCGGCGCTCCGGCCGCAGGCGACGGCGCGGCTGCGGAGGAGAAGAGCTCCTTCGACGTCGTTCTGTCGAGCGCAGGCGACAAGAAGATCCAGGTGATCAAGGTCGTCCGCGCGATCACCGGCCTGGGCCTGAAGGAGGCCAAGGACCTCGTGGACGGCGCGCCCAATCCCGTCAAGGAAGGCATTCCGCAGGAGGAGGCCGACCAGATCAAGGCGCAGCTCGAGGAAGCAGGCGCGGGAGTCGAGCTCAAGTAGCGAGGAGCCCGGTTCGCCGGGCTCCTGCTCTACACGTTCGGCCCGGGGAGCGGTCGTCACCCATTCCAGTGATTTGCGCTGGGCACGCCGCAGGTGGGTGCCGAGAACGCCGTCTACTGGGTGACCCCTCACCCCCTCGGAGGTACACACAAATGCGGTTGAAAGTGCTCGTTCTCGCCCTGGTCGTCTCGCTCGTCGGCGTTTCTGCGGCGGTCGCGAAGGACCACCCCGGCAACAAAGGCAAGAAGCCGCCGACTACCGGCGCCAAGTGCAAGCCGGCCGTCACGGTCATGCTGAGCGGCGTCCTCGGCGCCGACGTCGATCCCGCGGATGGCGACACGTCGTTCGTGATGATCGTCAAGCAGTCGAACAAGCACGGCAAGACGTACAAGACGGCGGGCTCGGCCACGGTCATGGTCGACGCGAAGACGCGCATCCGCCGGCAGGGCGCCGACAACCTCGGCGCGCTCGCTCCGAACGATCGCGTCCACGTGACCGCGAAGGTCTGCAAGGCCGATCTGAAGAACGGCGGCGCCCCGGATCTAACGGCGCGCAAGATCGGTGCGCATCAGGCCGCTGCGCCTTCCAGCTAGCTCTCGGCCAGAAGCGGAGACCCCAGAGGCGTCCGAAAGGGCGCCTCTGGCGGTTTCCGGAGCGAATCTCTATAGTGAGGGCGCCTACCGGGCGCCTACCCGTCGCTCAGCCTTGCGCAGCGACCACCTCTTTCGCTATTCTTGGCGGTTCCGCGCCGACGTTCGCCTGTCCGCATTCTGAAGTCACTCCGAGCCGTTAAGGGAGGCATCCCCATTTGACCAGTAGGGTCGCTGCGCCACGCGCGCGCAAAACGTTCTCGCGCCTCAAGCACGTTCTCGATCTCCCCAACCTGATCGACATCCAGAAGGCCTCGTTCGACTGGTTCCTCAGTGAGGGCTTGCGCGAGACCATCGACGACATCTCTCCAATCGAGGATTACACCGGCACGCTCGCGGTCGAGTTCGGCGACTACAAGTTCGGCGAGCCTCCCGTCACCATCCAGGAGTGCCGTGAGAAGGACCTGACCTTCCAGGCTCCGCTCTCGATGACCGTCCGCTTCGTCAACAAGGAGACGGGCGAGATTCGCGAGCAGACGGTCTTCATGGGCGACTTCCCGATGATGACCGAGTGGGGCACGTTCATCATCAACGGCACCGAGCGCGTGATCGTGACGCAGCTCGTGCGCAGCCCGGGCGCCTACCTGATGGAGCCCAAGGATCCGGCGAAGCAGGTCTTCACGGCCAACCTGATGCCGAGCCGCGGCTCCTGGCTGGAGCTCGAGATCGACAAGAAGGGCATCGTCTATGCGCGCATCGACCGGAAGCGCAAGCTGCCGATCACCACGCTCCTGCGCGCCCTGCCGGAGGAGGATCCGACCACCGGCTGGAAGCTCGACACGAGCTCCAACGAGGCGATCATGAAGCTGTTCGGCAACTCGCTCTACATCGCCAACACGCTGGAGAAGGACCCGTCCACGCGCGAAGACGAGGCGCTGATCGAGGTCTTCAAGAAGCAGCGTCCCGGCGAGCCGCCGACGCTCGACAACGCACGCAACCTGCTGCGCTCGCTTTTCTTCGACCCCAAGCGCTATGACCTGACCAAGGTCGGCCGGTACAAGCTGAACCAGCGGCTCGCGGTGGACGTCCCCGACGACGTCCGCGTGCTGACGACCCAGGACATCCTGGCGCTCGTCAAGAAGCTCGTCGAGCTGCCGGACAAGCTCGGCGTCGACCCCGAGTCGAAGGACTTCGCCGCCGACGCGATCGTGCTCCCGCGTGACGCCATCCGTGGCGAGCTCGACGAGTACGAACATTTCGGCAACCGGCGCCTGCGCACCGTCGGCGAGCTGATCCAGGAGGCCTTCCGGGTCGGGCTGTACCGCATGGAGCGCGTCGTTCGCGAGCGGATGACAACGGAGGACGTGGACACGATCACGCCGCAGACGATCATCAACATCCGCCCCGTGGTCGCGGCGCTGAAGGAGTTCTTCGGCTCATCGCAGCTCTCGCAGTTCATGGATCAGACGAACTCGCTCGCCGGGCTCACGCACCGGCGGCGGCTCTCGGCGCTCGGCGCCGGCGGCCTGACGCGCGAGCGGGCGCCGATCGAGGTGCGCGACGTGCATCCGACCCACTACGGGCGCATGTGCCCGATCGAGACCCCGGAAGGTCCGAACATCGGCCTGATCGGCTCGCTGGCCTCGTTCGCGACCGTTTCCGAGTTCGGCTTCGTGCAGACGCCGTACCGGAAGGTCTCTAACGGCAAGGTGACCGACGAGATCATCTACCTCGACGCCGCCGAGGAGGCGCAGTACACGATCGCCCAGGCGAGCGCACAGGTCGACGACAAGACGGGGCGCTTCGTGGACGAGCAGGTGCTCTGCCGCTCTCGCGAGGGCGAGGCCGTCACCGCGCGCCCGAAGGACGTGGACTTCATGGACGTCGCGCCGGCACAGATCGTCTCGGTCGCCACCGCGCTGATCCCGTTCCTCGAGCACAACGACGCGAATCGCGCGCTGATGGGCGCGAACATGCAGCGGCAGGCGGTGCCGCTGATGATCACGCAGGCGCCACTCGTCGGCACCGGCCTCGAGTACCGCGCGGCGGTCGACACGGGCGACGTGATCCTCGCCGAGGAGGCGGGCAACGTCGTCGACGTCGACGCGGATCGGATCGTGGTCGACGGCAGAGACGGGAAGCACGAGTACCCGCTGACGAAGTTCATGCGCTCGAACCAGGGCACCCTGATCCACCAGAAGCCGATCGTCGGCCTCGGGGACAAGGTGCGGGCCGAGCAGGTGCTGGCGGACGGAAGCTCCACCGACCAGGGCGAGCTCGCGCTCGGCGCCAACATGCTCGTGGCCTTCATGCCGTGGGAGGGCTACAACTTCGAGGACGCGATCGTGATCTCGGAGCGGCTCGTCAAGGAGGACGTGCTCTCCTCGATCCACATCCACGAGTACGAGATCGACGCGCGTTCGACCAAGCTCGGCGACGAGGAGATCACGCGCGACATTCCCAACCGCTCGGAGGAATCCCTCAAGGACCTCGACGAGCGCGGCGTCGTGCGCATCGGCGCAGAGGTGGGCTCGGGCGACCTGCTCGTCGGCAAGGTGACGCCGAAGGGCGAGACCGAGCTGACCGCCGAGGAGAAGCTGATCCGCGCGATCTTCAAGGAGAAGGCGCGCGAGGTCCGCGACACCTCGCTCAAGGTCCCGCACGGCGAGGGCGGCAAGGTGATCGACGTGAAGACGTTCTCGCGCGAGGCGGGTGACGACCTCTCGCCCGGCGTGAACGAGCTCGTGCGCGTGTACGTGGCCAAGAAGCGCAAGATCGCCGAGGGCGACAAGCTCGCCGGCCGGCACGGCAACAAGGGTGTGATCGCGAAGATCGTGCCCGAGGAGGACATGCCGTTCCTGGAGGACGGACGGCCCGTGGACGTCGTGCTCAATCCGCTCGGCGTGCCGAGCCGGATGAACATCGGCCAGATCCTCGAGACGCACCTCGGCTGGGCGGCCGCACACGGGGTCTTCGCCGAGAACGGCGACCCGGCCTCGAGCAACGGCGACGGCCACGTGTCCTCGCCGATCGCGACGCCCGTCTTCGACGGCGCCAGCGAGACCGACGTCGACCAGGCGCTGATCGAGTGGACGAAGCAGAACCCGGACTCGCCGATCAAGTTCGTGGTCGATCCGAAGCGGCCCGAGGGCCGGCACTGCTCCGGGAAGGTGCGGCTCTTCGACGGTCGCACGGGCGAGGGCTTCGAACAGAAGGTGACCGTCGGCTACATGTACATCCTGAAGCTGCTCCACCTTGTGGACGACAAGATCCACGCGCGCTCGACGGGCCCCTACTCGCTCGTGACGCAGCAGCCCCTGGGCGGCAAGGCCCAGTTCGGCGGCCAGCGTTTCGGCGAGATGGAGGTCTGGGCGCTCGAGGCCTACGGCGCCGCGTACACGCTCCAGGAGATGCTCACGATCAAGTCCGACGACACCGTCGGGCGCGTGAAGGCCTACGAGGCGATCGTCAAGGGCGAGAACATCGCCGAGCCGTCGATCCCCGAGTCCTTCAAGGTGCTGCTGAAGGAGATGCAGTCGCTCGCGCTCGACGTG
>DATAOV010000026.1:0-11264 GCA_036265535.1 Gaiellaceae bacterium | reverse complement strand
TATCGAGCGACGGGCGAGCGGCGCTGGTCCAGTTCGACATCCGCGGCAAGTCCGAAGACGCCCAGGACAAGGTCGAGCCGATCCTGGCGACCGTCGCGAAGGCCCAAAGCGCGCATCCTCAGTTCACGATCGAGGAATTCGGCGGCGGGAGCGTGTCCAAGGGGATCAGCGACCAGTTCGGCAAGGATCTGGTCAAGGCGGGGCTCCTCTCGATCCCTGTAACGCTGGGGATCCTGCTGCTCACCTTCGGGGCGCTGGTCGCCGCCGGCATCCCGCTGCTGCTCGCTTTGACGTCGGTGCTGGCGGCGATCGGACTGCTGGCGTTGCCGAGCAAAGTGCTGCCCATGGACGATGCGGTAAACGCGGTCGTCCTGCTGATCGGACTCGCGGTCGGCGTCGACTACTCGATGTTCTACCTCAAGCGGGATCGCGAGGAGCGGGCGGCCGGAAGGACGGAGTCCGCTTCGGTCGAGGCCGCAGCCGCGACGTCGGGCCGCTCCGTGCTGATCTCGGGTTTCACGGTGATCGTGGCGATGGCCGGGATGTTCATCAGTGGCGACAAGACCTTTGAGGGCTTCGCGGCGGCGACGATTCTCGTCGTCGCTACCTCCGTTCTCGGTTCACTCACAGTGCTCCCGGCATTGCTCTCCAAGCTCGGGGACCGCGTGAACAAGGGCCGCGTGCCGTTTCTGCGCAGTCCCGATCAGCGTGTGGGCGAGAGCCGCTTCTGGGGTGCGATCGTCGAGCGGGTTCTGCGGCGGCCGCTCCTGTCAGGACTGTTGGCAGCCGGCCTTCTGATCGCGCTTGCCGTGCCGGCGCTTCGGCTCCAGACGACGCAGAACAGCATTGAGTCGTACCCACGGTCGCTCGCCGTCATCAGGGCCTACGACAAGATCCAGAAAGCATTCCCCGGCGATGCCCTTGCTGCACAGGTTCTGGTCGAGGCCCCCGATGTCCGCTCGGGCGCAGTCCGGAGTGCGATCGAGCAGCTAAGGCGACGGGCGCTCGCGAGCGGAGAGATGTTCCGGCCGATCGAGGTCGATGTCAACAAGTCTGGCACCGTCGCCCTGATCTCGATCCCGATCGCCGGCAACGGCACCAACTCAGCTTCGAAGAACGCTGTCCACACGCTTCGCGACGATCTCGTGCCGGCGACGGTGGGCCGGCTTCCCGATGCGACTACTGGCGTCGGAGGGATGACGGCGAGCTCGATCGACTTCGAGCACCAGTTCCGGGAGAGGACGCCCTACGTGTTCGCGTTTGTGTTTGCGCTGACCTTCGTGCTGATGCTGCTTGCCTTCCGTTCGATCGTGATCGCGGTGAAGGCGATCGTGCTCAACGCGCTCTCGGTGGCGGCGGCCTACGGGGTCCTCGTGCTCGTCTTCCAGGACGGGATCGGGCGCGGCCTGATCGGCGCCTCGTCAGGAGGGATCGAGTCGTTCATGCCGATGTTCCTGTTCGTGATCCTGTTCGGGCTCTCGATGGATTACCACGTCTTCATCCTCAGCCGCATCCGCGAGGGCGTTGACCAGGGCATGTCGACGGACGAGGCAGTCGAGCACGGGATCAAGACCACAGCCGGCGTCGTGACGAGCGCCGCGATCGTGATGGTGCTCGTCTTCTCGGTCTTCATCACCCTGTCGTTCGACCTGCTGAAGCAGTTCGGCGTGGGCTTGGCCGTCGCAGTGTTGATCGACGCGACGATCATCCGGGCGGTCTTGCTCCCCGCGAGCATGAAGCTGCTCGGCGACTGGAACTGGTATCTCCCGAGCTGGCTCGAATGGCTGCCACGGGTCGCCGTCGCGACCGAGCCCGAGCCGATCGCTGAAGCATCTCCGGTGCCGGCTGGGAGGTAAGGAAAGCCGGCAGGGAGCAGCGGGCCGCCCGCAAGAGCGGGTTGTACTTCAAACCTCGAGGAGAGCTCAAACAGTGAGGCGTCGGCCCCGTCGCCGGCCCTGGCTACGGACGCAGGAGACACACACTAGGGCGTTGAGCCGAAGCGTCGCTGCAGGTTCTCGAACTCGCGGAGAAGCGAGGCGTGCTGACTGTCGAACTGTTCGTCGGGCTGCCCGGGTGCTTGAAACATGGTGAAGGTGAAGGCGCTGCCGCCCGCCGGGGTAGCGACAACCCGGGTGGGGAAGCAGAGGAGTGCGTCTTCGGTGGGACCGGCGAGCATGTCGATGACGCCTGACTCGGCGTCGGCGCGGATCTCGAAGAAGAACTCGCCGAGCCCGTTCACGACCTTGTGCCGGCCGTTGACGAGCCGTAGGTCGCGGGCGAACTCGGTCGCCCACTCCGGCAGCTTCTCGATGTCGGCGAGGTAGGCGAAGACCTCGTCGGGTGGCGTGGCGAGCGTGGTGGTGATGGTGTGATGCCTCATGTCTCGATCCACTCCTTCAGTCCGTGCTTGACAGAAGCGAGCCGCCGTTCGCCGAGCCGCTCTTGCGCGAGGGCGCCGAGCTCGGCGAGCGTGCCCTCCGCGACCGGCTCGAACCTGCGCGCCTTGGCGGTGAGCACGATGCGAAACGCGCGCCCGTCGTCGGGATCGGACTCGCGGCGCACCAATCCCTCGCGCTCCAGCAGGCGCACCATGGTCGTCATCGTCTGCTTGCTGAGCCGCGCTTGGCGCGCCAGTTCGCCCATGCGTAGCCCGTCCTCCTCGAACAGCGGCACAAGGATCGAGCCGTAGCTCGGCCGAACCTCGTCCCAGCCGGCAGCGCGAAACCGCTCCTGCAAGAGCTCGTTCCAATGCTGCGTCGCTTTGGCGAGCAGGAAGCCGAGATCGTCCCGATCCACAGATAGTCTTATATCAGACTAGTTCTTGCTGAGGCATCCGACTCGGGCACCGCGAGCTGAGGGCCGCAGCGCGCGTGGAGGCGGCGGCGCGGTGCGCGCCCACGAATTCAGGCGCCAGGCTTGTCGAGGAGGATCTCGGCGACACGGACGGGCTGTTCGAGGGCCGCGAAGTGGCCGGTGTCGGGGAGCGAGATCGACCCGGCGTCTCGAAGGAGAGCGAGATCGGCTTCACGTTCTGACCTGCGCGACCAGTCGTGATCGCCGTAGACCAGGGTGACGGGGGCGTTGGCGCGACCGTAGAGTGCTCGGGCAGGCGATCATGCTGTCCACGTTGCGGTAGACCTCGCGCGCCACGCGTGGGTAGCCGCGACGACGGCCGACCCGGCGCAGCTCCGCGAGGTAGTGATCTGGCAGCTTGCTTCCGTCGAGCAAGCCACCTCGGAGCACGACGCCCAGGACGGGCTTGTTCTCCATTCGCGTGACCGCCGGGCCGATCGCCGGGAGGCGGGCACTGCCGACGTAGACGGAGGCGATGCGATTGGCTCGGCCTACGCCTTTGGCGTAGTCGTACGGGTTGAAGGCGACGACACGTCGCACCCGGTCTTGAAGCTCGGTGAAGGCGGTCAGCGAGACCGTCGCGCCCATCGACTCGCCCGCCAGAGTGACATCGTTGACGTCGAGCATCGTGACGAACTCGACGAATGCGCGGCGGAGCGCCGGCTCGGTGTAACTCGCGCCCGGCCTGATGTCGGACCAGCCCATTCCGGGCAGGTCGACAGCGTAGACGGTGAAGGCCTGCAGAATCCTCGGGATCACCAGCTGGAAGTGATCGAGCTGCGTGCGGACCGTGTGCAGCAAGATCAGCGTAGGCCCGGAACCCGTCCTCAAGTACCGCAAGCGCGTCCCGTCGGCGAGTGTGGCGTACTCGATCTCTCCTGACGGGAGCCAGCTACGCGTGTAGTCGCTGTTCGGCTGCGATTCCGTTCCCACCTCACCGCACGCCGAGGAAGCCCGCCAGCGTCGCTGAGCGGGCGACGCCTGCAGCCGCTGCGCTGGACACGTGGCCCGAGCTCGGCCTCTAACATCGCCTGTTGCCGTGTCGAGGGTAAAGGTCACCGTCCTCAGCGACGCGAGCGCGCCGTCTCTGGTACTGGCACTCCTTCCTGCGTTTGCAGCCGCCGTCGGAATCCCCGCACAGGACGAGCGGCGGCTGGGCGCGGTCGTCGAGCAGCTCGTCAGCTTCACGCTTGACAACGCGTACCCGGACGACGACCTCGGCGAGATTGAGGTTACGCTGGAGTCGGGTGGCGGATCGGTCCAGGTCGCGGTGCACGACTGGGGCCTGCCACTGACGAGTGCTGGAGGGGACTTCGGGCCGCTGCCCGCGTCGCTCGCCGCTCTCGCTCCTGACGCTCGCAACGTGCTTCTGATCAACCTCGGTTCGGACGGGAAGCGGCTGGCGGCAGAGGTAACCGTCCGCTCAGGTGACGAAGGACAGGCGAGGCGGCACCACATCGAGGCTTCGCCTAGGCGAACACAGACGGCGGTAGAAGCTTCCGACCCGATCGAGGTGAGGACTGCTACGCCCCAAGACTGCGAGGCGATCGCCCAGCTCCTGTACCAGAACTACCACCTGAGCTATGTGCATGCTGACCTCTATCGGCCGAGGTACTTGATGGCGGCGCTCGCCTCGGGCGACTTGCTGTCGACGATTGCCGTCCACGAGGGGCGAGTAATCGGGCATCACGCGCTGATGCCGGTCGCTGGTGTCCCCTCGGCTGAGACGGGTGCCGCAGTCGTCCACTCCGCCTATCGGGGGCTCGGTGTCTTTGGGCGGTTGTTCGAGCACACGCTTGACGCGGCGCGCGAGCGCGGGCTTGCCTCGGTCTTTGGCGATGCCGTCACCATCCATCCCTTCAGTCAGCGCGTTGAGCGCTCGCACGGCTACCGCGAGACGGCGCTTCAGCTTGGCATGGTCCCGGCGCAGACGACGATGCGCGGCTTCGGCGGCGAGGGGCCGAGACGACGAACGGCCACGCTCCGCTCCTACCGCCCTTTCGACGAACACTCGCGGCAAACGGCGCTGCCGGCCCCCTACCGCGAGCTGCTCGAGAGCGTCTACGCAAACGTCGGCCTCACAATTGAGGCTCGCACCCAGCCAGCTCCAGTTGAGGGCGAGGCGCTAGCGGCCAACGTCGACGAGCCGCGCTCCCTAGGTTTCCTGCGGCTCCAGCGCTGGGACGGGGAATCCAGCTCGACCCTAAAGGGAGCTGTGCGCCACCTTCTCTCGCGGCATGTCGACGTCGTCTACGCCGACGTCGACCTCGTGGCGGTGGCCGATGTGAACGATGCGACGGCCGAGCTGAACGAGCTCGGCTTCTTCGCCGCGGGCCTTGTTCTTCACGGGCCGGACGGCCACGACCACCTCCGGCTCCAGCTGCTCGATTCCGAGGAGATCGAGCTCGACGACGTCGTCTGCGACTCGGCCTTTGCACAGGCGTTGAGGCGACGAGTACTGGAGGACAAGGCCCGCGTCGGCGGATGAAGTGGCCCTCCGCGATCTTGACCGCAGTCGCCGCTCGGGAGTGCGCCGTGCGGCCGGCTCTTAACCTGGAGTTCGCCGGACTGTGAAGCTAGGGGGCTGGTGAACGAGCGACCGTCGAGGTCTTGCGCATCGGATTGAAGAACGGCAGCTCCACCACCGCCGCCGCCGTCCGGCTGCGCTGCGCCTCCACCGTCCACTCGACCTCGATTCTCGTGCCGAGCTTGCTTTGTCCGGCAGCGACCGACGCCAGCGCAACCACCTTCTTCAGTGTCGGGCTCCACGTGGTGCTGGTGGCCTTGCCGATCTGGCGGCCCCGCGCGTACAGAGGAACGGGGACGCGTGAGGCGGCCGGCTCCAGCGTCGGCGTCAGGCCCTTCGCGCGGTACAGCTCCTCGAGTGGCTCCCATTCGAGCTCGAGCCCGACGAGCCTCCGCGGAGGCCCGCCGCGACCCTGTTCCCGCTCGAGCGCGCGACGGCCGACGAACTCCGCCGGCTTCTCGAAGTCGACGAAGCGGCCCAGGACGCCCAGCTCGAAGGGCGAGTACGACTGCTCGGGAATCAGCGCGCGCCGCACGGAGTCGAAATCCACTTCGATGAGGATCAGCCCTGCCTCGATCCGCGCGATGTCGAGGGCGAGCATCCCGGCTGGCCGGATGCCGTAGGCGCCGCCGGCCCGCACGAGGGCGTCCCAGAGCTCGACCGCCTGAGCGCTCTCGACCCACACCTCGTAGCCGAGGTCGCCCGTATAGCCCGTCCGGGAGACGTCGACAGGGATGCTGCCGACCTGCGCGGCCTGCCGGCCGAAGTACTTGAGGTCGCCCCAGAACGTCTCGGTGGCTGCCTCGAGCACGTCGCGGCTCAGCGGCCCCTGCACGGCCAGCGCGGAGATGCGTTCGCTCACATCCTCGATCTCGACGTTCAGGCCGCGAGCATTCATCCGGAGCCAGCGCAGCGACGAGTCGGCGGCCGTCCAGCGGTAGGTCTGCTCCTCCAGCCGGGCGACTGTCCCGTCGTCGACAACGCGGCCGTCTTCGTCGCACCAGGATGTGTAGTAGACGCGGCCGACGGCGAGCTTGCTCGCGTCCCGCGTGATCACGCGGTCGACGAGCCGCGTGGCGTCGGGCCCGGAGACCAGGTACTTGTAGAGCGGCGAGACGTCGATGAGCGCCGCCGCCTCCCGGATGGCGTTGTACTCGATCTCGTGGGAGTCGGAGTACGCGCTCGCCGCGAAATAGCCCGACCATTCCCGCCACTGCAGCTTGGTGTTGAGTGGCGCGGTCCGGGGATAGAACGCGGTTCCTACCGACACGGCGGATCTAGGACTTCGGGATCTGCTTCTCGGGGTCGAAGAAGGGCAGCGGCGCGATCGTCGCGTCCCGCATACCCTCGGGTGTCTCCACCGCGACGTGCGTCCCGAGCTCGGTGTGCTCGACAGGCAGCCAGGCGTACCCGATGTTCTTCTCGAGGCGGGGCGAATAGACGGCGGAGGTCACCCGTCCGCTCGCGCCGTCGGCCGAAACCGGCCAGTCCGTCGCGTTCATCTCCAGCCGGTCGCCTTCGATCTCGACACCGACGATCTTCCGCTTCACGCCCTCGTCGCGAATCCTCGTGAGCGCGTCGCGGGCGATGAAATCCGCCTCGGTGTCCAGGTCGACGAGCCGGCCGAGTCCCAGCTCGAAGGGGTTGTTTTCGTAGGTCATGTCCGCACCCCAGTTGAAGATGCCTCCCTCGATCCGGCGGATGTCCACCGGCCCCGTCGGGCGGATCTCGTACGGCTCGCCCGCCTCCATGATCCGGTCCCACAGGTCCGTTCCTCGCGAGGCGTCGAGGAGGTAGATCTCGTATCCGACCTCCGACGTCCAGCCGGTGCGGGTGAGGATGAGCGAGATGCCGTCCAGCTCGAGGCGGCGGAAGTGGTAGTAGCGGAGGTCGAGGATGTCGTCGCCGAACAGGGCCTGCACGACGTCCTTCGACCTCGGGCCCTGGATCTGCAGCGGGTACGCCTCGGCCTCCGAGAGCTGCACGTCCATCCCCGCGTACGCCGCCAGCCCCTTCGCGTACGGCAACACGTCGCTGTCCGCGAGCGCGAACCAGAACGTGTTCTCGTCCAGCCGCAACATGACCGGGTCGTTGAGGATCCCGCCGTCCGGTGCCGTGATCAGCACGTACTTGCCCTGGCCGACCGCGCACGCGCTGAGGTCGCGGCAGGTGAGCAGCTGGGCGAAGCGGAAGCCGTCCGGGCCCGTCACCTCCACGTTGCGCTCGACGGCGACGTCCCAGAGCGTCACGTGGTTCAGCAGGTGCCAGAACTCGGCCTCGAAATCGTCAAAGTTGATCGGGAAGAGCGTGTGGTTGTAGACGGTGAAGCCCTTCGGGCCGTGCCGCTGCGTCGCCTCGTAGAAGGGGCTGCGCCGCAAGCGCGCTCCACGCTGAACCGTCTCCATGTCGAACGGACCGGGCACGGTCGGCAAGCATAGTCGGGCGGCTCTTGGGGAGCGCGCCAGGCCGTGCCGCGGTTATTGTCGCCGCTGATGACGAGCTCCGATCACCGCACGTACGACGCCGTGATCATCGGCGGCGGGCACAACGGGCTCGTGGCCGCGGCGTACCTCGCGCAGGCCGGACTCAAGGTCGTCGTGCTGGAGCGGCGCCACGTTCTCGGCGGGGCGGCGGTAACCGAGGAGGTGTTCCCCGGCTTCCGGTTCAGCGTGGCCTCGTATGTCGTATCGCTCCTCCGCCCAGAGATCGTCCGGGAGCTCGCGCTGCCGGAGCACGGCCTCGAGATCCTGCCTCTCGACGGAACGTTCACGCCGCTCGCCGACGACTACCTGTGGCGTGTGAACGACCACGGCCGCACCGTGCGCGAGCTCCGACGCTGGTCGGCGAGCGACGCGGAGGCGTACGAGGAGTACAGCCGCCTGATGTTCGAGATGGCGAGGTTCGTCAAGCCGATCCTGTCCATGGCGCCGCCGGACCCGGGCAGGCTCGATCCGCGGGAATGGCTCCCCGTCGCACGTCTCGCCCGCTCCTTCAACGGCCTCTCCCTGGAGCAGCGGGCGGTGTTCATCCAGCTGATGACGATGAGCGCCGCCGACTTCCTCGACCAGTGGTTCGAGACGGATCCGCTGAAGGCGACGATGAGTGCCTCCGGGATCATCGGCACGTTCCAGGGGATCCGCTCTCCTGGGACCGCCTACGTCCTGCTGCACCACTACATGGGCGAGATCGACGGCGTCCTGCGCGCCTGGGGAATACCGCGAGGAGGAACCGGCGCCGTCAGCGAGGCGATCGCGAGCGCCGCCCGGTCGTTCGGGGCCGAAATCCGGACGGAGACCGCCGTCGAACACTTCCTGACCCGAGGCGACGAGGTGACCGGCGCCGTCACGTCGGCGGGCGACGAGGTGACCGGGCGGGTGACGCTGTCGAGCCTGGACCCGCAGCAGACGTTCGTCCGGCTCCTGCCGTCCGGCCTCCTCGACGGGTCGTTCGTCGAGGAGGTCGCTCGCTACCGGTACCGGGGCTCCAGCGGGAAGGTGAATCTTGCCCTGGACGGGCTTCCCGAGTTCACGTGCCTGCCCGGCCAGGGCGACCACCTGCGCGGCGCGATCAGCTTCAGCCCGAGCATCGACTACATGGAGCGGGCCTACGACGACGCGAAGTCCGGGCGCTTCAGCCGGCGCCCGTACATCGACATGATCATCCCGACCCTCGTCGACCCGTCGATGGCGCCTCCGGGCAAGCACGTCATGAGCTGCTTCGTCCAGTACGCGCCCTACCGCCTGGCCGAGGGCGACGAATGGGACGACGACCGGCGTGATGCGTTCGGGGAGACCGTCGTCGACACGATCGCGGAGCGGGCGCCGAACATCCGCGAGCTGATCTTGCACGCGCAGGTGCTCACCCCCAAGGACATCGAGGACCAGTTCGGGCTCTCCGAGGGAAACATCTTCCAGGGCGAGCTCTCGCTCGAGCAGCTCTTCTTCAACCGGCCCGTGCCGGGATGGGCGCGCTACCGGACGCCGCTGCAGAACCTCTGGATGTGCGGCTCGGCCACGCACCCCGGGGGTGGGATTATGGGCGCGTCGGGACGCCTCGCTGCGCTGCAGGTTCTGCGCGCGCTCCGCGCCAAGAAGGCCGCCTGAGAGTGTCCCTGGAGCGATACGACGCGGTCGTAGTCGGGGCCGGCCACAACGGCCTGGTCACGGCTTCGTACCTGGGGAAGGCGGGGCTCCGGACGCTGGTTCTCGAGCGGCGAAGCCGGGCGGGCGGCCTCCTGGCCACCGAGGAGGTCGCGCCCGGTGTGCGCGCGCCGGTTGCGGCCGACTGCGTCGGAAGTCTCCGTGACGACGTGGTCCGTGACCTCGGGCTCGGCTCGCACGGCTTCCGCGCCATCGAGCCGGAGGTGGCGGCCTTCGCCCCGTCCGCCGACGGGCCGGGCCTCACGTTGTGGCGCGACCCGGTCCGGACGGCGACGGAGCTCCGGACGGGGACCCAGCCGCGCGATGCCGAGGCGTTCGTCGCCTTCGACCGTAGGATCCGCTCGCTGGGCGCCTTCCTGGCCCGCGTCCAAGCGACCGAGCCGCCGGACCTCGCGTCTCCGTCCCTCGCGAACGCCACCGGCGGCCTCACGCTGTTGAACGGCGTTCGGCACCTCGGGAAGCAGCAGCTGCGCGAGGCGCTGCGGGTGCTGCCGATGTCCGTCGCGGACCTCGTCGGCGAAGCCGTCGAGGACGAGGCGCTACGCGGCCTCCTCGGCGCGCGAGGCGTTCGTTACGCGGCCATGGGCCCCCGGTCGGCGGGAACGGCGCTCAACTTCCTGTGGGACTCGGCCCCAGGAGGAGGAGCGGCGGGCCGCACGGTCTTCGCGCGCGGCGGGCCGGACTCCCTGGTGGAGGCGCTCGTCGCCGCTGCGCGGAGCAACGGCGCGACGATTCGCCGCGACGCCGAGGTCGCGGCCATCCGAACCGGGCGAGGCTCTGTCGAGGGGGTCGCTCTCGCGAGCGGCGAGGAGATCGACGCGCGGATCGTCGTGTCGAACGCCGATCCCAAGCAGACCCTTCTGCGCCTCGTCGACCCGGCCGAGGTCGGCCCGACTCTGGGCTGGCGGGTCGAGCACATCCGCACACCCGGCGTGGTGGCGAAGGTGACCCTCGTCCTGGAGGGCCTGCCGGCGATCGGCGGCGTCGACCCTGAGCGCCTGCACGGGCGGATCGTCGTCGCACCAAGCCTCGACAGCCTCGAGCGGGCATTCGACGACTCGAAGTACGGGCGGATCTCCGAGCACCCGTATCTCGAGGCGACGATCCCCACCCTTTCCGACCCCTCGCTCGCCCCTGATGGGACCCACGTCATCACCGCGCTGTTCCAGTACGCGCCACGGCGCCTCCGCGACGCGGACTGGGACGAGGCAGCGCGCGATCGTGTAGCGGACGGGGCCGTGCGGACGCTCGAGGTCTCTGCACCGGGTATCGCAGACAAGATCGTCGCTCGCCACGTCGTCACGCCGTTGGACCTCGAGCAGGAGTACGGGCTCAGCGGCGGGCACCCGATGCACGGCGAGCACGCCCTCGACCAGGTCTTCGCCTGGCGGCCCCTCCTCGGCCATGCTCGCTACCGGCTTGCCGGGATCCGGGGCCTCTACATGTGTGGGGCGGGCACACACCCCGGGGGCGGAGTCACCGGCGGCCCCGGGAGGAACGCAGCCCGGGCTATCCTGGCCGACGCCCGGCGAGCTCGACGCCGCAGCACGAGACGTCGCGCACGGGGTGCGGACTCGTAAAGGGCGCGCGGACTAAGTTGCCGGCGTTGCGGATGGTCAGACGGCGGAGCGCTTGTCTGCAGCAGTCGGTCGCGATCTCGGGGAAGGGGAGGCGCCGGCGCTGAACTGCCAGCCTTCGCGGGCGCCGCGGGCTTCCCGAAAGTC
>DATAOV010000025.1:0-20966 GCA_036265535.1 Gaiellaceae bacterium | reverse complement strand
GCCGTGCTGGTCGAGCCGGGCCGTCATGTTGGCGCCCATGCGTCCGAGTCCGATCATCCCGAGCTGCATCAGATGCGGATCCTCGCGACGCGGCGGCCGCGCTCCTTCAGCGACTCGTAGTCTCCCGCGGCCTGCGCGCGCATCAGCCGCGCGAAGCCGAAGCTCTGCCCCGGGATGGGCAACTCGTCGCCGGTTTCGTCCACGACCTGCAGGAACAAGCCGTTGTTCGGACCGCCCTTGTGGAATTGGCCGGTCGAGTGCAGGTAGCGCGGTCCGAACCCGTGCGTGACCACGTGACCGGCGGCGCGCGCCTGCTGCACGATCGCTTCGAGCTCGTCGACGCGCGCGTAATCGGTGAATGCCTGGATGCAGACGTAGTCGCCGTCGCGCGCCTGCGCCAGCAGCTCGTCGAGCGAGCCCTCCGGCTCGAGCTCGACGTCGCCTTGCGCGAGCACCTGACTCGTCCTGTCCTTCGCCGCCTGCACGTCGGGCTGGTCGAACGGGTTGATCCCGAGGATCGATCCCGCCACCGCCGTGGCGAACTCCCAGCGGTAGAACTCCTGTCCGAGCTCGTAGGGCGCGCTCAGCCGCACCTCGGGCGCTTGCCGGTCTGGCCCGTCCGGCGGCTCTCCGGGCGCAGGGATGAGGCCCTTGCCCTCCTTGCCCGTGGACTCCGCCAGCAGCTGCTCGGCCCAGAGCCCGAAGCCGCCTGTGTTGGGGTTGATCGTCACCTTGTCACGCCCGTCCTGCCAGCCGTGACCGAGCTCGAGGCCAAGCTCGAGACCCGGGTTGCCGTCCTGGGCGTGACAGGCCTCGACCATCTCCTCGACGCGCTCGTGCAGGCGCTCGAGGTCGACGCCCATCAGCGCCGCAGGCACCAGGCCGAAGACCGACAGCGCCGAGTAGCGGCCGCCGATCGTCGGCTCGCCTTCGAAGATCCCGAGGAAACCACGCTCGCGTGCGAGCGACTCGAGCTCCGAGCCGGGATCGGTGATCGCCGCAAAGAGCTGGCCGCGCCTGCCGGCCTTTTCCCAGAAGTAGTCCAGGTGGCAGCGCGTCTCGAGCGTCGTGCCCGACTTGGAGGCCGCGATGAACAGCGTCGCTTCGAAGTCGAGCGTCTCGGCGGCCATGCGCAATGCCGCCGGGTGCGTCGTGTCCAGCGCGTGGAACGAGTCCGACTCGAAGGTGCGCCGGATCACCTCCGGTGCGAGGCTCGACCCGCCCATCCCGAGCAGGACGAAGGTGTCGACGACGCCCGGCGCGGCGAGCTCCTCTACGAAGCGGAGCAGGTCGCCGAGGCGGCTGCGCATGCGCATCGGCTCGTCGAGCCAGCCGAGCCACTTTGCCTCGTCGTGTCCCGTCCAGAGCGTGGGGTCGCGGGCCCAGATGCGCTCGACGACCTCTGCGGGGGCGACGGCGCTCACGCGTCGAGAAAGCCAAGCACGAGCTCGTCGAACTCGCGAGGCCGCTCCATGCTCGGGACGTGGGCGCTGTCGGCGATTGTCGCACGCCGGGCGCCGGGAATCTCGCGCTCGAGGCGATCCGCGATCTGGTGGATGTCCGGCACGTCTTCGTCACCGACCACGACGAGCGTTGGGGCGGTGATCTCTCCGAGCCGCTCTGACAGGTCGGCGACCAGCGGCTCTTCCTCGGCGAGACTCTCGACCGGCAGCTGGAGCTCGTAGGCGCGCCGCTGCATCTCGGCCACCTTGGCGCGCAACGACGGGTCCACGTCTTCGGGACGGCGCCTCGGGCCGTCGACCCAGGTACGGACAGCCACCTCGGCTGCAGCATCGAGATCGCCGCGACCGAGCGCCGCCTCCTCCTCGGCGTCCGCAGCGTTCATCTCTTCCGACCAGTCGTGGCCGCGCAGACCCGCGCCGACGAGCACGAGCGCCTCGACCAGCTCCGGTCGCGCGACGGCAACTTCGAGCGCAACCCGCCCCCCCATGGACACGCCCACGAGCGAGGCCCGCTCGAAGGCCTCGCCCTCGATCAGCTCGACCAGGTCGCGACCGTAGGAGAAGCGCCCTGGCTCGAGCGGCGAGCGGCCGAAGCCGCGCTGGTCGTAGCGCAGCACGCGGTGGGCACGAGAGTAGGTGTCCCACTGCGTGTCCCACATCCGGCTGTCGCAGATCCCCGCGTGGATCAGAACGACCGCCGGGCCTTCACCGGCGACCTCCACGTACAGATCCGAGCCTGTGACGCTCAGGCCGAGACCAGCTCGCCCTTCTTGGCCCGAACGCCGTCGAGCAGCTCTCTGAAGGAGTCGGAGAATTTCTCCACGCCCTCGCGCTCGAGCGTCGCGACCACATCGTCGTAGTCGACCCCCGCCTGCGCGAGCAGTTCGAACACACGGCGCGCCTCGTCCACGTCGCGCTCCAGAGTCAGCTCGACCTCGCCGTGATTCTGGAACGCGCGGATCGTCTCCTCCGGCATGGTGTTCACGGTCTCCGGGCCGATCAGCTCCTCGACGTACATCACGTCGCGGTACTCGGGGTTCTTGGTCGAGGTCGATGCCCAGAGGCACCGTTGCTTGCGCGCACCCTTGGCGGCCAGCGCCTCCCAGCGCTCGCCCGAGTGGAGCTCTTTGTAGCGCTCGTAGGCGAGCTTCGCGTTCGCGATCGCGAGCTTGCCCTTCAGCTCGTCCGGCCCGCCGATCTCCTCGAGCCGCCTGTCGGCCTCCGTGTCCACCCGCGAGACGAAGAAGCTCGCCACCGAGGCAACCGGGCCGGGATCCCCGCCCCTCTCGACCAGCCGCTCGAGCCCGCGCTGGAAGGCCTCGACGACCTCGGAGTAGCGCTGGAGCGAGAAGATCAACGTCACGTTGATCGAGCGGCCGCGGGCGATCATCTCCTCGATCGCGGGCAGGCCGGCCTCGGTCGCGGGAATCTTCACGAAGCAGTTGGGCCGGTCGACGAGCTCGTGGAGCCGCTGAGCCTCGGCGATCGTCCCGTCGGTGTCGTACGCGAGGTTCGGGTCGACCTCGATCGAGACGTAGCCGTTCTGACCGCTGCCGCCGTCCCAGACCTTCCGAAGGAGGTCGCAGGCATCCTGGACGTCCTTGACAGCGAGCTTGAGGAAGACCTCCTTCGCATCGTCCTCCTCGGCCAGCACCTCGCGCAGCTGATCGTCGTAGAGGTCGCCCTCGGAGATCGCCTTCTGGAAGATGGTCGGGTTAGAGGTCACGCCGACGACGGCGTCGTCCTCCATCATCCGCGCCAACTCTCCGCTCCGGAGCATGTGGCGGGAGAGAAAGTCGATCCAGACGCTCTGCCCGAGCTCGGACAGCTGGTGCAGTCGCGATTTAGCCATAGCTCTTCTCCCTTTCCATCTCTTCGATCTTTTCAAGCCGGCGCACGTACCGCTCACCGCCGTCGAAACGGGCGGCCAGAAAGGCCCGCGTCAGCTCGACAGCCAGCTCGGGACCCACGACCTCCGAGCCCAGGCAGAGCACGTTCATGTCGTCGTGCTCGACGCCCTGGTGCGCCGAATACGTGTCGTGGCAGATCCCCGCACGGATGCCGGTGAGCTTGTTCGCGGCCACGGAGGCGCCGACGCCCGAGCCGCAGACGAGCACCGCCCGCTCGACCTCGCCGCTCCGAATCGTATGGCCGACCTCGCGCGCCTTGTCCGGGTAGTCGATCCTCGGCTCGGGCTTGTCGGTGCCCAGATCGACCGTCTCGTGCCCGAGGGCGGCCAGCTCGGCCAGCAGCTTCTCGCGCAGCTTGACGCCGCGGTGGTCGAAGGCGACCGCGACTCTCATCAGGACCGTTACGTTACCCGGCAGTCGTCGTCCAAGGAGGTCCGGCCCGATGAACGAGACCGAGCTCTGGCGGGAACTGGGACAGCAGCTGCGCGTCGATTCGATCCGCAGCAGCAACGTGACCAAGTCGGGCCACCCGACCTCGTCGATGTCCCCCGCCGACCTGATGGCGGTCCTGCTGGCGAAATACCTTCACTACGACTTCGACTCGCCGGACGACCCGCGCAACGACCACCTCGTCTTCTCCAAGGGGCACGCCTCGCCGCTGCTCTACTCGATGTACAAGGCGGCAGGCGCGATCACCGACGAGGAGCTGCTCACCTTCCGCGTCTTCGGGAGCCGGCTCCAGGGCCACCCCACACCGGCGATCCCCTGGGTCGACGTCGCCACCGGCTCGCTTGGTCAGGGCCTGCCGTATGGCGTCGGCATCGCGCTCGCGGGGAAGAAGCTCGACCGGCTTCCGTACCGCACCTGGGTCCTCTGTGGCGACAGCGAGATCGCCGAGGGCTCCGTGTGGGAGGCCTTCGAGCACGCTGCGTTCTACGGGCTCGACAACCTGACGGCGATCATCGACGTCAACCGCCTCGGGCAGCGCGGCGAGACCATGCACGGCTGGGACCTCGACTCCTACGCCGACCGCGCTCGGGCCTTCGGCTGGAAGGCGATCGAGATCGACGGGCACGACGTCGAGGCGATCGACCGGGCGTACGCCGAGGCCGTGGAGACGAAGGACGAGCCCACCGTGATCGTGGCCAAGACGATCAAGGGCAAGGGCGTGAAGGAGGTCGAGAACAAGCCCAACTGGCACGGCAAGGCGCTCGACAACCCCGAGCAGGCGATCGAGGAGCTCGGCGGAGAGCGGCACATCGTGATCGACGTCGCCAAGCCGACCTTCGACGACCAGCCGAACGAGTTCGAGGAGGGTGCGCTCGAGCTGCCTACGTGGGAGCTCGGCGAGGACGTCGCGACGCGGCTGGCCTACGGAGAGGCACTCGTCGCGCTCGGCGGCGCGAACGGCAGGGTCGTCGCTCTCGACGGCGAGGTGAGCAACTCGACGTACGCGGAGCTGTTCGCCAAGGCCTATCCGGAGCGCTACTTCGAGATGTTCATCGCGGAGCAGCAGCTGGTCGCGGCGGCCGTTGGCCTGCAGGTGCGTGGCTGGGTGCCGTTCGCGTCGACCTTCGCAGCGTTCTTCTCGCGCGCGTACGACTTCATCCGCATGGCCGCGATCAGCCAGGCGAACATCCGCCTCTCGGGCTCGCACGCCGGTGTCTCGATCGGCGAGGACGGGCCGTCGCAGATGGCGCTCGAGGATCTCGCGATGATGCGCGCCGTCCATGGCTCGACGGTGCTCTACCCGTGCGACGCGAACCAGACGGCGAAGCTCGTCGCCGAGATGGCCGAGCGCGAAGGGATCGTCTTCCTGCGTACCACGCGGGCTGCGACCCCTGTCGTGTACGGCGCGGACGAGGACTTCCCGGTCGGCGGCTCACGTGTTCTGCGCGACGGCGACGACCTCGCGATCGTCGCCGCGGGGATCACATTGCACGAGTCGCTGAAGGCCGCCGAGCAGCTGGAGAGCGAGGGCATCTCGGCCCGGGTGATCGACCTCTACTCGGTCAAGCCGGTGGACGGCGAAACGCTTCGGGCGGCCGCCGAGGCCACGGGCGGGCGGATCCTGACCGTCGAGGACCACTGGTCTGAGGGCGGCATCGGCGACGCGGTGCTTGAGGCGTTATCGGACGGCGAGGCCCCGGCCCGAGTCGTGCGGCTGGCCGTCCGCGATCTCCCAGGCTCGGGCAAGCCGGCCGAGCTGCTTGCCGCAGCCGGGATCGACGCGGATCACATCGTCGAGGCCGCGCAGGCCCTGGTCGAGACTCCGATCAGGGCCTAGAAGAGCCGGCGGTAGAGGTCGCGCTGCCGCTCGCGGGCCGCCGCGTAGACCTCGCCGCGCTCGGGATCCGGCTCGTGCACGGGCCCGAGTGGCGCATCTTCGGGCTCGGCGCCGAGCCGTTCCAGGCCGTAGACGGCTGCACCTCTCGCCGAGCCCTCCGCCACGGCCGACGCGGTGACCGGCCGCCCGAGGACGTCGGCGCAGAGCTGGACCCACTCCGGGCTCACGAGGAGCGCGTGCCCGGTCGCGACGATCTCTTCCACCTCGGGCAGGAGCTCGGCGAGCTCGGCAAACCGGTACGCGACGCCCTCGAGCGCGGCCTGAAGGAGGTCGCCCGGTCGCACGTCGAATGTCAGCCCGGCAACGGCGCCGGTCGCCTTCGTGTTCCAGCCGGGGCTCCGCTCGCCGCCCAGCAGCGGCAGAAAGGTGAGCCCGTGGCCGTCGGGCTCGCCCAGGCTCGCTCCGTCCAGCTGCAGCGTCTGCTTCAACCAGGCGTAGAGGTTGCCCCCGTCGGAGACGGCGCCGCCTTCGACCATGTGCTCGTCGTCGAGCAGGTAGCAGAAGAGGCCGGGCCGAGGGCCGGGATCCCGGGTCTCGCGCAGGACACGGAAGGCACCGGAAGTGCCGATCATCAGCGCCGCGCGCTGCGGCCCGGCGCAGCCGGCACCGAGGTTCGAGCAGGCGCCGTCGCCGACCGGCGGGAAGACGGGCTCCTGCGCCGAGCTGGGCTCGTCCGAGATCGGAGGGAGTTGCTCGGCGCCCAGTTCGAGAACCTCGAGCAGGCCCGCGTCCCAGGTCCGGGCGCGGAGATCGAGCAGCCCGGTCCCCGAGGCCGTCGAGAGGCTCGTCCGCAGCTCGCCGGTGAGTCGGAGGAACAGGTAGTCCGCGAATGAGACGAGGCGCTCGGCCTTGGCAGAGACCTCCTGATGCTCTGCGGCGAGCCAGGCCAGCTTCGCCGGCCAGTAGCTCGTGTGCAGCACGCAGCCCGTGCGGCGGTGCACCTCTTCCGAGTCGAGCCGTTCGGCGAGCTCGGCGGCCTGGCGCGCCGAGCGGCGATCCTGCCAGAGCAGCACCGGCGTGAGCGGGTTGTTGCTCGAGTCGAGCGCGAGCAGGCTGTGCCAGAAGCAGGAGATCGCCACCGCGGCGACCGGCGGCGCTCCGGCCCGCGCTTCGTCGAGCACCTGCCGAGAGGCTTCGACGAGGCGTTCGGCATCGAGCACGGCCGATCCGTCCCGGCCGTAGTCGGCGCTGTAGATCCGCTGCGCAGCGGCGTCCAGCTCACGCCCGAGCTCGTCGTAGACACGAGCGCGAACCGACGAGCTGCCGACGTCGAGTGCGAGCACATACATGGCTCGGCACCTTACGCCGCCAGGACTAGGCTTCGATCATGGCAGTCGTCACCGCCTCCAACCTGCGCAAGGAGCTTGCCGGCTCGCTCTTGTTCGAGGGCGTCTCGTTCTCGGTCGAGCGCCGCGACCGGCTGGCGCTCTCCGGGCCGAACGGCGCCGGCAAGACGACGTTGCTGCGCATGCTCATGGGCGAGAGCGAGCGGCACGGAGGCGAGCTCGCGTTCGCGAAGGGGACGCGCATCGCCCTCCACGACCAGCGGCCGCCGCTCCAGCACGGGCTGAGCCTGCGCGAGTACGCACTCAGCGGCGCGCGCGATCTCGTCGAGACCGAGGAGGAGCTGCGCGCGCTCGAGCAGGCGATGGCCTCGGGCGACCACGGGCCGGCCACACTGCGCCGCTACGCCGACGCCCAGGCACGGCTCGAGCACGCAGGCGGCTACACATGGCGCGAACGCGCGGCCGGAACGCTGCGGGGCCTCGGGTTCGTCGAGCGGGACCTCGACCGGCCGCTCGAGACGTTCTCGGGCGGCGAGCTGACGCGTGCATCGCTGGCGCGAGCGCTCGCCGGCGACCCCGATCTCCTGCTCCTGGACGAGCCGACCAATCACCTCGACGTCGAGAACCTCGAGTGGCTCGAGCAGGAGCTGCAGTCGCTCGACGCGGCCGTCATCCTCGTCGCGCACGACCGCTGGTTCCTGGAGGCGGTCACCACGGGCGTGCTCGAGCTCGAGGCCGGCCGCTCCCTCTTCTTCCCGGGTCCTTGGCACACCTGGCGGATCGAGAAGGCGGCGCGCGCGGCGGCGGCTGCCAAGACCGCAGAGCGGGTCGGTGTCGACATCGCGCGCCTCGAGCGCTTCGTCGAGCGCTTCCGGTACAAGAAGAGCAAGGCGAAGCAGGCTCAGGCGAAGCTGACGCAGATCGAGCGCCTGCAGAAGGAGCGCGCCGGCGCGACCGGCGAGCTGGAGCTCCTCAACCGGCGCAGCCGCTCCCTCGGGTTCGACTTTCTCAAGCCGGCCCGCAGCGGCCGCACCGTCGTCGAGGCGACAGCGCTCGAGGTCAGCGCGGGCGACAAGGACCTGCTGACCGCTGCGAGCTTCGCGCTCGAGCGCGGTGAGCATGTCGGGCTCGTCGGGCCAAACGGCTCCGGCAAGACGACGCTCCTCGAGACGATCCTCGGCGCACGGGCGGCGCGAGACGGCAAGGTTCGCCTCGGCCACGGCGTCGTGCCCGCTTACTTCTCCCAGCACGAGGTCGAGCTCGACGAGCGCGGCAGCGTCCTCGACTGCACGCAGCGGGCGACCGGTTTGACACGCCCGCAGGCCCAGAACCTCCTCGGCCGCTTCCTCTTCTCGGGCTGGGAACAGCATGAGAAGCCGGTCACCGCGCTTTCGGGCGGCGAGCGGCGGCGACTCGCGCTCGCGCTCGTGGTCGCCTCCGGGGCGAACTTCCTCGTGCTCGACGAGCCGACCAACCACCTCGATCTCGAGAGCCGGGAGGCGCTGGAGGCCGCGCTCGACGCGTTCCCCGGAACGGTGCTGCTCGTCTCGCACGACCGCGCGCTGCTCGATGCGGTCGCCCAGCGGCTGCTCGCGATCGAGGACAAGTCGATCAACTCCTACGACGGCGGGTGGGCCGAGTACGCGCAGCGTCGGGCGGAGCCGCCCGAGGCGCCGGCGCAGCCGGCCCGGCCGCGCAAGGAGAAGCCGAAGCCGCAGCGGCCGCGCGCTCCGCGTCCGTCCGAGCTCGAGCGCCTCGAGAGCGAGATCTCTCGGCAGGAGGAAGCGGTCGCCAGACTGGAGCGACGCCTGTCCGAGGACTGGTCGGATGTGTCCACCCTGGCGGCTCACCGCAGCGCCCGCGACGAACTGCAGGGACTGATCTCCCGCTGGGAGCGCCTGTTTGAGGAGGCGCAGGCGTAAGCCGGCGCTAGGCGTTGCCCTCGGCGAGGGTCGCGATCAGCGCCTCCGCGACGACGCGCATCGGCCGACCCGAGAGCTGGCTCGCCTTGCGCAGGCGGCCGAAGGCCTCATCCTCGCTCAGCCCCTCGCGCTCCATCAGGAGGCCCTTCGCCCGTTCGATCGACTTGCGCGCGGCCAGCGCCTCCGCGAGCGAGTCAGCCTGCTCGCGCAGCGCGCTGAGCTCCTCGTGGCGGGCGCGCGCGGTCCGAATCGCCGGCAGCAAGTCCTGTTCGCGGAAGGGCTTGACCAGGTACCCGAAGACCCCGGCTTCGATCGCCCGCGAGACGAGCTCGTCCTGGCCGTAGGCGGTCAGCATCACGATCGGGATCGGGCGCTCGTCCAGGATCCGGCGGGCCGCTTCGATGCCGTCCAGCCGCGGCATCTTCACGTCGAGGACCGCGAGATCAGGCTGCTCGCTCCGAGCCAGCTCCACCGCCTCGAGCCCGTCCTTCGCCTCCGCACAGACGTCGAAACCGGAGCGTTCGAGCAGCTCGCGCAGGTCGAGGCGAATGATCGTCTCGTCTTCGGCGACGAGAATCCTCATCGGCGGATCGTAGACTCCACAGGCGTGGGCACCTGTTGCACGCGTGGGTACGAGAGGTTCTTCGGGCAGCGAACGGCGCGACGAGACGCCCGTCGATACCGGCGCAAGGGCCTGGACGATGCCGCGCAGCGGCTTGTCGACGAGCTGGGCGCCCGAGGTGTCGCAGGCGCATCCGCGCTCGAGGTGGGCGGCGGCGTCGGCGCGATCGAGCTCGAGCTGCTGCGGCGCGGCGTGAGTCGCGCCACGATCGTGGAGCTCTCGCACGGCTACGACGAGGAGGCGAGCGTACTCGCGCGAGAGGCCGGCGCCGAGCACCAGATCGAGCGGCGCCACGGTGACTTCGTCGAGGAGGAGGCGCGGGTCGAGGCAGCCGACCTCGTGGTCATGCACCGCGTCGTCTGCTGCTACCCCGATCCGGAAAGGCTGGTCGGCGCCGCCTCGCAACACGCTCGGCGCCTGCTCGCATTGAGCTTTCCGCGTGACACCTGGTGGCTGCGGCTCGGCTTCCGCCTGGCCAACGTCTGGTTCCGGCTCAGCGGCGGAATCGAGGGGTTCGTGCATCCACCGGCACGGGTCGTGAGCGCGGCGGAACGCTCGGGTCTGACGCTCGCCGTGCACGAGCGCGCCGGCCGCATCTGGCGCATCGCCGTGTTCGAGCGCTCTCAGACGACGGCGCCGACGACGGCGTAGGAGAGGCCGTCCGGCCCGGCGACGACCTGGCGCCTGGCCTCCGGCGCCACGAGTACGTAGCGTCCGGACTCGAGCGCGACCTCTTCGCCTTCGACGCGGAGGACGCCGCTGCCACGGAGACGGAAGTAGATCTCCTCCTGTCCGGACTCGACCTCGTCGTGCTCGAAGCCGGCCTGGTTTGGCTCGGAGTCGAACTGGTTGAGCTTTACGGCCCGGGCCCCGAGCTCGCGAGCGATCAGCTTGCGCCGCCCTTCGAGGTCGGTCGCGTCGACGATTCGGTGGTTCACGCCGACCGGTAAGTGTTCACGCGCGACAACCTGCGGGTCCCGACCCGCCCCCCTGCCATGGCGGTCAGCCTACCCCTCCGCTTCGCACGAGTGGGTGACTCGGGTGTGCCGAAAGCGCAACAACGAGCCGGCGCCGCTCACGAAGGGAACACGACCTCCGCGCGAAGGCCGCCGTTGGACTCGAGCGTTAGCGTCCCGTCGAGCTCGTCCCGGACGAGCGCTCGTACGATCGACAGTCCGGTGCCGGACACCGGCTCGCCGTCCACGCCGCCACCGTCGTCGGCGATCGCGAGCACCAGGTTGCCGTCGCGCCGCGCGAGCTCGACCCGGACGGCCTGGCCGCCGTGCTCGAGGGCGTTTTGAAGGAGCTCGGAGAAGACGAGTGCCAGGGCGGTCGCGCGGTTGCCCGCCAGCGACACCGGCTCGAGCGTCGCCTCGACCGTCTTCGCCTGACCGAGGCCCTGCACAAGCATCGCCCGCAGCCGGTCGAGCAGCTCGTCGAGCTTCACGTCCTCGTCGCGCCGCTCGGTGAGCACCTCGTGCACGGCCGCGATCGCCAGGATCCGGTTGACCGAGTCGTCAAGCGCCTTGCGCGGGTCGACCTCCTCGGCGCGCGCCTGGAGCCGCAGCAGGGAGGCCACGGTCTGGAGGTTGTTCTTCACCCGGTGGTGGATCTCTTGCGCCAGCACACCCCGGAGCACTGCTCGGCCGTGCTCCAGCGCCACGGCCGCATGGCTCGCGATCGAGCCGAGCAGTGCATGATCGTCAGGCGTGAACGGCCGGTCGCGGTCGCAGACGAGCTCACCCACCTGCCGGCCCTTCCAGCGCAACGGCACCCGCAGGGCGTGCGTGCCGGCTCGGCCATCCGGCCACACGACCTCGCCGTCCTCCAGCACGAGCGCTGCGCCGGTGGCGTCCAACGCGTCGACGGTTGCGGCCACGATTCCTTCCAGCGACTCCTCGAGGTAGAGCGACTCCGTGACCGCCTCGGAGATCCGCGCCAGCGCTTCCAGCTCGACCACCCGCCGCTGGGCCTGGGCGTAGAGCTTCGCGTGCTCGATCGTCTGCGCCACCTGAGCTGCGATCGCCAGCAAGAGCTCGATCTCCGCAGACGAGAACTCCCGCGGCTCCCTGGTGCGGACATTGAGCGCTCCAGCCAGCTTCTCGCGCGCCAGCACCGGCACGGCCAGGATCGACTCGTATTGATCCTCGGGCAGGTTGGGAAACGCCTTGAACCGCTCGTCGAGATGCGCCTGCGACGCGATCATCACCGGCTCGCGCGACGATGCCGCCGTCCCCGTGATTCCCTCGCCGGGCCGCATCCGCGGGCGACCCGTCATCTCCTCGACCCTGGAACCGTGCGTGGCTCGCAGCACCAGCTCGTCCGCTTGCTCGTCGTAGAGGTAGACGAAGCAGGCGTCGGCGCCGAGAGCATCGGCCACCTCGCGGGCGACGAGCGAGAGCACCTCCTCGAGGTCGAGCGTCGAGTTGACCACGGCGATCGTCTCGGTCAACAGACGCAGGTGCCGAGCGGTCTCGTCCACCCACCCGATTGTAGGGAGCCACCGCAGACCGTAGTGTTCGCGCCTTGACCACGTACGAGTGGCTGCTCTTCCTGCACGTAACCGGCGCGTTTCTGCTGCTCGGCGGAGGCGTCGTCGCCGCGTCGCTGAACATCGCAGCGCTCCGCCGTGACCGCCCGAGCGAGATCGTCCTTCTCTTCGGCCTGATCAGGATCGCGGTCGTCTCGATCATGATCGGCACCTTGTTCGCGTTCGTCTTCGGGCTCTGGCTCGTGCACGAGGCGGGCTACGGCTACGGAGACGGCTGGGTGATAACCGCGATCGTGCTCCTGATCGTGGCCAACGCGATGGGCGGCATCGGTGGGAGGCGGGACGAGGCGACGGCGAAGTTCGCTGCCGAGCTGGCCGCCCAGGGAGACGCGCCTAGCACCGAGCTCCGTAGCCGGGTCCGCGACCCCGTCTCGCTGGCACTCAGCTACGGGAGCGGCCTCGTCCTCGTCGCGATCCTCGCGATCATGATCTGGAAGCCAGGCGCCTGATGCTGGCCGTGATCCGCCCCGACAGCTGGAACCTGCCGCTCTTCCTGCACGTCCTCGGCGCAACCGTCCTCTTTGGTGCCACGGCCACGGTTGCGATCGTGGGGTTCGCCGGACGAGCCCGAACCGAGCACGCCGCGATGCTCGCCCGGGTCGGGTTCAGGACCTTCCTGTTCGGAATCGTCCCTGGCTGGATCCTGATGTACGCCGCCGCAGCGTGGGTCCTCGACAAGGAGTTCCCGGAGGACACGCCGGGGTGGGTGGACTACGGCTTTGTGGTCTCCGAGGGCGGGGCGGTTCTCCTGCTCGTTCTCGGCGTCCTCGCGTGGCTGGCGGCTCGGCGGAAAGGCACCGGACGAATCGCGGTCGCCGTGCCGGTGTTGGCGAGCATCTATCTCGTTGCGCTCGGCGTCGCCTGGTGGGCGATGTCCGCCAAGCCGGGGGCTTAACAAAGGTTTTACCGGCGCCGTCCTTGGCCGCCGCTAAGGTCGGCGTCGATGTCGGTGCCAGCCTCGGCGCTCCTGCAGACCTCCGGGTATCTGGTCGCGGACGCGCGCGGACGGCTCGTAGGCCGGGTCGAATGCCCGATGTACGGCACCGTGCCCGATCTGCCTGACGCGCTGTCGGTTCGCAAGGGCTTCTTCGCGCGCCGGCGCCGGCTCGTCCCGGCGTCCGCGATCGACCAGATCGACGGCGCGAGCGGCGTGATCGGCCTTCGGGTCGAGCGCGAGTCGCTGCGCAGCTTCCTCTAGAACGCCTCTCTAACGACCACGAGCTGCGGAAACCCAGCAGCTCGCAGTCGGCCGTCAGTTGGGCTCCGCCAGCCGCAGGGCGGCGGAACCGGCCTCGATTGTCCCGCTTTTCGAGCCCCCGGTCTAGAGGGCCTAGAGCACCGAGAGATAGCGCTCCCGCTCCCAGTCGGTGAGCTGGACGCGGTACTCGTCCCACTCCTTCCGCTTCAGCTCGATGTAGCGGTCGAAGATGTGCGGGCCCAGAGCCTTCTTCGCCAGTTCCGACTGCGCCAGCTCGTCGATCGCCTCGCCAAGCGTCTCGGGTAGGGAGACGATCCCACGCTCGCGCCGCTGCTCCGGCGTGAGGTGGTAGAGGTTGGTCTCCATCGGCTCGGGGAGCTCGTAGCCATTCTCGATCCCCTCCAGCCCCGCGTGGAGCAGCGTGGCGAACGTCAGGTACGGGTTGCAGGCCGGGTCCGGGCAGCGGATCTCGGCGCGAGTGGCCTGCTCCGAGCCCGGCTTGTAGAGCGGGATTCTGATCAATGCGGAGCGGTTCCGCCGAGACCATGCGACGTAGACGGGAGCCTCGTAGCCCGGGACGAGCCGCTTATACGAGTTGACCCATTGGGCGAAGACCGCCGCGATCTCCCGCGCGTGACGAAGCTGGCCGGCGATGAACGCCTTGCCCGTCTCGGACAGGTGCCACTCGTCGTCGCCGTCGAAGAACGCGTTGCGGCCGTCCGTGAAGAGCGACTGGTGCGTGTGCATCCCCGACCCGTTCTCTCCGAAGATCGGCTTCGGCATGAACGTGGCGTGGTAGCCGGCCTTCTTCGCGATCTCCTTGACGATCAAGCGGTAGGTGACGGTGTGGTCGGCCATCGTCAGCGCCGGCGCGAAGCGCATGTCGATCTCGTGCTGCGAGGGCCCCACCTCGTGGTGGACGTACTCGATCGGGATGCCGACACTCTCGAGGGCGCGCACCGTTTCCTGGCGCAACTCGCTCGCGGCGTCCATCGTCGTCATTGCGAAGTAACCGCCCTCGTCCAGCGTCTCCGTGCCGCGATCGTCCTTGAAGAGGAAGTACTCGAGCTCGGGCCCGACGTTGAACGTTTCGAAGCCCATGTCCGCCATGCGGTCGAGCGCGCGGCGCAGGACGTAGCGCGGGTCGCCCTCGTACGGCTTTCCGTCGGGAGTGACGACGTCGCAGATCATGCGAGCCACCCTCGTCTCGCCCTCCTTCCACGGCATCGGCGTGAAGGTGTCGGGGTCGGGGATCGCCACCATGTCCGACTCCTCGATCGCGTTGAAGCCTGTGATCGACGAGCCGTCGAAGCCCATTCCGTCGTCGAGCGCCGTCTCGATCTCGCTGGGCGTCACCGCGAAGCTCTTCAGGTGCCCTTCGATGTCGGTGAACCACAGCAGCAGGAACTCGATCCCCTCGTCCTGGATCCGCTTCAGCACCTCTTTGCGCGCCTGCGGCTCGCTCGTCGCTCTCGCCTTGCTCTCGACCTGCGCCACTCGTCCTCCCTTCAAAAACACAAAAGCCCCGGACGCCGTCTGCGCCCGAGGCCCCGTCGCCTCACGAACGCTCGGAGTCTAGCGGGAGGGGCAGCGGAGCGCACATCGTCAGGCTGACCGCGCGGTACTCGTAGCCGAGCCGCTCGTTCAGCCTCCGCATGCCCTCGTTGCCGCGCTGTGTCCAGGTCACGATCTCGCGGATCCCGTTGGCCGCGGCCCACGCGAGCTCGAGCCGCTTGAGCGCGAGCGCCAGGCCGCGTCGCCGCCAGTCGCGCCGCACCACGGTCAACCCGTCCTCGGCGACGCCCGGGTTGTCGTGGCTCATCAGGCCCGAGTACCCGACGATCTCGCCGCCCGCGAGCGCGACGAAGGAGCCGCCGGGAAGGGTCGCCTCCTCGCGCAACCAGTCCTCGAGCGAGACCTCGACCGGCCTGTCGGTGGCGAGGTCGGCGTAGCCCTCGGTCGCGAGCGGATACGCCTGGCCGAGAAGCTCGGGCCGCTCCGCGACCGTCGTCACCTCGACCCCGTCCGGGAACTCGCCGGCGCTCTCGCCCCCTAGCGTCTTCACCTGCTCGACCTGCCGGTCGACCTCGCGGAAGCCGAAGCGCTTCGCGAAGGCCGCCGAGCCCTCGTCGTCGACGAGCGCGGAGACCTCATCGACGTCGAAGCGACCGGCATGCGCGGCGAGCTCGCGCAGCAGTGCCGTGCCGATCCCGCGCCGCCGAAACTCCTGCAGCACGCGAGGCGCCAACCCGAAGCGGGTGCGGATGTCGGAGCGGTCGGCGAGCCCGCTGCCGGCGAGCTCATCGTCGAGCTCGGCCAGCAGCAGGACGCGCTCTTCACCCTCCTGCGCGCGGAGGCCCTCGACCGTCCCGGCGGACTCCTCCGGAAGCACGGCGCGGCGGACCCGGATCCACGCCTCCAGGTCGGCATCGGTCGTTGCCGGCCGGATCTCGATCATCCCGACCGCTTCAGCTTTCCGTGCTTCTTCGCGTAGCGCTCGCCCGTCCGGAACACCCACAGACCGAGCGGGATCGAGACGGCGCCGATCACGAGCAGCGGCCAGATGTCGCTCCAGAGCGAGGTCAGCCCCGCGCCCTCGAGGATGGCCGCGCGGCAGCCGCGCAGTGCGTAGGTCGCCGGCGAGATCTTCGCCAGCGCCTGCATCCAGTCCGGCAGCACCGAGACCGGGTAGTAGACACCAGAGACGACGAGCAGGAGGCCCTGCGCGACGAATCCGAGCTGCGTGCCCTTCTCCGGCGAGATCAGCGGCAGGACCGCCGTCATCATCCCGATGCCGATGAACGAGATCGAAGCCACGATCAGCAGCACGAGCGCGGCCGCGTAGTTTGCGTCCGGCAGGTGCAGGCTGAAGAACGCCGCGACCACGCCAAAGAGCAGCACGGCCCGCACGACGCCGTAGCCGACCGCGAACACGCCCATCCCGAGCAGGTGGACCGGGCGCGAGAGCGGCGCCATGAACGTGTACTCGATCGTGCCCTCCCAGCGCTCCCACGCCACGGTCTCGGTGAGGATCTCGAAGATGATCCCGAGGTAGGCCCAGATCACGGCGCCAACGAGCAGGATCGTCGTGACGCGGTCGACGTCGATCTTCCCGCCCACCGCCGGGATGCCCTTGGCGATGAAGACGATCGTGAGCGTGTTCGCGACCGTCCAGAGGAAGAATGCGATGTCCCACCAGATATAACGCTTGACGAGGTAGACGTTCCGCTCGATCACGCCACTCAGGCCGACGAGCTCGTGACGGAGTGCGAGGCTCATCGTCCTCACGAGTGCTCACCGCCCGCGCCGTTCTCGAAGGTGTGGCCACTGGCGGCGAAGAACGCCTCCTCGAGCGTCTCGGCGTTGTACCGCGCCCTCAACGCGGAGACCGGCTCGAGGCACAGCAGCGCACCGCCGTCGAGGATCCCGACGCGGTCGGCGAGGCCCTCGGCCTCGGCCAGGTCGTGCGTGCAGAGCAGCACGGTCGCGTCGTGCTCGGCTCGCACCTCCCGGATGAACTCCTGCACCTCCTGCTTCGAGCGTGGGTCGAGGCCCGTGGTCGGCTCGTCGAGCAAGAGCAGGATCGGCGCCGTCAGCAGGGCGCGCGCGAGCGCCACCTTCTGCTGCATGCCGCGCGAGAGGTTCTCCATCGGCTCGGCGCGCCTGTCCTCCGGGAAGCCGACCCGCGAGAGGATCTTCGGGATCCGCTCCCGCGTCTGCGAGGGACGCAGGCCGTAGAAGCGGGCCGCATAGCTCAGGTTCTCGACCGCGGACATCTTCTTGAAGAACGAGGCCTCGACCGAGACGCGGTTCACGAGCCGCCGAACCATGCGGGTGTCCCGCACGGCATCGTGCCCGAAGACACTGGCGCTGCCGCCGTCCGGCAGCAGTAGGGTCGAGAGCAGGCGGACGAGCGTCGACTTCCCGGACCCGTTCGGCCCGAGGACGGCCACACACTCGCCCCGACCGACGTCGAAGGTGACGCCGCCGAGCGCGGCCACGCGCCGGCGCGAGCGTCCTTCTCGGCGGACGAACTCCTTACGCAGATTGTGAACTTCGAGGGCTTTCATGTGCTGCTCCGACGACTCGCAGGGACACGGACAGGGCGCGCCTCCGGCAAGGGCGGCGCGCGCGGGAACCGGTGTCAACCGACGAGCAGCACGTCGCCAACCGTACCTGCGCCGGCCCCGATTCGCAATTTCGCGACCAGGATCGGGCCGCCCTCGGCGCCGTTAGGGTCCGCACGTGGCGATCCGGTTCGTCCTGCCCGAACAGGAGAGCGAATCGGTCGCGTTCGCCTACTCGCCCGTGGTCGAGGCGGTGCTCAGCCTCCACGTCCTCGTCGCGCCGAGGCACCACCCGCTCCAGCACGCGTGGGTGCGGCGGATGCGCAGGCTCGACCCGAAGCTGAAGGTGGAGATCAGGGCCTTCAGGTTCGCCTACGTCGGCCACTTTCCCGACTTCCTCTTCCCGCGGCCCGACGAGGAGTTCCTCGAGTTCGAGGAGGAGCTCGCCTTCCTCCACGACCTCGAGCCCGAGACGCTGGCCTTCGAGTTCTTGCGGCCGGTCTACGACCACGAGGGCACCTGGCCGCCCGACAGCTCGCTGCTCGAGCGCGACGACGTGCGCCGGCACGTGCTCGCCTCCTGCGCTCGCCTCGGACCCGAGAGCGAGGCCCTGGCGAAATCTGATCTTCGAGGACCCGGCCGAGCTCGGGAGGCGCTTCTGCTCCCTGCTTGAGCGCTACTGGGAGGCGGCCTTCGAGGGGGAGTGGCCGGCGATCGAGCCGCTGCTCGTCGAGGCGGTCAAGCAAGCCGGGGGGCGGCTCGCCGCGGAAGGCGTGCTCGGGCTGCTCGCCGAGCTCCGGCCCCACCTTCGGGTCGAGCCCGAGCGGCGCCAGGCCTGGATCAAGATCCCACACGAGCACGAGGTCGCGCTGTCACCGCGGGACCCGCTCGTCCTCTCGCCGAGCTACTTCGTCTGGCCGCACCTCCGCGTCAATTGCGACCCGCCGTTCCCGGTCTCGCTGATCTACCCGCCCCGGAGCGTGCGAGAGGAGGCGGCGCCGACGCTCCCGTCCGGCGAGCTCGTCGAGGGCCTGCGCACCCTCGGCGACGACACCCGGCTACGCGTACTCGCCCTGATCTCCGAGCGGCCGCGCTCGACCCAGGAGCTCGCGCCGCTCGTCGGGATGAGCGAGGCCGGCCTGTCCAAGCACCTGCGCCTGCTCGCCCGGTCCGGGGTGCTCGAGTCCCGCCGCGAGGGCTACTACGTCCTCTACAGCCTCGTCCCCGATCGGCTCGTCGCGCTCTCGGCGACATTGCTCGCGTTCGTGCGGCCGACGCGCTGAGGGCAATTTGCGCGGGCTACACCAAGCCCGGGTCGGTGCCGATAGAGAGGGTGGAGACCTGCCGCCTTGACCTACGACGAGACCTGGGACGCCAGTCCCAACCACCGAGTGCCCGTTGCCGCCATTGCCGTGCTGGCGGCGCTGGTCGCCCTGGCGGTCTCCGCGTTCGTATACGTCCACCAGACCGGCGCGGTGGACGCGGAGCGCGCGGCGCGAAACGCCGAGGTGAACAGCCTGGCGAGGCGGATAGAAGCGCTGGAGGAGCGCAACAGCACGCTCTCCGGGCGGCTCGGCTCCGCCGAGAAGACCCTGAAGCGGCGAGAGACGGGCATCGCCCCGCTGGCTTCGCGAGTGCTCAGGAGCGTGTTCACCGTCCAGACCGAGAACGGGCTCGGCAGCGGCTTCGTCGCCTGGACCGACGGTGGCGCGAGCTACCTCGTGACTGCAAACCACGTCGTCGAGGGGCAACTCGGAAGCGGGGTCACGATCTCGCGCAAGGGAGGCTCCTGGAGCGGTGACATCAATGCGGTCGACCCGAAGCACGATCTTGCGGTCATCCGCATCGAGGGTCGACCTGCCGGCGCCGCGCCGCTGTGGCAGAACTCGCACGGTCGGAAGCCGCGCACCGGCGATCAACTGCTGCTCGTCGGCAGTCCCTATGGCCTGTACGGCAGCGTCACCACGGGGATCGTCAGCCGCGTCACGCCGCGCGCGATCCAGACCGATGCGGCCGCGAACCCTGGCAACTCAGGAGGTCCCGCGCTCGACCAGCAGGGCCACGTCGTAGGCGTTCTCGTCTCGGGCGGTGGTGAAAACATCAACTTCGCCGTTCCAATCTCACTCGCGTGCGCCCGTCTGCGGCACTGCTAGACGCCGTCCGCGAGTTGGGCTAGGCTCGTAGAAGCACCCGCCGCGGAAGGCGGGCGCGGAGGCATTGGGGCCTCAGGACTTCAGAAGTCCTGGGCCCTTTTTCTTTGGTCCGAAAGGAGAAGCATGGCGGCGGAAGAGACGAGGCACTACCTGGCGAACGGCGCGGCGGAGAAGCCGGCGCCCAAGGAGACGCTGGAATGGGCCGGCCAGACGCAGGCGCAGATGGTCGACCTCAAGTTCTGCGACCTGCTCGGCACCTGGCAGCACGTGACGCTCCCGATCACCGCCTTCGACGAGTCGGCATTCGACGAGGGGCTCGGCTTCGACGGCTCCTCGATCCGAGGCTGGCAGGGAATCGAGGAGTCGGACATGCTGCTGATGCCGGACGCGGCGAGCGCCGTGCTCGATCCCTTCACCGAGGCGCCCACCCTCTCGCTGATCTGCGAGATCGCCGACCCGCTCACCCGCGAGGGCTACGGCAAGGACCCGAGGCAGATCGCCCGCAGGGCCGAGGAGTACCTGAACGAGACGGGCATCGCAGACACGGCCTTCGTCGGGCCCGAGTGCGAGTTCTTCGTCCTCGACTCGATCTCCTATGAGCTCGCCGACCACCGCTCGCACTACGCGATCGACTCCGCCGAGGGCCACTGGAACTCGGGCGAGCCGGGGCTCGGCTACACCGTGCGGCCGAAAGAGGGTTACTTCCCGCCCGCACCGCACGACAGCTTGCACGATCTGCGCAGCGCCATGGTGCTGGCCCTCGAGCGGCTCGGCATCCCCTGCGAGTTCCACCACCACGAGGTGGCCTCGGGCGGGCAGTGCGAGATCGACCTCCGCTACCAGCCGCTGACGCGGATGGGCGACCAGGTGATGACCTACAAGTACGTGGTCAAGAACGTCGCCCGCGCTGCGGGCAAGACCGTCACCTTCATGCCGAAGCCGCTCTTCGGCGACAACGGCTCGGGTATGCACACCCACCAGTCCCTCTGGAAGGAGGGCACGCCGCTGATGGCCGACAAGTCGGGCTACGCCGGGCTGTCGCAGCTCGCGCGCTCGTACGTCGGCGGACTGCTGGCTCACGCACCGGCGCTGCTCGCCTTCTGCGCCCCGACGACGAACTCGTATCGCCGGCTCGTTCCCGGCTACGAGGCGCCGGTCAACCTCGTCTACTCCCAGCGGAACCGCTCGGCGTGCATCCGGATCCCGATGTACTCGGAGTCCCCGAAGGCCAAGCGCGTCGAGTTCCGCTGCCCGGACGCGGCGGCGAACCCATACCTCGCGTTTGCGGCCATGCTCATGGCGGGGCTCGACGGAGTCGAGCAAGAGCTCGATCCGGGCAAGCCGGCCGACTTCGACCTGTTCGAGGAGGAGGCCGACGTGCCGCAGGTCCCGGCGTCGCTGGGCGAAGCGCTCGATGCGCTCGAGAAGGACCACTCGTTCCTGACGC
>DATAOV010000024.1:0-3880 GCA_036265535.1 Gaiellaceae bacterium | reverse complement strand
TCCTGAGGTTCGCGGGCGTCGACCCGGCCAGCAGGGGGCAGTAATACGATCGCCCGATGCGAGGGCGGCCGGCGCGGATCCAACGACTTCCCCAGCAGTACTTCGGCGGGCTGCTCGCGCGGGTGACCGAGCACGCGGGGCGAGACGGCGAGCCGCTCGTCGACCTCGGGCGCGGGAACCCGGAGACCGGGCCTCCCGCCCACGTCGTGGAAGCGCTCGACGAGGCGGCCGGACTGGAGAGCGCACACGGCTACGCGCCGTTCCGCAGTCTGCCGGAGCTGCGGGCCGCGCTGGCCGAGCGGTACCGGTCCGTCTACGGCGTCCAGCTCGATCCCGACGCCGAGGTGGCCGTCGTGCCGGGGACGAAGACGGCGATCGTCGAGTTGTCGCTTGTGCTCGCCGAAGAAGGGCAGACGGTCGTGCTGCCCGACCCCTTCTACCCGGACTACCCATCCGGGCCCGCGCTCGCCGGAGCCGACATCGCCTACGCGCCGCTCGATCCCGGGAACGGGTGGCCGCCCGACTTTTCGCAGGCGCCGGCCGAGAACGTCGCCGCCGTCTACCTGAACTACCCATCGAACCCCGCCGCCGTGGCGGTGCCCGACGGCGCGTTCGAGGAGGCGGTCGCTTACGCGGAAACAACCGGCGCGGCGATCGTGCACGACTTCGCCTACGGCGACCTCGTCTTCGACGGACGCTCTCCGCGGAGCTTCCTCGCGACCCTCGGCGCAAAGGAGATCGGGGTCGAGCTGTTCTCGATGTCCAAGTCGTACGGCATGGCGGGCTGGCGGGTCGGGTTCGTCGCCGGCAACGCGGAGATCGTCGAGCGGATCAACCTGCTCAACGACCACTGCCGCGGAGGGATCTTCCGGCCGATCCAGGAAGCCTGCATCGCCGCGCTGACCGGGCCGCAGGACTCCGTCGCCGCGCGGCGCGACACCTACCAGCGGCGGCGTGACCGCGTGCTCGAGGTCCTCGAGCCGCTGCTAGGGCCGCTCACCTGCGAGGGCACCTTCTACATCTGGATCAAGTTCCCGGAAGGCGTGACCTTCGAGAGCCTGATCAGTGAGCACCGAGTCGTAGTCGCCCCCGGCGATGGGTTCGGGCCGAGCGGTGCCGACCACGCGCGCCTCAGCCTCGCCGTCAGCGACGAGACGCTGGAGCTCGGGCTCGAGCGCCTCGCTGCGGCGCTCGATCGCTAGCCGGCGCTTTTCACCGCCCCGCGACCGAGTTAGCGTTCGCAGTACGAACAAATACCTTGCAAATCTGCGGCTTCTTTCGGAGAACCTGTCCGCGCAGCTCGAGGGCGGCGCGGCGGCGGCGCTTCGCCGGAAGTACCCGCGTCTCGGTCGCGCCCTCTACCCGCTGCTCTTCGCGGGCGTGGCAGGCCTCTACATCGGAACTGCCAAGCTCGGGATCCAGCTGCCCGTGGCGCACGGCATCGTCACGCCGGTGTGGGCGCCGACGGGCATCGCCCTCGCGGCGCTCGTGCTCTTCGGGCCAAGCCTCTGGCCGGCCGTCGCCATTGGGGCGCTCGTCGCCAATGCGACCAGCGGTGCCTCCATTCCCGTCGCCGCCGGAATCTCGATCGGGAACACCCTCGAGGCCGTTGTCGGCGCGGCGCTCCTGCGACGCGTCGACTTCCGGCCGAGCCTCGACCGCGTGCGCGACGTCGCCGCCCTCGTCGTCCTCGCCGCCGGGGCGAGCACCGCGATCGCCGCCACGAACGGCGTCACCGTGCTGTGGGTCTCCGGGAATCTGTCGGATTCCTACGCCTCCAGCTGGTTCCTCTGGTGGAGCGGCGACGCGATGGGCGACCTGGTAGCGGCGCCGCTGTTGCTGGTCTGGCTGTCGGCGCCGTTCTGGAAGCCCCGCGTGGCCGAGGTCATAGAGGGAGTGGCGCTCCTCGGGCTGCTCGCCGGCCTCAGCTGGTTCGTGTTCCTGCACGGCTACTGGCATTACCCCCATCTGCTGTTCCCGCTGCTTGTGTGGGCCTCGTTGCGCTTCTATCAGCGGGGGGCGGTCACGAGCAGCTTCGTCGTGGCGGCCTTCGCGATTGCGGGCGCAGTCAACGGCTCGACACCGCTCGGCGGCGCCAGCACGACCGAGGTGGTGCAGATCGAGGAGGGGTTGCTCGCGGCGGTGATCGTCAGCCTCCTCATCCTCGGTGCGGTCCTCTCGGAGCGCACCGCAGCCGAACGCACGCTCCAGCACGAGCGCGAGATCTTCGCGGAGGCACAGGCCGTCGCGCACATCGGCAGTTGGGAGTGGAATATCGCCGCGGACCACATCAGCTGGTCCGAGGAGCTCTTCCGCCTCTACGCACAGGAGCGGGTACCGGAGATGTCGTCTGCCTGGTATCTCGAGCAGATCCACCCGGAGGACCGTCGACGGATCGAGCGGCGGATCTTGCGTGCGCTCGGCGATACCGCACCGTTCAGCTTCGAGCACAGGGTCATCGGGGACAACGGGACGCCGCGCTGGATCCAGGTGCAAGGCCATGTCGTCGTGGATGCCGCCGGCGATCCCGTGCGGATGGTCGGAACCGCGCAAGACATCACCGAGACGAAGCTTCTGCACGAGCTTCGCGAGAACATCCTGGCCAGCGTCTCGCACGAGCTGCGCACGCCGTTGACCTCGATCATCGGATTCGCACAAACCTTGCGCGAGCGCGGCACCGACTTCGACGAGGCAGCGCGTGCGGAGATGCTCAGGATTCTCGTCGAGCAGGCAAACAGGCTCCAGCTCCTGCTTGCGGATCTGCTCGACCTCGACCGGATGAGGCACGGCCTGCTGCCGCCGAGCTTTCGCCCCACGGATGTCGGCGCGCTCGTCGCGAACGTCGCCGCCCGCCAGGCAGAGGAGGGGCGCCAGATCGGCGTGCACACCGAGCCGGTCGTCGCCGACGTCGACGCGGCGAAGGTCGAACGGATCGTCGAGAACCTGCTCGCGAACGCGATCAAGCACACGCCGCCCGGAACGAACGTGATCGCCCGAGTCGAGCGGGGCGACGGCTTCGTGATGATCGCCGTCGACGACCGTGGTCGCGGCGTCCAGGAAGAGGAACGAGAAGCGGTCTTCGAGCTCTTCACCCGCGGCTATTCCCAGGACGGCGTCCCCGGAGCCGGGATCGGGCTTTCCCTCGTCGCTCAGTTTGCTGCCGTCCACGGGGGCCGCGTCTGGATCGAGGATCACCCCGGCGGCGGCGCCTCGTTCAGGGTTCGGCTGCCCCTGCACCAGGCGGCCGGGCAGGCGACCGCGGCCGTCTAGCGCAGTCGCGCCGGCCAGGCCGAGCGGCTCAGCGTCCGCCTCGGCGGCGGCTCCTTCCTGAGCAGACCGATCGCCCACTCCACCAGCTCCTCGCCCGCGGCTGCGAGCTCTTCCTCCGTTGCGCCCGCGCGCTCGAGGAGGTCGACGCGATGGGCGAGCCGCGCCTCGACGACGGCCGGGAGCCACTCGAGGTCGGCATGCTCGCCGCCTCCGCGCTGCACCGCCGCCCACGCGATCTCGTGCACCTGCGCCGCCCACCAGTTCGAGAGACGTGCCGGCTCCGGGGTGGCCATCCCGGAATGCTGCGCGACTCGTCGGACACCAAACCTGGTGCCTGACAGGATTCGATGCCGTGACGCTGCTCGCCGACGTCGTAGCCGCATCGCAGGAAGTCGCGGAGACTAGCGCACGGTCCCGCAAGGTGGCGATCCTCGCCGAGCTGCTGGAGCGCCTCGACCCGGACGAGGTCGCGGTCGCGGCGGGGCTGCTCTCGGGCGTCCCGCGGCAGGGCCGGGTCGGCGTCGGCTACTCGACGATCCACGGCATCGAGAGCGCGCCTGCGAAGGAGCCGACGCTGACGGTCGCGGACCTCGACACGGCGATATCGCAG
>DATAOV010000023.1:0-18068 GCA_036265535.1 Gaiellaceae bacterium | reverse complement strand
CCGGCCTGTCACGCCGGAGGTCGCGGGTTCGAGTCCCGTCGCTCCCGTTCGCAGCCCGAAGTCCACCCACTGCGCGGGCATGACGACTTCGGCCGGCTTCATCCTCGATTCGATCCGCAGGGGAGCCGCGTCCGCCACGGCTGCATGCGACGCTGTGGAGAAACCGCCACGCAAGCGGCCGCGAACCGCCCCCGATCGGCGTCAGTCCGGGTACTCGTCCTTCCGCCAGGCGCGGGGCTCGGCGGGTTGGGCTTTCGGCGTTCGCTCGAGCAGGAAGTTGTAGTACGGCGCGACGAACGGGTCGGGCGCCATCACGGTGTAGGTGTGGTAGACGGTCCCGTTCTCTCGCGCGAAGGCGATCCAGCTCGGGCCCTCGCGCAGCCCGTCCTTGAGCTCGGCCCCAACCTGGCGTGACCACTCCTCGAGCCAGTCCGGCGGATTGTCGATCAGCTCCTTGACCTCGGAAATCTGCTGCGCCTGCTCCTCGGTCAACGCAATGCCGAAGTCGAAGGCGAAGTCAGTGTTGTAGGTGGAGACGTAGGGGAACTGCCAGCCCATCCGACGCTTGTAGGCGGTCAGCCGCTCGATCGGCGCCCGCGAGAAGCAGAGCAGCGTCACGTCGCGGTGGTTCAGGTGGACGAGCGAGCCGTCGAGCCCGTCGCCCAGGTTGGTGCAGCCGGGACAGGCGCCGTTGGTGTAGTCGGGGCCGAACATGATGTTGTAGGCGAGCAGCTGTGAGCGCCCATCGAAGAGCTCGGCGAGGGACTTCTTGCCGTCCTCGGTGTCGAACTCGTACTCCTTCTCGACGGGGACCCAAGGGAGATCGAGACGCTTCTTCTTGACCTCCTCGTTTCGCTCCGCCTGTTCGGCCTCGAGTTTGGCGAGCTCGTCCCGGGCCGCCTGCCATTCCTCGCGGGTTCCGATCTTGTGTTCAGGCATCTCATCTCCTTCCGTCGGACTCGGACGGTCCCGCACGAGCCGATCCCATCGTCGGATCGGACGCTACCGGGATCACAAATTAGACCCGCGGCGACCCGGAAACTCATCGCATCGATCCCCGAACCGCAGCTTTTCGATTACGCGCATCGCCCCCTCCCGTCGCTCCCGTCTTCGTCTCCCCGCCCGACGCGCTGAGGGTCAGAGCGAGACAGTCGTCCCGACCGCGCTCTGGACGAACGCGTCGGGGAAGCGACCTGCAAGGCGGTGCACGGCCCTCCAGCCCGTGCAGTGTGCCGGCATCAGCAGCGCGGGCTGGAGCTCGTCGAAGGCTGCGACGGTCGGCTCGATGATCGGTTCGAACATCGGGCCGCTGAGGTGGAACCCACCGATCACGGCGGCGACGCGCGACTCGCTCGTCAGCCGTTGCGCGTGTCTCACAACGTTGATGATCCCGGCGTGCCCACAGCCGGTGAGAACCACGAGTCCCCGGTCGGCGAGACGCATCACAAGTGCCTGGTCGTCCAGGATCAGCGGGTCGGGCTCCCAGCTGCCGTGCACATGTGCCTCGTGTCCGGCGAAGCCGGTCTCGAACGGCGTCGTGCGATCGACCTCGCCTGTCACGAGGACCGAGCCGTCGAGCAGGAAGGAGGGTTGCTGCTCCTCGACGATCTCGAAGCCCGCGCCCTCGAGCGCGGAGCGGCTGGTCGCGGGCAGCTCGCCCGGGGCGAGGCCCGGGATCGCGATCCGGCGACGCCGCCAGAACTCGGGATGGATGAGCACCGGAAGGCTCGCGCGCCCGACCTCCTTCGCAATTCCTTCCATCCCGGCGACGTGGTCCCAGTGCCCGTGGCTCAGGACGATCGTCTCGACGTCCTTCGGCGCGAGCTCGAGCCGACGCATGTTCTCCACCACGCCGGTGGGAGTAACGCCCGCGTCGAAGAGGTCGTCCGTTCGCGCCCGCCGGTCGTGACTCGGACGAGCGCCGAAAAGCCCGGCTCGGCGATCAGCGCGTCCGGCAGCCCGTCGGCGGTGACGGCCGAGGTCATGCGACGCCGCGCAAGTTGATGTAACCACGTCGTGCGCTCCACCTGATCCGACGGGAAGAGCAGAGGGTCGGTCACGTTGTCCATCAGGATCGTGATCCGGACGGCGTCGACCGGCGCGAGCGGAATCGTGACCATGGCCAAGGATTTCAACTCATTCCGGACGACCCGTGTGGCGGGTGGCCCGGCGAGACTGGGCGGCCCTGCCACTACACCTCGACGCCCCGCCCTCTCCCTCAGCGATGAGTCGTTCGCCGTCTTGCCGTCATAGAGTGAGATGGCAATAAGCAACGCAGAGGCAACCGTGGCCGCTGTACAGGCGGGCGACGAGTCCACCTTCGGAGAGCTTCTCGAGCCGCATCGCCGTGAGCTCCAGGTGCACTGCTACCGGATGCTGGGCTCGCTCGACGACTCGGAGGATCTCGTCCAGGAGACCTTTCTGCGCGCCTGGCGCCATCGCCGGACGTTCGAAGGGCGTTCCTCGTTCCGCGCCTGGCTGTACCGGATCGCCACCAATGCCTGCCTCGACGCGCGGGAACGGCGTCCCAAAGTCGCGGGCCAAGAAGGCGCACAGCCGCTGGCCGAGGTTCCGTGGCTTCAGCCCTACCCGGACCGCCTCCTGGACGGGCTCGCCGCGAGCGGCGACGAGCCCGAGGAGGAGCTCGTCGAGAAGGAGACGATCGAGCTCGCGTTCATCGCGGCGATCCAGCTTCTGCCGCCGCGGCAGCGGGCCGTCCTGATCTCGCGCGACGTGCTCGGCTGGTCGGCCGCCGAGAGTGCGGCACTGCTCGGCACGACCGTCGCCTCCGTCAACAGCGCGCTGCAGCGCGCCCGGGGGACGATGAAGCAGCACCTGCCCCGGCACCGGCTCGATTGGGCGCCCTCCGACCCGAGCCGCGAGGAGCGTGCGCTCCTCCAGCGCTACGTCGAGGCGGCGGATGCCGGCGACCCCGCGGCCTTGATCGCGGTCTTGTGGGAGGACGCCTTCTGCGCCATGCCTCCGAGCCCGCAATGGTGGGTGGGCAGAGAGAACATCGTCGCGGCTTGGGTCGAGGGCGGCTTCGGCGACGACTCCTGGGGACGTCTCCGCTGCGTCGTCACCGGCGGCGCGAACCGGCAGCCGGCGATCGCCTGCTACGTCAAGCGAGCAGGAGACACCGAGTACCGGCCCCTGGTCCTCGATGTGCTCCGAATCGAGGACGACGCCGTGAAGGAGATCGCGGTGTTTCCGCTCGAGCCGCTACTCGAGGCGCTCGGCCTGCCGCGAACCCTCTGATGGAGGAGCCGTCCGGTTTCGAGCTCCGGACGGTGACGATGGAGGTGGGGGCCACACGGATCTACAACGAGGCCGAGTGGTGCGACGCGCTCGTGCTGGTCATCCGCGGCGAGATCGAGCTCGAATCCGTCAGCGGCGACTCGCGTCGGTTCGGGCGCGGTTCCGTCCTCTGTCTCGTCGGGCTCTCGCTGCGGGCGCTTCGCAGCCGCGGGGCGGAGCCCGCCGTGCTCGTCGCTGTCTCGCGGCGCTCGGGCGATGAGTTTTTCCCCAGCGGCTCGTCTAAGGGGTAGTAGTCAGAAAGGAGGCCAGGTGACCCACGACGGGTACGCACCTATAAGCGTGAAATCTCTGGCGTCTCGAAGCCGGACGACCGCGCTCCTCTTCGGCGCGGCAGTGGTTGCTTGGGCCGTCACGGTCGTGCGGATGCGCGGCATGGACGCGGGTCCGGGCACCGACCTCGGTGGGCTCGGGTGGTATCTGGGAATCTGGGTCACGATGACCGCGGCGATGATGCTGCCTTCGGTGGCTCCCGCTGCCCGGCACGCCGCGCGACTCGCTCGGCGCGCGCCGACCATGCTCTTCGTAGCCGGATATCTGGCCGTCTGGACCGGCTACGGCCTTGCGGCCTACGGCCTCTTCCGGGTCGAGACCTCGCTCGACCTCGGCTGGCTCGCGTGGGATCGGGGCGGCCCGTATCTCGCGGGCGGCGTGATCGTCGGAGCCGGGCTCTACGAGCTGACCCCGTTGAAGCAGCTCAGCCTCCGCCGCTGCCGGAGCGCGCAGCCCTCGGTCACCCCACTTCGCGGCGGTCTCGTACACGGGCTCGACTGTGTGGGCTGCTCCGGCGGCCTGATGGCGGCGCTGTTCGTGCTGGGCGTGATGAGCCTCTTCTGGATGGCGGTCGTCGCCGCCGCGATCTTCGCGGAGAAGGTTCTCCCGCGGGGCGATCGGCTCTCGGGCGTGCTTGCGCTCGCCCTGGTCGTCCTCGGCGTCTGGGTCGCCGCCTCGCCGGCCAGCGTGCCGGGGCTGACGGAGCCCACCGGGTCCCCTTCGATGCAGATGAGCCCATGAACAGCGTCGGATCCCGCGAGGAGTGGCTGGCCGCGCGGACCTCGCTCCTGGCAGAGGAAAAGGAGCTCACCCGCCGGAGCGACGAGCTCGCTCGCAAGCGGCAGGCGCTGCCGTGGGTGGCCGTCGAGAAGGACTACGCCTTCGAGGCCGACGACGGGACGAAGACGCTGGTCGACCTCTTCGACGGGCGCTCTCAGCTGCTCGTCTACCACTTCATGTTCGGCCCGACGGTCGACGGCTGGCCGGATGCGGGGTGTCCGGGCTGCTCGTATACCGCAGACAGCCTCGACGGCGCCGTCGTCCATCTCCCGCCGCGGGGCGTGATGTTCGTCGCCGTCTCCCGCGCCCCGCTCGAGAACCTGCAGGCCTACAGGCGCAGGATGGGATGGGGCTTCCCGTGGGTCTCGGCCGCGGGAAGCGACTTCAACCTCGACTTTGCCGTGTTCACGGAGGAGGAGCGAAAGACCGGAACCGGCTTCAACTTCGGCACGCCGAAGCACGCGGCGGAGATCGACCTTCGGCGCGACGAGCTCCACGGCCTCAGCGCCTTCGCGCTCGAGGACGGCGTCGTCTACCACACCTACTCATGCTACGACCGAGGCACCGATGCTCTCAACGCCACCTGGCAGCTGCTCGACCGCAGCCCGAAGGGCCGCGGCGGCGACCCGCCGGGATGGCCGCGCCTACACGACGAGTATCCCAGTGATTGAGAGGAGCCCATGAAACTTCCCCCGATCGTCTCACCGACGGAATGGCAAGAAGCGCGCGACGCGCTCCTTGCCGAGGAAAAGGACGCCACCCGGGCCCGGGACGCGCTCGCGGCGCAGCGTCGCAGGCTGCCGAGGGTCCGGATCGACAAGGACTACGTCTTCGACGGGCCCGACGGCAGGGCCGGGCTGCCCGACCTGTTCGAGGGGCGCAGTCAGCTGCTCCTCTATCACTTCATGTTCGGGCCGAATCAGGACGCGGGCTGCGACGGCTGCTCGATGTTCGTCGACCAGGTCGGCCACCTGGCCCACCTGCACGCGCGCGACACGTCCTTCTCAATCGTCTCGCGCGCGCCGATTTCCAAGATCGAGGCGTACAGGAAGCGCATGGGCTGGACGTTCCCGTGGTTCTCGTCGTTCGACAGCGACTTCAACGTCGACTTCGGCGTCTCCCCGGAGACACCGCAGGCCGGTGTCTACCAGGACGGCGAGTCGTTCGGCCTCAGCGTGTTTTTTCGCGACGGCGAGAGCGTCTTTCGCACCTACTTCACGACGAGCCGTGGCGTCGAGGCGCTCGGCAGCGTGTGGACCCTCCTCGACCTGACGCCGCTTGGCCGTCAGGAGGAGTGGGAGGACTCACCCGCCGGGTACCCGCAGGGAAAGCCCTACGAGTGGTGGCGCCGCCACGACGAGTACGAGAACGCCTAGGAGCGCATGTGTGACCAAGAGCGAGGGGTGGCTTGCCCCTCGCTCTTGGTTGAAGGTCGGGCGACGGCCTCAGTCGTCGTCTCCGTCCTTGACCTTCTCGCGCGTCGTCACGTAGACGTCGCTCATTCCCTCGGGCCCGGGCGAGCGCCCGAAGAGGAGCTGCTCGGCACGCCACGAGAGTGACGGTCGGGTCTCGCTCGCGGCGGTGTTGACGGCCGGGCCGAGGTTGACCGGCGGCGCCCAGGAGTGGTGCACGGTCTGGCGCGTCGCGACCCAGATGTCCTGCAGGCCGGCCCCGCCTGGGCGGTTCGAGGAGAAGACGACCTCGAGTCCGTCCTTGCGGACGTTGGGCTGGATGTCGTTCCCAGCGGCGTCGTTCAGGCCGCTCACCGCGGAAGCCGGACCGAAACCGCCACACCCGAGCCGTCGGCTGACGAAGATGTCCCCCGCGACGCTCGGGGTCACGGAGTTCCGCGAGAAGTAGAGGAGCTCCTGTCCGCCAACCGCAGCACGTTGGAGGGCTTCACGTCGCGATGCACGAGGCCACGCGCATGGGCCGCGTCCAAGGCGCTCGCCACCTGCGCGAGGATGCCGATCGCTTCCGCCCGATCCAAGCGGCCGCGTCGCAGGCGCTCTGTCAGGTCGCGCCCGTCGACGTAGCGCATCGCTATGAAGACGACCTCATCGGCGGTCCCGGCCTCGTAGATCGGGATGATGTTCGGATGGTCGATCGACGCGGCCAGTTCCGACTCGCTCAGGAAACGGTCACGGAACGACTCGTCCTCGGCGAGGGTGGCAGCAAGCAGCTTCAGCGCAACCCTCCGCTTGAGCCTCGGGTCCTCGGCCAGGTAGACGACGCCCATGCCGCCTCTGCCCAGCAGCGACTCGATCCGATAGCCGGCGAGCTCCGTGCCAATCCGCGTCTCGTCGCTCACGTGCACGTGCGCATCCTCGCTTTTCGGAGGCTTAGGACGACTCGGGGAGTAGGTGTAAGGAACCGACGTTACAGCCCGATTTCAGGCGCGTAACCCAGGTTCCCTCCTCGAGTCGCGCGGAGGGCGACCTCGATCTCAGGCCGGTGAGCGCACGACCGAGAACCTGGCGCAGGCGAAGTCGCCGTTTCGTGCCAGCTCCTCCAGGGAGAGCTCGATCCGGCGCGGCAGCAGCGGCGCGCCCCCACCCAGCGTGACCGGCGCGATCTGCACGATTACCTCGTCCAGCAGTCCCGCGTCGGCGAACTGCCCGGCCAGGTCTCCGCCGCCGACGATCCAGACGTTTCGGTCACCTGCGGCGGCGACCATCGCCTCGTGCACCGCTGAGACCTCGGCGCTCGTGAACTCGATCTGCGCCTCGGGCACGATCGGCAGCTCCCGGTGGGTGAAGACCCAGCACGGGATCTCGTACGGCCACGTCCATTCCGCCGGATCCGTGCCCGCGAATTCGTGGTCGACGATCCACTCGTACGTCGTCGACCCCATCGCAAGCGCACCGACGCCGGCGATGAACTCGCCGTAGTTGAGCGGCCCCTCGGGCTCGCGTCGGCGCGTGAACAGCCAATCGAGCGAGTTGTCGGGGTCGGCGATGAAGCCGTCGAGCGTGGTGGCTGTGTAGTACTGCGTCCGGCCCACGATCCGCTCACGAATTTACGTCGTGTCGAGGTCGCCGCGACCGCGCTCGGTTGACCCGAGGAGCGTGATCCCGATCGCGGCCAGGGCGACGGCGACGAGGAACCGGACCAGCCAACCGGCGTCGAAGAGGTCCGCGAGGACCCCGCCGAGGAGGCTGGCTGCGATGCCGACGAGCGCCGTCGCCAGCAGGCTGACTTCGTGTCTGCCCGGAAGCACGAGCCGCCCGAGGCCGCCGATGATCAGGCCCGTGATCGCGAGCCAGAGGAGCTCGAAGGCGAGACCGACGAGCGCACCGGCCAGGAGCAGCGCCAGGATGACGACGAGCAGGATGGCGACGACAACCACGGCGCGGACGCTACCGAACGCCGAAGTGGCGCGGCGGGCCAGCGCCCGCCGCGCACGTGTCTGGCTAACCGGCCGCTGTGGTCGGGCTTCGGCGGTAGCTGTAGCCCTGTTGGATCGTCGTCAGGCCGAGGAAGATCGCGGCCGAGCCGACTACGAGGTGCGGGACCCAGACGTTCGCGGACTCATCGGCGAAACCGAACAGCCACGGCGAGAGGGCCAGGAACGCACCCGCGACGACGTCGATCAGATTGTGCACCGCCATCGGAGCGACCTTCCAGGCGCCGAGCTCGTAGTTCGTGAACAGGCTGTAGGCGATCAGCCCGATGCCGAGCACAATCGGGATGACCGTCGCGGCGGTGTGCTGCGAGAACTGGAAGATCCAGGGAGCGGCGATCAGCGCGGCGCCGACGATGTAGTCGAGCGGCGCGTGAAACCGGGTCGGAATGAAGCGCATGGAAGGCTCCTCCTCGTGAGTACGTCACTGTTGCTTCCGACCTGATTCGCAGCGGACGCCGCGTCGGTTCGACGATTACGCGGTTGCGACCCAGGCCTCGACGGGCTCACTCTTTCCGCGTACGGCGAGCGTCCGCCGTTCGAGCCCCGTCGTCTCGAGGCCCCCCGCGCTGGCCGCGTCGGCGCTGACCAGGATCTCGCCGGCGCCGGCGAGGCCCGTCAGCCTGGAGGCCGTGTTGACCGTGTCGCCGAGCGCCGTGAAGTCCCGGGCGTCACCCTCTCCGACCGCGCCGACGAACGACCTGCCGGTGTGCAGCCCGGCCCCGATCGGAATCCACGGCTCCGGCCCGTCGTTGCCGGTCTGTACGAGCAGGCCTCGGGCGGCCGCGATCGCCTGCGCCGCGTGTTCGCTCCCGGCGAACCCGGGGATGAAGAGCGCAACCGCTCCGTCGCCGACGAACTTGTCGACGATGCCATCCCGTTCGTCGATGACCTCCGCCGCCGCCCCGTAGAAGCGGGCCATCAAGCGCGAGAAGTCGGCCGGCGGCATGTTCTCCGCGATCGCAGTCGACCCGCGGACGTCGGCGAAGAGCACCGAGATCTCGACCTCGGCGCCCCCGGGGTGTTTGTGCATCGCCCGGATGCACCACTTGCAGAGACGGCGGTTCAGCGGCGACGGGCCGTAGGCGATCGCGCGCATGAAGACGCCGCCCACGCCACGGAACGGCGCGTTGCAGAGCTTGCACCGCGGGGGCGACGGGAGGGCTCCCCACATCCGCCGCATGCGGTGGAGCCGAGGATAGTCCCCCGTCAACATTTGCGCCCACATCTCCTCCGGCGTCGGCTTCGCCATGGCTGGACGCTACTGGACCGGTGGAACGCGACGCTAGGCGGAGATGCCCTCCTGCCGGGCGGGCGAGGCCGAGATCACGCCGTCGACCCAGCTTTCGATCTTGTCTGCGATCTCCTCCCAGCCCTCGGCGACCATCATCAGGTGCGGTCGCCCGGGGAACTCGACGTAGTCGGTCTGCGCGTCCGACTTCTCGTACTTCTTGTACTGCTTGTGGGAGAGCGAGGCCGGAACCGTGTGATCCTTCTCCGCGCCGACGATGAGCAGCGGCGCACGCTTCTCGCTCTTGAAGTGCACCTCGGTCGGCGGGTGCAGGTGGAAGTTGGCGAAACCCGCCTCGTAGAAGATCTGGCCGGTCTCGGGGACTGCATACTTCTCGTACGCGGCCTTTGCATCCTCGGGAGAGAACGTGTTCACGAAACCGTACGTGAACTCCTCGAGCGTGAGCGGGACGAGGCCGTGCCACTTCGACGGGTGCGCAAGCGCCGGAGAGGCCACCTTGAGCGACGAGAACGGCAGGACCAGGATCCCCTTGGGCGGAGCCGGGCTCATCGCCACGCCCGCCCGCCCGAGCCCGCGATCGAGCAGCAACTCAACGATCAGGCCCCCGAACGAGTGCCCGATCAGCACCGGCGGTTCGTCGAGCGCCCTGATCTCCTTCTCGTAGTGATCGACGATCTCGGGCAGCCCGAGGCCCTCGATCTCGTCGGCGTCGGCGCGCATCTCCGCGACGTCCCCATGCTTGCGTGGCCACTCGGGTGCGGTGACCGCGAAGCTCCGGTTGCGGAAGTGGTCGGCGAAGTTGTCCCAGCTATTGGAGGAGAGCCAGGCTCCGTGAATCAGCATCAACTCGGTGCGATCGGCAGCGGGTTCCACGCGAGACCTCCCCAGATCGTTGGACTGCGACCCACGCTACGCCGATCGCACGGCAATGTGAAGCGGAGTGCGAACCGCTTCTCAGTCGGAATATTCGTCGTGGCGGCGCACCCAAAACTGGACGCCATCCGCCTCGTCGCGTCCCTTCGGAACGAGGTCGAGGTAGTTGTAGGCCGTGTTCAGCAGGTCGATGCCTCGTGCATAGGCCGAGTACGTATGGAAGACGTCACGGTCCTTGAAGAACACGCTCATCCCCTCTCGCTCCGAAACGCCCGGGCTCTGGCTCCCGTAGTTGTAGACAGGACTCGTAGTTGTAGACAGGACTCGCCTGATCCCCGGGCGCGAACGAGGCGCCGTAGTCGAAGTTGAAGTCGGTCTCCGCCGATGAGACCCACTTGAACCCCCAGCCCATCCGCTCCCTGTACGCAGCAAGCTTTTCGAACGGCGCCCGCGAGATCGCGACGAAGCTCAGGTCACGGGCCTCCAGGTGCACGACGTTTGGATCGAAGTTGTCGGCCCAGAACGAGCAGCTCCTGCAGCCCACGTCGTCGTCCGGACCGAGCATGAAGTGGTAGACGACGAGCTGGCTGCGCCCGTCGAAGAGTTCCGCCAGCGTCTGCCTGCCGTCCGGGCCGACGAAGAGGTACTCCTTCTCCACCCGCTCCCACGGGAGCTCGCGGCGCTGCCGGCTCAGCTCGTCGCGGAGGTGCGTGAACTCCTTCTCCTTCGCCAGCAGTGCCGTGCGCGCCTCGAGCCATTCCTCGTGCTCCACGATCTCATGCTTGGTCAAGAGTCCTCCTCAGCTGCTCGAGCCTCCCCGGCCAGCCGTCACGGACCAGGGCTCCGGCGATCGGGTTGATCTCACCCACGTGCGTCAGCCTCAGCCGCGTGCCGCCGCCTTCGGGGGCGAGCTCGAAGGTGACGGTCGTCGGAGCGGCATCGTCGACCCACCAGGCCCAGACCATCCGCCGCGGCGGGTCGAGCTCGGTCACCTCGGCCTTCACCCAGCCGTCCGCGGACAGGTTCTGCGTCTTCATCCGGAAGCGGGTGCCCACGACCGGCTCGAACCCCGGGGCTTGCATCAGCCAGTCCGAGATCGAGCCACGGTCGGTGAGCGCGGACCAGACCGCCTCGACCGGGTGCGGCAACAGTTCCTCGAGGACGATGTCGAGGTTCATTGCTCGGCCAGCCGACGCTGCAGGCGCCCGATCCGCTCCTCCCAGAACCGCTCGTACTCGACCGTCCAATCGTGCACGACGCGAAGCGGAGCGGCCTCGAGCCGGTAGATCCGCTGCCGACCCTCGGGCCTGCGAGCCACCACCCCCGCCTCCAACAGCACCTGGAGATGCTGCGAGGCCAGCGAATACGAAAGGCCCGTCTCCGCAACGAGCGCACCGACCGGCCGCTCGCCCTCGCGAAGAAGGTCGAGCAGGACGCGCCGGTTGCCCTCGGAGATGGCATGGAAGGCATCAGTCCTGGCGGCGACCCGTGGCATCTCAGGATTTTATTCAAACAAACGTTAAAACGTCAACCCGCGAACCGCCTGCAGCAGATAGGTCGTAGACACTAGTCACGTGAACTTGGCCTGTCCCTCCTGCGGCGCAGTGCATCCCGTCAGCGCCCGCTTCTGCAGCGACTGCGGCGAGCCGCTTCGACGCACCTGCCCGTCCTGCGGGTCCGAGCAGCCGGCCAGTGCGACCTTCTGCGCCGACTGCGGTACCGCGCTCCGGGAAGAGGCTCAACGCACCGACGACCGCCAGGAGCGGCGAATCGTCACGGTGCTGTTCGCCGACCTCGCCGGGTCGACCGCGCTCGGCGAGAGGCTCGATCCGGAGGACGTGCGCGAGCTTCAGAACGAGCTCTTCGAGCTGATCAACACCGAAGTCGAGCGGTACGGAGGCACCACCGAGAAATTCGCCGGAGATGCCGTCCTCGCGGTGTTCGGCATCCCCCAGGCGCACGAGGACGACCCGGAGCGGGCCGTTCGGGCCGCGCTCGCCGTGCGGGAGAGCTTCGTCTCGTTCACGGAGCGCGTTCACGGACGTCACGGCGCCGAGGTGGGGCTCCGGATCGGCGTCAACACAGGGGACGTGGTCTCCGGGCGGGAAGCCGCGGCCCGCGGCGAGATGATGGTCAGCGGCGATGCTGTCAACGTGGCCGCGCGACTGCAGCAGCACGCGAGCCCCGGCGAGGTGCTCGTGGGGCAGCGAACGCAGGCGACGACGAGCCGCACGATCGCCTACCGAGAGCACGAGGCTCTCGACGCCAAGGGCAAGAGCGAACCGGTCGCCTGCTGGGTGGCCGTGTCGGTCTCCCGCGAGCAAGCGCCACCGCCGCGCGGAGTCGCCGGCCTGAGCGCACCGCTCGTCGGGCGAAACGAGGAGCTCGCGGTCCTGACCGCGGTGGCGGCCCGCGTCGAGCGTGAACGCGCGCCGCAGCTCGTCACGCTCTTCGGCCCCGCCGGCGTCGGCAAGTCGCGCCTGGTCTCGGAGCTCGTCGAGCGCCTCCCCGGCGCGCGCCTCGTCAAGGGGCGCTGCCTCTCGTACGGGGAGGGCGTCACTTTCTGGCCGCTCGCTGAGGCGGCGAAGACGCACGCGGGAATCCTCGACACCGACCCCGCCGAGGTCGCGTTGGCCAAGCTCCGCGCCGCGATCGAATCCGTCGTAGCCGCGGATCAGGCCGAGCGCGCGCTCGAGGCGGCCGTGCGGACGATCGGCCTCGCCCTTCCCGGCGCCTCGAGCGGCGCGTCGGATCCGCACGAGGCCCTCCACCGGCTGCAGGACGGATGGACGCGGTACCTGGCGGCTCTCGGGCGCGAACAGCTCACGGTCGTCGCCGTCGAGGACGTCCACTGGGCATCCAGCGCGCTCCTCGACCTGCTGGAACAGCTCGCCGAGAAGCTCGCCGACACGCGGGTGCTCCTCCTGTGCACCGCCCGGCTCGAGTTGCTGGAGGTGCGCCCGACCTGGGGCGCGGGCAAGCAGAACGCGACCTCCCTCTCGCTCACACCGCTCTCAGCGGAGGACGCCGCACGCCTGATGTCGTCCCTGCTGGGAGAGGGTCGTGTCCCGAGCGACGTGCGCGAACGGCTGCTCGCGAGCGCGGAGGGGAACCCGTTCTACCTCGAGGAGATGCTTCACATGCTGATCGAGCAGGGAGCGCTCGAGCCCCGGAACGGTGGCTGGGTCTCGACCGAGCGACTCGCCGGGGTCTCGATCCCGGACTCGGTTCACGGGGTGATCGCGGCGCGCATCGACCTCCTCGACGCCGGCTCGCGGGACGCCCTTCGTCGTTGCTCCGTCGTCGGTCGCACCTTCTGGCCAGCCGCAGTCGACGTCGACGAGCGGGTGATCGCGTCGCTCGTGCGCAGCGGACTGGTCTCCGACAGCGTCGACTCGGTCATGGCAGGGATGCGCGAGTTCGCCTTCAAGCACGCGCTGACGCGAGACGTCGCTTATGCGTCGCTTCCGCGACCCGAGCGGCGGGACCTCCACCGGCGGGTCGGCGAGTGGATTCAGGATGTCGCTCCGGACCGCAGCGCAGAGACCGTCGAGCTCGCCGCCTACCACTACGGGCGGGCGCTGGACTACGGCGAGGTCGACCCAAACGTCTCTCAGCGGGCCTTCGACCTGTTGTTGGCCGCGAGCGAGGTGGCGTTCGGCCGCGGGGCGTTCGAGGCAGCAAGGCTGCAGCTCGACCGCGCGGCCGGGCTCGCGGCGGATGATCGTGAACGGGCGACCGTTCAACTTGCGCTGGCGCGGCTCGACGTGACGGAGGCGTTCTTCTACGACGCCCTGGAGCGCCTCGACGCCGTCGAGACACTCGTCGGGACGGACGATCCCGAGTTGCGCGCCGACGTGCTCGGCTGGCGCTCGAGGGCCTGCTGGCTCTCGGGGCGCTGGGACGAGGCGCTCGCGTCCGCGAACGGCGCCGTAGCCGCCCTCGCCGGCCTACCGGAGTCGCCTCAGCTCGCGCGTGCGCTGGCCCGCCGGTCACAGATCGAGATGCTGCAACAACGGCCCGAGGCGATCGACCACGCGCGTGAGGCGATCGAGGTCGCCCGGCACGTCGGCGACTCGTTCGCAGAAGTCAATGCCAGGATCAATCTCCTCACGCAGCTCGCGACGAGCGGGGTCGCGCCGGATCCAGACGAGACCGCCCAGATCGTCGATGAGGCCGCCGCGGCCGGCGAGTACGAGGAGGCGTATCGCGCCCTCACCAATTTCACCTGGAGCGCAAGCGGGTTCCTTCCGATCGACCGGATCGAGCACGTCTATGCCGCGGGTCGCCGCAGGCTCGCGGACGTTCCGCCGCCGAAGTCGATCGGCCCGTACATCGACGTCTCCTTCGCCTTCCGGGTTCTGCTTCCGGGAGCTCGGTGGGAGGAAGCGGACGCGGTTCTCGCAGAGGTCGCCCGGTCTGGGATGACGGCTACGGCGAGGCTCGCGTTCCTGACCGTCTCGGGGGCGCTTGCACTCCGCCGTGGTCAAGCAGAGTCGACCCGGCAGCTTGTCGACGAGCTCCAGCCGCTCGCCCTTGCGAGCGGCGAGCAGCAGCGGATCATCCCGATGGCCGCCGTCGCGCTGCCCTGGTTCGCGGTCAGCGGAGACCGCGAGAGGCTGCGCTCCCTAAGCGAAGACCTGCTGCTTAGCGCCGACCGACGCTGGCCTGCCGTGCTCGAGGCGGTGCCGATCGTGCGCGCGCTGGCCAGGGCCGGCGAGACGGAGTTGCTCGAGCGCACCGCCGAGTCGCTTCGAACGACTCCCGGCGTGGCGGCGAGCGCACAGACGGCGCTGATCGCCGCCGAAGGCCTGCTCGCGCTCACGCGCGCAGACGCCGTTGAGGCAGCCGAGCGCCTCGAGACGGCAACCGAGCGGGAGCGGCAGCTCGGAGGCAGGTACACGCTGGCCTGCCTCGAGCTCGACCTCGCCCGCGCGCTCGAGGCAGCCGGCGAGAGGGGACGCGCTCAGGAGGTGCGGCGACAAGCCGCGTCCGTCCTGGATCCGCTCGGCTGTGTGAACCCGTTCTGAGCTGGCCTACCTCCGGCGCAGAAGCCGATGGACCGTGCGCCCTGGCACGCCGAGGTAGACCGCCGTTGCCAGGTAGAGACCGACGGCGGCGGTGGGAAAGAACAGGCTGACGCCGATTCCGATCCCGTAGAGGAGGAAGCTCGGCTGATGCGCCAGGGCCGCCTCGACGGTCTCGGCCTCGATGTGGTCGGCAACGAGGTGGCGATTCTCCGCCGCGTAGCGCACGAAGGCGGTCAGCGCGAGGGTGAGCGCAAGCAGGGTGAGCCCGTAGAAGATCGCAGCGACCCGCTCCGGGTCCTTGTCGCCGACGAATTCCGAGGCAAGCTTGGTCGGGAACGGAAGGAACGAGGTAAGCAGGAGCACGAGCAGGTTGAGCCGTTAGAGCGTGACGTCCGCGGCGCGAAGCGCGCCCGTGATCGCCGAGCGCTGCAGCCAGACGACGCCGATCGTCAGGAAGCTCGTGATGTACGCGAGGAGCGAGGGCCACTCGTGGAGGATCGAGCGCAGCAGGTGCTCGCCGGCATCGGACGCGACGCCGAGCTCGAGCACGAGCAACGTGATCGCGATCGCGAAGACGCCGTCACTGAACGCTTCCAGGCGACCGAGCGGAAGCAGCTCGTCCGAAGCGGACGACATGCGGCGAGACTAGCGACGAGGCCCGACGCCGCCCGCGCTAGTACGGGTCAGGCGGCAGCTCGAAGGCGACGCCCGTCGACGGGGCACCCGGGCGCGGCCTGCGCGGCTCCCGGACGAACGAGTCCGGCGGAGGCTCTTGGTACCAGTCGCCACAGCCGGCGTCGTTTCGTGCGAGGCGAAGGAAGGACCGCACGCGGTCGAGCACCCCGCGGCGGCGGCATCCGGGTGCGTCGGCGCCACGCCTTCGCAACATGAGATTCAGAGTACCGGCGGCGCGGCCGTCTCACGGCTTGGCTCGCCCTTCTGGACCAGCCGGAAGCCGAGGAAGGCGAACCAGACGAATACCACTACGGTTCCGGCGCGCGTCGCCGCACCGTCTCCCTGCGTCCCGAAGACGACGTTGGCGACGATGATCGCCGGCACCGTGGCGAGGCTCACGATCCAGGAGTCCCGCCATTCCGGGATACGTCTGATGTCGTCGTCGGCGGTGCTGAAGGCGTCGGGCTGCGCGAGGCCGCCGAGGATCCACCCGAGATTGACCGTGACGAAGGAGAGGAGGCCGCAGATCCCGGCAGCACGCGCTGGCACGGCCCGACTCTCGCATATCCACCGGCGAGGCTCGACCGCGCGTCAGTCGATCAGCTTGCGCTCCATCGCGTAGATGGCGATGCGCCACATCGCCAGGCCGAAGCCCATCAGGAAGCCGAGGCGATACAGGTCGGTCCAGTCGTGGAAGCCGAAGACGGCGTGGCGGACGAGTACGACGCATTGATGGAGCGGGTTGAACTCCGCGAGGACCTGGGCCCACCCCGGGAGATTGCTGATCGGGAAGAAGGTCCCGGCGACGAGAAAGAGCGGCGTCAGAACCGCGCTGACGATGTAGTTGAAGTTCTCGAACGAGGAGGCGAATCCGGCGACCATGATCCCGAAGTTCGCCCAGCCGTAGCCGGCGACCCAGGCGATGAACGGGACCAGCAGCATGCCCCAGGACGGGTCGAGCCCGAACGCGATCGCGACGAGCATCGGCACGCAGCCGTAGACGCCGGCCCGGGTCGCGATCCAGAGCGCCTCGGCCGTGACCAGCTCCTCGGTGTCGACCGGTGCCGCAAGGATGGCGTCGTAGGTGCGCTGGAACTGGTACTTGACGAAGGTGCCGAACATCGCCGGGAACGCCGACGAGAACAGCACCGCCGTCGCGACCGTGCCCGTCCCGACGAACTCGACGTACGAGAAGCCGCCTACACGGCTGACGAGGGAGCCGAAGCCGAAGCCGAACGCGAGCAGGTAGATCGTCGGCTCGACCGTCGAGGAGAAGGTGGTCGAGCGCCAAAACGAGGAGAAGTTGACGACCTCGCGCACGAGCACGCCCGTGATGGCCGGCCGCTCGAGCCGCCCGAGCCGGCGAGGTGCCGCCGAGACCGCCATCACTCGATCTCCTCGCCGGTGAGGAGCACGAAGACGTCCTCGAGATTCGCGGGCCGGCGCTCGCCCTCGACCCGGTAGCCGTTCCGGTCGATGCCGAGGATCGAGACGCTCGTTCCCGTGCGCCGGGTCTGCATCCCTGCGACGCCCGCCTCGGCCTCGACCTCGGCGAGGCGCGCCGGAGGCCCGTAAACCTCCAGTACCTCCCGACCCGCATGCTCGAGCACGAGCTCAGCCGGCGGGCCCGAGGCGACCGCGCTGCCGTGGGACATGATCAGCACCGTGTCCGAGAGGCGCTGCGCCTCCTCGATGTAGTGGGTCGACATCAGGATCGTCGTGCCCTCCGCGCGAAGGGCGTCGATCAGTGCCCAGAGCTCCTGGCGCACCTGGGGGTCGAGCCCGACCGTGGGCTCGTCGAGGAGCACGAGCCGCGGGCGGTGCACGAGCCCCCGCGCGATCAGCAGGCGGCGGCGCATCCCGCCCGAGAGCTTGTTCACCTTCGTGTCGCGCCGGTCGACGAGATTCGCCATCTTCAGCGCCCGCTCGATCGCGTCGTGTCGCTCCGCCCTGCCGATCCGGTACAGGTGCGTGAAGACGAGGAGATTCTGCTCCACGGTCAGCGTGACGTCGAGGTTGTCGAGCTGCGGCACGACCCCGCACTGTGCGCGGGCGGCCTTGGACTCGTCCGGCAGCCGGAACCCGAGCACCTCGAGCTCGCCCTCGTCGGCGATCGACTGCGCCGTCAGCAGCCGCATGGTGGTCGACTTCCCGGCGCCGTTCGGGCCGAGCAGGCCGACGCAGGTGCCCTCGGGCACCTCGAGGTCGAGGCCGTTCACGGCCGTGATCGGGCCGTAGCGCTTCACGACCCCGCGCAGCGCGATGGCGAGCTCCCCGCTCACGCGCTCAGCATGCCAGCCGCCGCCCATAGCGGAGAGCCTGCCTCGGGCTTGCTTTTGTAGCAGGATCGAAACTAATCTTTAGATGTGTCTAAACATCGCGTGACCAGGCGGCGGCTGCTCGCCGCTGCGGCACCCGCCGTGGCAGCCGCGCCCTTTGCGAAGCTGGCCTTCGCGGCGGGGGACCA
>DATAOV010000022.1:0-20133 GCA_036265535.1 Gaiellaceae bacterium | reverse complement strand
TGGGCGGTGCCGGGCTCGAACCAGCGACCTCCTGGGTGTAAACCAGGCGCTCTCCCAACTGAGCTAACCGCCCGCTCGCACAGGGTGCCACACGCTGTTAGGTGGTCAGCGGATCGGGTCGTCCGCTGCCGGGAAGGCGTCTCCGGTGGCGCGGACGGTCTCGACTCCCCAGCCGGCGCTAGCTCCCAAGGGCGTCTCCCAGCGAGAGACGACCTCCTCAGCCCATGCGGCCCAGCGCACGGTCGCTGCCTGCTGCTCCCCGAGCAGGCGGGCGACGAGCGCGCTCAGGCCGAAGCGCTCGGGGTACTGGCCCTCCCCAGCCTCGTACGCGTCGGCGATCTGCTGCCAGTGCCCGACCGCGGCGGCGGCGTCCTCGCGGAGCGAGCGGATCGACGCCAGCAGGTCTTCGAGCGTCCCGTTCTCCGCAAACAGGATCTTCAGCAACGCCTCGGACTCGTACCGCTGGCGGCTGCTGGGCGAGCCGAGCCAACCCCTGAGCGCTTCGCGGCCCGTGTCGGTGATCGAGTACACCGTGCGGCGTCGCTGGCCGGTCGATTCCCTCCGGGCTTCGGCGAGGCCGGCGGCGACGAGGCGCTTGGGCTCCGCATACATGTTGCTCTCTGCTCGCGGCCACATGTAGTGCATCGACAATCGCATCTGCTTCGTGAGCTCGTACGTCGAATGCTCGCGAAGGGAGAGCACTGCGAGCACTGCATACGACGTGGTGGTCAGCGGGCGCGCTTGACCGTTGCTCTCAACAGGAGTATCTTCCATTGCTCCTATCAGGAGTATACGTTTGGAAGCGGCCACCCAACCCGACCAACCCGTGCTTCGGATTGCGACTCTCGACGACGCCTCGCGAATCGAGGCGCTGATGAAGGAGTCGATCGCGGCCCTGTTTCCGCACTTCTACAACGAGCGGCAGTCGGAGAGCGCCGTCCGGTACGTCGCGCAGGTCGACTCGATGTTGCTCGAGGACGGGACGTACTTCGCCCTCGAGAGCGGCGACGAGCTCGTCGCCTGCGGCGGTTGGAGCAAGCGCGACAAGCTCTACACGGGCAGCGGCGAATCGAGTGGCGACGTGCGCGTTCTCGATCCGTCGCGCGAGCCGGCGCGCGTGCGCGCAATGTTCGTCCGCGCCGACTGGACGCGGCGGGGCCTCGGCCGCCGCATCCTCGTAGAGTGCGAGGCCGCGGCGAGACGGGACGGCTTCCGCCAACTCTCCCTCGTGGCGACGCTGGCCGGCCTGCCTCTCTACCTCGCGTACGGATTCCAGCCGCTCGAGGAGTACGAGGTCACGATGCCCGACGGCGTCGCCCTCGCCTGCGTGTCGATGGAGAAGCCGATTGACACCGCTTCGTAGGAGGTCATGTGCCGCCGCAGCCGACATGGTGGCTGCGGCTCACCCGGCGCTTTCCGAGTACGTGATCCGGCGAAAGTCGTCATGCCCGCGAAGCGGGCGGACTTTCGTCGGGAGTGCCCCCGACGGGATTCGAACCCGTGCTACGGCCTTGAAAGGGCCGTGACCTAGGCCGCTAGTCGACGGGGGCGGCTCGCGAAGGATAGCCCTCCGGGGAAAGGAGATTCCACGATTCAGGTGCTCAGGGAATCTGCCGTGCGGCCTTTCCGCAGCGGGTTCGGTGGAACCTCGGATGGAGCCCCACCTCCGGACCTCCACGCTGGGCTCGGGAGAAGCCGATGGAACCACAATCGCAGTCAGCGGCTTCGGCCGGACGCCTCTCGGCGAGGCCGGACCGACTGACCGCGGTGCTCTTCACCGACGTCGTCGATTCGACTACGGCGGCGGTCCGCCTCGGCGACGCGGCGTGGGCGACGCTGCTGGAGCGCCACAACGCGATCGTTCGAGAGGCGGTGCGCGAACACGGAGGCGCCGAGATGGACACAGCCGGCGACGGCCTTTTCGCTGTCTTCGACGACGCCGCGGATGCGCTCCGTTGCGCTCGTGTTGTGCGCGAGGCCCTCGCACCGCTCGGCCTCGTCCTGCGCGCGGGTGTGCATGCTGGACATTGCTGGACGGCCGATGGGAAATGCGCCGGCGCCGACGTCCACATCGGCGCTCGGCTGGCCGAGGAAGCGAAGCCTCGGGAAATCCTGGCGTCCGAGGAGGCGGCAGCGCTAGCGGCTCCGGCGGGAATGCGGTTTGTAGATGCAGGTGTCGTTCGGTTGAAGGGCTTCACGAAGCCACGCCGCATGTTCGCGCTTACCTCGGGCTAGCTTCGCGAAGGCTGGTGCCGTTCGCGGCTTGAGGCTCCCTCCCGAACTTCGCGGGCTGCCGTCAGGATCCCTCCAGGAGCTCCTTCAGGCGTTCGAAGTCACTCCGCAGCTCGGCTTCGGCGGTGCGGGCGAGCATCGGCTCGACCAGCTTCATCAGCGAGCCCGCCTTCCCGCTCGCAACGACCGTGAGCCGGGTCCCCCCGTCGGTCGCCACGAGCTCGTGATAGATCGTGAGCTTGACCGGGCCGCCCAACGAGCGCAGCGTCAGGCGCGTGGGCGGGTCGAACGCGATCACCTCGAGCTCGTTGTGCAGCTCGCGCCCCACGAGACGGCGCTTCTCGACGATACGCGAGCCCTGCGCCAGCGGCCCGTCCGCGCGCACCTCGATGGCGCTCGACTGCCATTCGGGCACCCGCTCGACGTCGGTCAGGCGCCCGAACACGTCCTCGGGCGCGCGCGAGATCTGAACGCTGTGCTCGATCCGGATCACTCGAGCTCGAGGCCGACGTAGTTCTCGGCGAGGCTCGCCGCGGCCGCGCGGGAGGTGGCCACGTACCGAAGCTGCGAGAGCTGGAGCTGCAGGTCGAACGGATCGTCGCCGGGAAGCCGATGGAGCATCGAGGTCATCCACCAGGAGAAGTGCTCGGCGCGCCAGACGCGGCGCAGGCAAGTGTCGGAGTAGAGCTCGAGGAGCGCGGAGCTTCCGGTCTCGTACCAGGCCACGAGCGCCTCCGCGAGCACGCGGATGTCGGCAATCGCGAGGTTCAACCCCTTGGCGCCCGTCGGCGGGACGATGTGCGCTGCGTCGCCGGCGAGGAAGAGGCGCCCGTACTGCATGGGCTCGACCACGAAGCTACGCATGCCGGTGACGCCCTTCTCGAGGATCGGGCCCTCGGCGAGCGTCCAGCCCTCGACGCCGAGACGGCGCTGAAGCTCCGCCCAGATCCGATCGTCGGGCCACTCGTCGAGGTTCTCGTCCGGCTCGCACTGGAGGTAGAGGCGGCTGAGGGTCGGTGAGCGCAAGCTGAGGAGCGCGAAGCCGCTCTCGTTATGCGCGTAGACGAGCTCATCGCTCGAGGGCGCCACGTCGGCGAGGATGCCGAGCCAGCCGAACGGGTAGTCGCGCGAGAACGAGTCGAGGACCCCGGCGGGGATGCTCGGGCGGCAGATGCCGTGGTAGCCGTCGCAGCCGGCGATCACGTCGCACTCGAGCTCGTGCCGCTCGCCGTCGTGGCCGAACCGGATGAGCGGCCGCTCCGTCTCGAGCTCGTGCACGGTGACGCCGTCGACCTCGAAGAGAAGTGGCAGCCCGCTCTCGAGTCGCGCCGCAATCAGGTCCTTGACCACCTCGGTCTGGCCGTAGACCACGATCGACCGTCCGTCGGCCAGCTCGCTGAGCGGAATCCGGTGCCGCTCGCCTTCGAACTGGAGCTCGATCCCGTGGTGGACGATGCCATCGCCGTGCAGGCGGTCCGCGACGCCCGCCTCGGTGAGTAGCTCGACGGTGCGCTGCTCGAGCACGCCGGCGCGCATTCGGTGCTCGACGTAGTCGCGGCTGCGGTCTTCGAGCACGACCGACTCGATGCCCGCCCGTTCGAGCAGCCGCGCGAGCGTCAAGCCGGCCGGGCCGGCGCCGACGATCCCCACCTGCGTGCGGGTCGCGGTCACTCGCCGTCTTCGTCGAAGACCTGCTGCGCAATCGCGAAGGCGCCGTTTGCGGCGGGCACGCCGCAGTAGATCGCGCTCTGCAACAGCACCTCCTTGATCTCGTCCCGCGTGACGCCGTTTCGCAGCGCAGCTCGCACGTGCATGGCGAGCTCGGACTCGCGGTTGAGGGCGACCAGAGTCGCCAGGGTGATGCAGCTCCGGGTGCGCCGGTCGAGGCCGGGCCGCGACCAGATCTCGCCCCAGGCGTAGCGCGTGATCAGATCCTGGAAGTCGGCCGTGAACTCGGTCGTGCGCTCGACGGCCGCATCGACGTGCTCGTCGCCGAGGACCTCGCGGCGTGTGGCCATTCCCCGGTCGTGCAGCGGGTCGCTCATCCTGCCTCCTCCAGTAGCGCGTGGCTCAGGATCGCGCTTGCGAACGCCTCGGGTTGGGCGATGTTGACGATGTGCGCCGCGTCCGGCACCACGATGAGCTCCGTGCCGGGGATGGCGGCGGCGATCGCCTCGAGGTGCTCGGGCGGCGTCGACGGATCGTCCGCGGCGGCGATCGCGAGCGTCGGGACGGCGATCGAGGCGATCTGCTCCCGAGCATCCCAGGCTGCGAGTGCCTCGCAGCAGGCCGCATAGCCCTCCCGAGGAGTTGCGAGGAACTGGTCGCGGAGACGCGCGACGGCCTCGGGCCGGCCCGCGCGAAATGCGGGCGTGAACCAGCGCTCGAGCGTGGCGTCGACGAGCGGCTCGAGCCCTTCGACACGGGCGGTTCGCGCGCGCTCGACCCACTTCTCGGGCGGAGCGAACTGGGCCGAGGAGCAGCAGAGGATCAGCCGCTCGAGCCGCTCGGGTGCCCGCAGGGCCAGCGCAATGCCGACCGCGCCGCCCAGGGAGAGTCCGCAGAAGGTGACCCGCTCGAGCCCGAGCTCGTCCAGGAGCTCGAGCGCATCCTCGGCGAGATCCTCGACGCGGTACGGCCCAGGCGACACCGGCGAGCGGCCGTGGCCGCGCTGGTCGTAGCGGAGGATCTGGTAGCGCGAGGCGAGGGCGGCGACGTTGTCGTCCCAGAGCTCCAGCGTCGTCGCGAGCGAGTTCGCGAGCACGAGCGTCGGAGCCCGGTCCGCGCCGTCGAAGCGATGGTGGAGGCTCATGCCTGCGCCTCGTCGTAGAGGGCGAGCGCGCGGTCGACGAACAGCCCTGCGGAGCCGAGATAGCCGGCCGGGTCGAGCGCGGCCTCGACCCGATCCGCCGGAAGCGCGTCGGCCAGCGCCTCGCCGAGCGGCCGGTCCTCGAGCGCGTCGCGCTCGAGCCCGAACTCGAAGACAGCGCGCTCGGAGAGCGATGCCTCGTCGAGGTTCGCCCGCATCCGCTCTGCGTCGACCGTCAGACCCTCCAGCAGCTCCGCCACGGCCGCGGCCGCCCCGCCGGTGAGCGCGAGTGCCCGTGAGAGCGCGTCCCACTCCGCGTGCCATCCGCCCAGGGCGCGCTCGTGCTCCTGCACCAGGCCCTGGGCCAGTACGGCGGCGTTCGCGGTCACGAGGCGCGCGCAGGCAAGGGCGAGCGCCGAACCGACCGGGTTGCGCTTCTGCGGCATCGTCGAGGAGCCGCCTCCCGCGGGCGGGGAGACCTCGGCGACCTCGCTCTGAGCGAGCAGGGCGACGTCGAGCCCGATCTTCGCCAGCGCTCCGGCCGCGGTCGCGAGCGCGGAGCCGAGCTCGGCGATGCGGACCCGGTTCGAGTGCCAGGGCAGCGGCGGCTCCGGCAGCTCGAGCTCGGCCGCGAACAGGCTCAGCACCTCCGGGCCTTTCTCACCGAGCGCCGCGAGCGTTCCGGCTGCACCGCCGAGCTGGGCCGCCAACCGCTCGGCCAGGACACGCCGGAGTCCCCGCCGGGCCTCGACGAGCGCGACGAGCCAGCCTGCGGCCTTGAGCCCGAACGTCGTCGGAACGGCCTGCTGCAGTAGGGTCCTCGCAGCCATGGTCGTCTCGCGCTGCTCCCGCGCGTGGCGGGCGCAGGCGGCTGTCGCCCGGTCGACATCCACCAGGACGAGCCCCAGGGCCTGCCGTGCGACGAGCATCGCGGCGGTGTCCAGGATGTCCTGGCTCGTCGCGCCCCAGTGGACGTACCTGGCCGCATCGCCGCCGACCGCCGTTCGCAACGCACGCACCAGCGGCTCGACCGGGTTGCCGGCGCCGCGGCCTTGCTCGAGCAGCTCCTCGAGATCGAACAGCTCGGCGCGGCAGCTCTCGGCGATCGCGTCGGCGGTCTTCGCCGGGATCACGTCGGCCTGCGCCTCGGCCCTCGCCAGCGCCCGCTCGGCAGTGAGCATCGCCTCGAGCCAGGCCTGTCCCGCCGTCGCCTCGCGCAGCTGCGCCGGAACGGCGATGGTGGCGAAGATCGTCAATGCTCGAAGAAGACGGTCGCCTGCTTGCCCTGCATCCGCACGTCGAACCGGAGAGCGCCGTCTTCCCGCTCGGCGAGCAAGGTCGCGCGATCGCCCTCGTCGAGCGACGAGAGAACCGGGTCGCGCCCGTTCGCCTCCCCCTCGTCCGGGAAGTAGATCCGGGTCAGCTGGTGCCTGAGCAGCCCGCGCCCGAACACGAACACGTCGAGGCGGGGCGCCTGGCCCGGCAGCGCATCCGGTTTGGTCACGACGAAGGAGAAGCGCCCCTCGGAATCCGTCCCGCTGCGCCCCCAGCGCCGGCCCACGGCGTCCCAGACCTCGATCAGGCCGTCGATGATCGGCACGCCCTCGCCGTCGCTCAGCTGCCCGGTGAGCTCCACGGCGTCCGGTTCACTTGGGTCGGCGAGCTCGTTCTCCGGGCGGCGGCAGAGCCCGAGGGTGTAGTACGGGCCGACGGTCTGGGATGCCGTGCGCGGCAGGGTCATCGTCCGTTTTCCGTGGGCGTCGTCCCGGTCCCCCCTCGGCCCAGCACGATGTTCCACTCGTACGCGAGCGCCCACTCGGGCTGCGTCGCGTCGAGGTCGAAGCGAGCGACGAGCAGCTCGCGCGACTTCGGGTCTCGCACCGAGTTGAAGATCGGGTCGTAGGCGAACAGCGGATCGCCGGGGAAGTACATCTGCGTGACCAGCCGCTGGACGAACTGGCGGCCGAAGATCGAGAAGTGGATGTGCGCTGGCCGCCACGCGTTCTCGTGGTTGCCCCACGGGTAGGCACCCGGCTTGATCGTCACGAACCGGTAGCGCCCTTCGGCGTCGGTGAGACAGCGGCCGCCGCCCGAGAAGTTCGGATCCAGCGGGGCGGGATGCTGGTCGACCACGTGGTGGTACCTGCCGCACGCGTTCGCCTGCCAGACCTCGATCAACGCGCCCGGCAAAGCTCGGCCGTCCTCGTCCTGCAGCGTGCCGCTGACGATGATCCGCTCCCCGAGCGGCTCTCCCGGATGTCCATGCGTGAGGTCGTAGTCGAACTCCTCGACGGTCTCCGCTCCGAACACCGGCCCGGCGAGGTCGTGGAACTCCTCCGGCAGCGAGACGAGCGGGCGTTTCGGGGCGCGCCAACGCGTCGAGCGGTAGCCGGGGTAGTCGACCTGCACCTCCGGCCCGAAGCTCGGGTCGTCGGGGAGCACGATCGGCGAATCCTTCGCGTACTCGGACATCTAGCTCTTTCCCTTGGTCTTCAGCGCGCGCAGGCGAGTGAGCTCCTCCTCGGCCGGCGGCGCGGTCTCGCCGAGATCCTCCGCGACGCGGAGCGCCCAGCCGGTCGCCTCACGTACCTGCTCGACCCCGACGCCGGGGTGCGCGGAGGTGAGCGTCAGCTCCCGCGACTCCGGGTCCGGCTCGAGGATCCCGAGGTCGGTCACGACGAGCGCCACCCGGTCGCCACTGCTCGTACGGAAGTCGAGCTGCTCGACGAAGGCGCGGGGGGTCTGCCGGAGCATCACGAACACCTTCTGCGCCGAGGTTGCGATCTCGGGAGCGCCGCCGCCGCCCGGGAGGCGGACCTTGGGAGACGCGTAGTCGCCGATCACCGTGCTGTTCAGGTTGCCCCAGCGGTCGATCTGTGCCGCGCTCAGGAAGCCGACGTCGATGTGGCCACCCTGCAGCCAGTAGGCGAACATCTCCGGCACCGACACGACGGCATCCGCAGTCTCGGCGAGCTCGCCGTCCCCGATCGAGAGCGGCAGCTCGGCCGGCTTCGAGCCGATCGTCCCGCTCTCGTAGATGAGCACGCAACCGGGTGCGTGCGTAGCGCGGGCGAGATTCGCGGCGAGGCTCGGGAGGCCGATGCCGACGAAGCAGACGTCGCCGTCGCCGAGCCGCCGCGCAGCCTCCACGGCCATCATCTCGTCGGCGGTGTAGGTGACGGTCGAACTGCTCAGGCCGGGACCTCATCGGCCGCGAGGCTCGTTCGGTACTCGGACACGTCCCTGGTCGCCAGCACGTGCCGCTCCATCCACGCCTTGAACCGGTCGCGGTCGCGGCTGATCTCGTCCCAGGCGACGTAGAAGTCGTTGTCGCGGTCGTAGTAGCCGTGGGCGTAGGACGGATGCGCGCCGTGCGGGGCGAGCGCGACCGCGCCAACGCTCCAGCCGGGGACGACGATCGCGCCCGGGAGCGGCTCCAGCTCGTCGACGATCTCCTCGACGGTCACGATCGAGCGTGCGGCGGCGAGCACGGTCTCCTTCTGCACGCCGAGGATGCCCCAGATCTGGACGTTCCCGCGCCGGTCGGCCCGCTGCGCGTGGACGATGCCCACATCGGGCCGGTGCGCCGGGACCGCGGCGAGCTCCTCGCCCGTAAACGGGCAGGCGATCGTCGCGACCCGCGTGCGGCCCACGAGGTCCGTGCCCCGATAGCCGCGCAGGACGCCGAAAGGCAGGTTCGCCGCCCCGGCTGCGTACGCCGTCGCCATTCCCGCGTGGGAGTGCTCCTCGAGCTCGAGCGGCGCGGGCCAGCCGTGCTCGACGGCGTCGCGGACGCGGTGCAGCGAGCCCACGCCGGGGTTCCCGCCCCAGGAGAACACCAGCTTCCTGGCGCAGCCCATCCCGATCAGCTGGTCGTAGATCACGTCCGGGGTCATCCGGATCAGCGTCAGCTCGCGGCGTCCCTGGCGGATCAGCTCGTGCCCGGCCGCATGCGGGATCAGATGCGTGAAGCCCTCGGCGGCAACGGTGTCGCCGTCCTGCACCAGCTCCGCGACCGCGTCCGCGAGCGGGACGATCTCCGCCATCGCCGCGCCCGCGCCTCAGAACGGGTACGGATGCGGCCGTCCGACCGTAATCCAGTGCAGGTCGGTGAACTCGTTGATCGCCGCCGTGGACCCGAAGCGCCCCCAGCCGCTGTCCTTGACGCCGCCGAAAGGCATCTGCGGCTCGTCGCCGACCGGCTGGTCGTTGACGTGGACGATCCCGGCCTGGATCCGCTGCGCCAGCTCGAGCCCCTTGTCCGCATCGTTGGTGATCACGCCTGACGCGAGCCCGTATGCGGTCGAGTTCGCGCGCTCGACGGCCTCGTCGCTCGAGTCGACCACCTCGATCGCCGCCACCGGCCCGAAGGTCTCGTACTTGGAGAACTCGGCCTCCTCGGGCACGTCTGTCAGGAGCGTCGCCTGGAAGCACGGACCGACGGCCTCGCCCCCGGCTACGACCTTCGCGCCCTTGGCAACGGCGTCGTCGACCCGGCTCTTGACCAGCTCGAGCGCCTGCTCGGTGATCAGCGGGCCGATGATCGTGTCGTGCTCCTTGGGATCGCCGGACTTGAGCCCCGCGGTCTTCTGCGCCAGGTGCTCGACGAACTGATCGGCGATCGGCCGCTCGACGATGATCCGGCGCGCCGACATGCAGATCTGGCCCTGGTGCAGGAACGCGCCGAACGCGGACGCGTTGACGGCGAACTCGAGGTCGGCGTCGCCGAGCACGATCAGCGGGTTGTAGCCGCCGAGCTCGAGCACGACGCGTTTCAGGTTGCGCCCCGCGGCCTCGGCCAGCTTCCGGCCGGTCTCGGTCGAGCCCGTGAAGTTGATGCTGCGCACATGGCGGTTCTCGACCAGCTCGTCGCCGATCGGGCCCGCCGCTCCGGGAGCGTGCGTGACGATGTTCAGGACTCCCGGAGGGAGCCCCGCCTCGGCGAAGACCTCGCCCCAGAGCAGGCCGCCGACGTAGGGGGAGAGCTCGGAGGGCTTGAGCACGACCGTGTTGCCGAGGACGAGCGGGGCCGTGATCGAGCGCGCGGAGAGGATCAGCGCCGCATTCCAGGGCGCGATCGCCCCGACGACGCCGACCGGACGGCGGAGTCCCATGGCGAAGGCGCCGGTGTCCGAGGGGATGATCTCGCCCATCGGCGCATACGCGGTCCCGGCGGCCTGCCGAAACAGCCCGGCCACGAAGTGGAGCTGGAACATGCCGAAGCCGAACGTGGCGCCGGTTTCGCGCGCGAGCAGCGAGACGACCTCGTCCCCCCGGCTCTCGAGGGCATCTGCCGCTTTGAGAAAGACCTGCTGCCGTACGGCCGGAGGCGCGGCCGACCACTCCGGAAACGCGGCCGCTGCGGCCTCGACGGCCTTTTGCGCGTCTTCCCGCGTTCCGGCCGAAATCTTTCCCGCGACGTCGCCGGTGAAGGGGTCGAGATCGTCGAACGTCTCCCCGCCGGCGGACGCGACCCACTCGCCGGCGATGAACTGCCGGCCCTCCAGGACCTCGCTCTCGACTGCGGCCATCATCGCTCCTTTCTTCGCGTTCGACTCATCCTCGCACGACGACGGCAGCGTCGCTCCGTTAGCGTCCCCGCTCGTGCAGCAGGAGACGACCGAGACCGCGGGCAGGGAACGGACGAGGCCGCCGTTCCGGGCCGAGCACGTCGGCAGCCTGCTCCGGCCGCAGCGGCTCCTCGAGGCGCGTGAGGCGTTCGCCGCAGGGCGGATCGACGCTACCGAGCTCCGGACGACCGAAGACGAGGCGATCCGCGATGCGGTTCGGATGCAGGAGGAGGTCGGGCTGCGCTCGGCTACGGACGGCGAGTTCCGCCGCGCCTCGTGGCACATGGATTTCATCTACCAGCTCGACGGCATCACGCACGAGGCCGGGCACATCGCGGTCAAGTTCATGAACGACGACGGCGAGCTCGAGTTCACGCCGGCCGCTCTCCACATCGAGAGCAAGCTCGGCGTCTCGAAGACGATCTTCGGCGAGGACTTCGAGTTCCTCCGCAAGACGGTGCACACCGCCGTTCCCAGGCTGACGATCCCCTCCCCGAGCATGGTTCACTACCGCGGGGGCAAGGCGGCCGTCGACCCCGACGTCTACCCCGAGCTGGACCTGTTCTGGGCCGATCTCGTCGCCGCCTACCGCGACGAGGTGCGCCGCCTGGGCGAGCTCGGCTGCAGCTACCTCCAGTTCGACGACACCAGCCTCGCGTACGTGAACGACCCTCACCAGCGCGAGTACGTCGCCTCGATCGGGGGCGACCCCGAGCGACAGCACATCGAGTACATCCGCCACATCAACGAGGCGCTCGCCGAGCGGCCTGAGGGGATGAGCGTGACCACGCATGCCTGTCGCGGCAACTTCCGCTCCTCGTGGGCAGCGGAGGGGAGCTGGGACTTCGTCGCCGAGGCGCTGCTCAACGACCTCGAGGTGGACGGCTACTTCATGGAGTGGGACGACGAGCGCTCAGGCGGCTTCGAGCCGCTGCGCTTCCTCCCGAAGGGCGAGAAGCAGGTCGTGCTTGGGCTCGTGACGACCAAGCGCGGTCAGCTCGAGTCGCGCGACGAGTTGCTGCGGCGGATCGAAGAGGCCTCGACGTACGCGCCGATCGAGCAGCTGTGCCTCTCGCCGCAGTGCGGCTTCTCCTCGACCGTCGAGGGCAACGTCCTCTCGGAGGAGGAGCAGTGGGCGAAGCTCCGCCTGATCGTCGAGGTCGCCGAGGAGGTCTGGGGCTAGAAGATGGAGGAGGGCGCCTAACGGCGCCCTCCAGAAACAGAGATTCCTAGCTGACCTTGAACGTGCCCTTGAGCGTGGATTTGTGGGCGCCCGAGCTGAACACGTACGCCCCTGGCCTGAGGAGAAGCGTCCACGTCGCGCGCCCCTTGCCCGAGACGCTGGTGCGCATGTTCACGTGTGGCCCGCGGAGCCGGAAGTTCTGCGTCTTCGAGCGATCGCTGACGATGAAGGTGTACTGGCCCTCGGGCAGCGACTTCAACTTCTTGCCGTCGAGCAACAGCCTGATCGACGTGTTCTCGACGATCCCCTGGAGCGTCTTGCCGCCCGTGACACTCAGCGGAATCAGCTGCGAGAAGTTAGGCAGCGAGTTGATCACGCCGTACTCCTTCGCGTACTGCGCGAGCTTCTTCAGCTTCGCCCGGTCGATCGTCGGATCCCAGACCGGCAGACGGATGTTCCGCGAACTTTCCGGCAGGAGCGCGCGGACCTCGCTCGTGTGCGACGTTGCATACGTAAGGGACTGGCCGAGCGCTTTCCGGAACTTCTCGTAGAGCGCCGGATGGCTCTTCCGCCAGTCCGACCGGGCCACATAGCCGCCGTTGGGCCAAAACTTCCCGAGCACGGGACCCGGCGCCATCACACTCCGCGCTCCGTCCTGGGTCAGGGCCTGCGTCAGGAACGGCTCGGGCGTCCAGATCGCGTCGACTTGGCCGTTCCGCAGCGCAGCGCGCATCGACGGGAACGGCAGCGGTGTCAGCTTGATCGAATTCGGGTTGACTCCCTTCTTCTTCAGCGCCGCCTTGATCACCACCTCGCCCACGCCCTTGAGCGCGTTGACGGCGATCGTCTTGCCGGAGAGGTCCGCCGGTGTGTGGATCGAGCTGTTGCCGCGCACGAGAATGTTCTGCCAGTTGTCCGCGGCCGAGGTCCCCTCGACCTCGCTCTGCGTGACCGCGATGATCGCGATTCGCTGCGTGCGGGCGATCATGGCCGGCACCCAGCCGATGTAGCCGATCTCGCCGCTCTTGTTCGCGAGGGCGAGAACGATGTCGTTGCCGCTCTGCAGCGTCTTCTTGTTGATCTCGATCCCCTGCTTCGAGAAGAAGCCCTTCTTGATCCCGAGATCGAGGGGAAGCGCATTCGCAATCGGCAGGGTGTTCACCGTGATCGACGTCAGCTTCGCGGTGTGCGCCCTCGCCGGCGCCCCTGCGGCCGTGCCGCCCAACAGCGTGAGCGCCGCCGTCCCACCCGCGAGGACTGCGAGGAGCCGGCCCTGAAACGTCCGGCGTGCTGTCATAGATGTCCCTCCTGTCCGGATCACGCCAGCAAGGCGCGGATTATTGCGGGTTGCAGGGAAATCCGCCAGAAACTTCCCGCGTTAGACCGTCGCGAGGTCGGTCTCGTCCTCGGGAGCCTTCAGTTCGCGCTTGATGAGCCGGTAAACATGCCCGCGCAGCTGCGTGAACTCCGGTAGCTCCTTCGTCACGAGCTGGTCGCGGGGGCGCCGCAACTGCACCGGGACGATCTCCTTCACCTCGGTGGGCGAGTGCGTCAGGACGACGACCCGGTCGGCCAGATAGACGGACTCGTCGATGTCGTGGGTCACGAACACGATCGTGACCCCGTACTCGTCCCAGACGCGCAGGATCAGGTCTTCGAGGTCGCCGCGCGTCTGGGCGTCGACCGAGGCGAATGGCTCGTCCATCAGCAGAATCGTCGGCTGGTACGCGAGCGCGCGGGCGATCGCCACGCGCTGCTGCATGCCTCCGGAGAGCTGCCACGGATAGTGGTCGCCGAAGCGCGTCAGATCGACGGCGGCGAGCGCGTCCTCGACCAGTGCCGCCCGCTCGCTCCGGCCGAGCTTCTTGTGTCGAAGCGGCAGCAGGACGTTGTTTCGCACCGAGGCCCAGGGCATCAGGGAGCGGCTGTAGTCCTGGAAGACCAGCGCAAGCTCTTCCGGCGGCTTGGTGACCGCCCTGCCGCGGAGGAAGACCTGTCCGCGTGTCGGCGGCAAGAGCCCGGCGACGCACTTCAAGAGCGTCGTCTTGCCGCATCCCGAGGGACCGACGACGGTCACAAATTCGCCGTCGGCGACCTCGAACGAGATCTCCGCGACTGCGTGCGTCTCCTTGGCGCCGACGCCGTAGGTCTTGCCGAGATCCCTGATCTCCAACATCGCTAGGCAGGCGCCGAGGCGCGCCAACCTCGGTGCCAAGCGAGGAGCCGACGCTCGAAGAGGATGAAGAGGAGGTTCAGGAGGTACCCCAGCAGCCCAATCAGGACGATTGCGGCCCACATCGGCGCGAGCTGGAACGTGTTCTTCGAGATCAGCAACACGTAGCCGACGCCGCTCGAGCTCGAAAAGTACTCGGCGAGCACCATCGTGATCACCGCGAGGGAGAGGCTGTTGCGCATTCCCGCCACGATCTGCGGCAGCGCGGCCGGCAGGACGATGCGCCAGACCCGCTCGAGCCGGCCCAGTCCGTACGACCGTCCCGTCTCGACCAGCGTCGGGTCTATTCCACGCACGCCGTCGATCGTGTTCAGGAGAACCGGGAACATGCAGAAGAAGGCGATGAACGCGACCTTCTGTCGGTTGCCGATCGAGTGCAGCAAGATCACCGAGATCGGCAGCAGGGCAGGAGGCGGCACAGCGCGCCAGTACTCGATGTGCGGCAGGGCCCAGAGGCGGGCCCAACGGGAGAGGCCGAGCGGGATCCCGATCAGGATCCCGGCCACGACGGCGATCACGAAGCCGAGCCCGATGCGCTCGAGGCTCGGGACGACGTGTGTGCCGAACTGCGAGAAGAGCCACATCTTGCGGAACTCGACGAGGATGGTCGAGAGACGCGGGAAGTTGGGGTCGCTCGCGTGCGTCGTCCAGAGCTGCCAGGCAGCCAGCAGTGCCAACGGGACAGCGATCTCGGCCGCGATTTTGAGCGTCCTGTACGTCCGTCGGCTCAGGTCTCGGCGCTCCGCTGGGAGGGGTGCCACTTGAGCGCGCGCCGCTCGACCGCGGTGAAGACGAGGTGGATCGCGACACCGAGAAACCCGGTCGCCAGGGCGTAGGCGAAGAGCTGCTCGTTGAGGCCGAATGCCTGCGCGTAGTTCACTTTCTGGCCGAGACCGGGAATCCCCATGAACAGCTCGGCCGTGAAGGCGAGGATGAGCGCGACGTTGGACGAGATCCGGAGGCCCGTGGCGATGTACGGGACCGCGCTCGGCAGCGTGATTCGGTAGAGGCGCTCGAAGCTGCCGACGCCGTACGCGCGCGCCGTCTCGATCGCAACCGGGTCGACGTCGCGGACGCCGTACATCGTCTGGACGAGCAGCGGCCAGAACGCCCCGAAGGTGGCGAGGAAGACCTCGCTCTTGAGCGAGGTTCCAAGCGTCAGGAAGAGTAGTGGGATGAGCGCGGCCGACGGGATCGGCCGCAGGAACTCGATCGGGACGCGGAACGCCCCCGACGCGAATTCGCTCGAGCCCAGGAGGATGCCGATCGGCACCGCGAGCAGCGTCGCAAGGCCCAGGCCGAGCGCCCAGCCGCGGACCGTGCGCGCGAACGCCCCCCAGAAGCCGCTCGTCTGCATCAACGACCACAACTCCTTGACGGTCGTGCTCATCGCGGGCACGTCCTGTTGAGAGACCGTTCCCGTGCGAGAGATGAGCTCCCAGAACAGGAACGCGGAGGCGATCGAAGTGACGAACACGAGCAGCTCGATCGGGCGAAACCTTCGGTGCCGCGTCTCCGCCGGGCGCTCGACCTCGGTTCTCGCCGCGGACGCCGCGGCGTCGACGGCATTCGCCATGGCCCCATGTATACCCCATGGACTTCGGATCTAGCCCCATCCGCCGGGGCCCGCGATTACGACCGGAAGTCCGGGTCCGGCTCGACCGTGACCTCGAGCAGGAGGGGTTCCTTGCGGTCGGCCAGACCGGGAACGACCTGGTCGAGCACCTGCCGAAGCGTGTCGAGGTCCGCGATCCGTCGCGCGTCGCAGCCGAAGATCTCGGCCAGGCCGGCGATGTCGACGTCGACGTTCGGCCACGCCGACGCCCCGCCTTCGTGCTCGGCCAGCCGGTCCATGATCGCGTAGCCGCCGTTCTTCAGGATCACGAACAGCGCGCCCGACTTGTACGTCGCCGCGCTCCAGAGCGACTGGATCGCATAGAGCGACGAGCCGTCGCCGATGATCGCGACCACGGGGCGCGACGGAAGCGCAAGACGCAGGCCGATCGCGGCCGGCATCGCGAACCCGAGCCCACCCATGGCGGGACTGATCAGGCCCAGGTTCTCCCTGGCGGGAAGGCGGGCGAGCAGCTCCGGGCGGTTCGAGGGCGCCTCCTCGAGCACGACCGCGTTGCGCGGCAGCCGGGCGGCCAGCTCTGCGAGAACGTGTCCGGCGCGCAGCGGGTCGTCGGGCGAGGGCGGCTCCGGAGCCGGCGTCGGCGCAAGCGGCTCGGCGTCGCGCTGGGCCAGGCGCCCGGCGAGCGCAGCGCACACCGGCGCGGGCGGCGCCAGCACCGCGAGCTGCGCGCGGCTGCGCTGTGCCTCGGCCGGATCCTCGGTCACGAGCGCGACCGTCGTCCCTACCTGGACGAAGGGGCCCTCCGCATAGGCGTACTGACGAAAGGCGGGCGCTCCGACGACGAGGACGACATCGTGGCCGGAGAGCGCCTCACGAAGCCTGGCGCGGTCGGCGGAGAGATCGCCCGCGTAGAGCGGGTGATCCTGCGGGAAGCCCGCCCGCGCGCCGAAGGGCTCCTGCCAGACCGGAGCGACGAGGCGCTCTGCGAGCGCGGAGAGCGCGGCCCACGTCTCGGGATCGTCGGCTCCGGCGCCGGCGACGAGGGCCGGGGACTCCGCCTGCTCGAGCAGCTCCGCGAGCTCCTCGACCGCAGCGACGTCCGCCGCCGCCGCACGGACGAGACGATCAGGAGCGGCGTGCTCGTACGGCTCGGGCGCCGGCGCCTGCCAGTCGTCCATCGGCACGATCACGAGCGCCGGCCCGTGTCGCGTCTGCGCCTCGTGCCACGCGCGCTCGAGCGAGCCCGGTACGTCCTGGGGCCGCACCGGCTGGTCGACCCAGACCGGATACTCGCCGGCGAGCCCCGCCAGCTTCCCCGCGAGGAACGGCTCGTGCGCGAGGTGGCGCCGGTCCTGCTGACCGACCGTGACGACGAGCGGCGCGCGGTTGACGCGTGACGTCGCCAGCGCCGAGACCGCGTTCCCGAGCCCGGGCGTCGTGTGCAGCAGGACGAACGCCGGCTCGCCGCGGCCAAGCGCCCACCCGGTCGCGATCCCGACCACCGAGCCCTCGTGCAGGGCGAGGACGAACTCGAGATCCGACGGGAGGTCAACGAGGAACGGCACCTCCGTCGAGCCGGGGTTGGAGAAGATCTTCGTCATCCCGCGCCGCCGCAGGACCTCGAAGGTGGCGTCTCGGACCGTCACAGGCCGCGGAGCCTAGAGAATCGTGACGACCCCTTTCGAGGCATCGACGCGGAGGCGGTCTCCAGTCTTGATCCGCTTCGTCGCCGTTCCGGTGCCGACCACCGCCGGTAGCCCATACTCGCGGGCCACGATCGCCGCGTGGCACATGATCCCGCCGGTGTCGAGAACGGCGGCGGCGATCCTGTGGAAGATCGGCGTCCAACTCGTCGAGGTCGAAGGCGCGACCAGGATCTCTCCCTCCTCGAGCTCGCCCAGCTGGTCGGCGCCGAGGAGCACCCGCGCCGGTCCCTCGACCACCCCGGGCGACGCCGGGCACCCAGTCAGCGCTCCGCTGTCGTCGGACGAGAGCCACTCCTGGAGACGCTCGGTCGTGATGCCCCAGAGCATCACCGTGATCGGATCCGTGATTGCGTCGGGCACGCGCCCGAGAGCCGGAGGCGGAGCCCACGCGCGCATCTCTGCGTGGATCGGCTTGCGGCGGTCAACGACCGCCGGCCAATGGCCCGGACCCCGGGCGACCCCGGCGCCAGAGCTCCAGTCGAGCCGAAGCTCCTCCAGCGCCGAGCGCACCTCGTCGCGACGCAGGTAGAAGATGTCTTCCAGGTCGGCCAGGTACACATGCCGGACGAGCAGTGCCCCGAACTCGCGCACCTTGTTCCAGAAGATCGTCAGGTAGCGGTGGTCGATGTAGAAGTTGTGGTTCTCGACGTAAGGAAAGACCGTGCGGGCGAGCACGAGACCCTCGTCGAAGGCCTGGCGCATCTCTTCCGAGAGCAGCGAGCGGTGCTCTTCCGTGATCCGCTCGCGCTCGGCCAGCGCCGCCTCGTAGGGACGCGAGATGTCATCGCCCGCCTCGAGGCGCGCGATGTAGGAGCCGATCGTCCGGATCGGAAACGTCATCTCGTCGATCCAGGAGCGATGGTGGTGGTGGAAGACGCCGGTTCCACAGGAGAAGTAGAACCAGGGGTCCTTCGTCTGCTCGAGGTCCGCCAGCCACCGCTCGCCGGCATCGCTCCCCGCGAGAAGGGCCACCAGCTCGTCTTCGCTGCCCGCTCGCTTGATCGCGTCGGTCACGCCGAGCTCGAGGGCGAGCCGGGCAAGACGCCGAAGTTCGTCATCGGGGCGCAGGACGAGCACCTCGATGCCCGACACCATCTTCGCGATCGTCTGGTCTGGGATTTCCGGAAAGGCCTCACGACAGAGCTCGTAGAAGACGAGGTAGGCCCAGTAACCGAGGTTGAGGAACTCGAAGTGGTACTGGAAGATGCGATCGATGCCCTCGAGCAGGCGGTCGTACGCCTGGAGGAGCGCGTGACTCGACCCGAGGCCGGCGCCCTCGGTGACGATCGACTCGTCCTCGAACTCCTGAAGCTCGGGCACAACCAGCGCCTGGAGTTCAGTGGTGGCCGCCGTGACTTTGTCGACCCAGCGCTCGTACAGCTCGTCCCAGTGCTCGTAGTAGTACCCGCCGCGCCTCGCGAACAGCTCCGCCCGGCGGGCGAGTGTCGCCTCGTCGGTCACCGAGTTGGCGCTCACGTAGACGTAGCCGTTGAGAACGCGGCACTCAACTCCGAGAGAGGGAGGAACGACGAAGAGACGTGCGTTCGCTTGGTTGAGGGCGACGACGCCGCATTCGAACGTCATCGCGTCGAACGGGAACAGGGGTTCCGCCGCGTGCATCCCGTCCTGGAACCAGAGGCGGCTCTCCTCAAAGGCGCGGCGATCCTCGCCGAAGAGGAGGTGGTGCGGGTACATCTCCTCCCACCCCTCGCAGCCCGGAGGGATCTTCACCTCGAACGGGCTCTCGAAGTCCCTCGATTCGATCGGGCCGGCGGTCCTCATCGCCCTCGCCTCCTTCGGGCTGGCTTTCATTGTGAGATTCGCTCCAGTTCCTTGCAACACGGGCACCCCGACGTCCCTCAGCAGGAGGGGAGAAGGAGACCCTCTCCCCTCCTGCAGGCTTCGTCTACGGGTGGCCGGCGGCACCGGCCGCGAGCTGCGCGAAGGTGAGCCTCATGACCGCCTCGGTGTAACGCCTCGTCTGCGGGCTCATCGAGGCCAACACGGACGCCACCGTCGGGCCTTTGTGCTGGATCGGGAGTTGGTACCCGGTCCCGATCGCATTTGCAGCAAGCTGCGCCGGCGTCAGCGACATGATCGACGGGTCGGTGCGCGCGTCTTGCATCGGCGACGAGACCGGACCGGACACGCTCGGGCGAACACTCGACACTGTTGAGGTGCCGTTGTCGAATGCGAGCGCCAGCACGATCCAGGTGACAGTCGCAGCCAACGCGGCCACCAGTGCGATCAGACCGAACAAGCGGTTACGCTTGATCTCGACGGTTGCGGGAATGGACGTAGATACGTTCATCGAACCTCTCCTTTCGGATTGGACGGCCACTGCGGGCACGATGCGGTCGAAGGACAGGCCTGCCCGCCGGTTCGCCTCGGCGACAGCCGCCTCGGTGGGCCCTGCGAACTGGCAGTAGCAGGCCTCGTCCTTCAACACGATGGTCGAGCCGAGATAGCGCACCCCCGCGCCCTGGGTCCACAGCCCCTCCGGCGCTTGCTCGAGCTCGGAGAGCCTGAGGAGGAGTTCGGACCGGGAGAGCCCGGGGAGGTATCGCTCGACGACATAGACCATGCGTCGAACGTACGGCTTAGGGTCGGGGGCCCGAAACCCGAAAAACCCTAGACTTGGGCGGCTTCGTCCCTCGGTATGAGGATCCGGCCCGCTAGCTCGGTACGCGACCGGATCCCGAGCTTGCGGTAGACGCGGGAGAGGTGCGCCTCGACCGTGCTCACGCCCATATAGAGCTCCGCCGCGATCTCCTTGTTCGAGCGCCCGGAGGCCGCGAGCTCGGCCACGCGCTGCTCGGTCTCG
>DATAOV010000021.1:0-34877 GCA_036265535.1 Gaiellaceae bacterium | reverse complement strand
CCGGATCGGCCCTGCTCCCTGGCCGACCGCAGCCTCGATGAACTCCTTCTGCCGTAACGAGAGGATCTGGCCGCGCAGCGGCCGCCCCACATAGGGAATCAGCACGATCGAGATCACGATCGTCGGGATCCAGAGGCTCCCCGACTCGATGTTGATCCCGAAGTGATGGAAACCGTTGATCGAGAGCGCGCTCCCGAGTGCGATCGCGAGCAGTAGCACCGGGAATGCCCAGATGAGATCGAAGCCGCGGCTGATGATCCAGTCCACCCACCCGCCGAAGAAGCCGGCAATCAGGGCAAGCACCACCGCCAGGAACGTGCAGATGAGCGCCGAGCCGATGCCGATCTTGAGCGAGTTGAGCCCGCCGTAGAGCAGGCGCACGGCTACGTCGCGGCCGAGGTTGTCCGACCCGAGCACGAAACGCCCACCTGCGTGCCACCAAGTCGGGCCGAGGATCGTCACCTGCCTGACCTCGAAGTTGCCCGTCTGGGCGTTGTAGACCGCCCCGCCGCCGATCACCGGCCTCAGGTGGCCGCTGACACTCACCTTCTCGGCGGGGTGCGTCTCATTGGGCCCGGTGTGGGCGACGTGATGCGCGTAGACCGGCGCGAGCGCGCAGGAGACCACGATCACGATGAACACGCCGAGCGAGAACAGGGCGAAGTAGTTGCGCCGGAGACGCCGCCACGCGAGGTACCACGGGCTGCGCCCGCGGATCGCAACCTCGTGCTCCTCCGACGCGAGGAGCGATGCGCTGTCGAGCGTGAGTTCGGTCGCTGGCTCCGCCATTTATCCTCGGTTTGCGGCGAGTCTAATGAAGTGAGGGCGCCCACAGGGCGCCCTCACTTCGGTGTTCGTTGTTGCTACCTCGCTACTTCTTGCACAGCCGCGCGAGGTCGATTCCGTACAGAAGCTGGACGTGGATACAGCCCATCTTCTTGCTGAAGAACTCCGGGAAGACGCGGTTCGACCACGGCGCCCACGGAGCGTCCTTCATGATCGTCTGCTCGACGCTGGCCCACCTCTGGTTCACGGCCGGCGTGAGGACCGGAGCCTTCTTCAGGCTCTCGATCTGAGAGTTGACCTTCTTGTTGCTGTAGTACGCGTAGTTGTTGTTGTTCTGGTCGACGATGCGGTTGCCGTTCAGCAGCACGTCGAACCAGTCGAGCGGATGCGGGTAGTCCTCGAGCCAGCGGGCCCAGCCCGTCTGCGCTTTTGTGTTCCGATTGCCGATCGTCGTGTAGTAGGTCGCCCGCGGAAGCGTCGTCAGCTTGGCGTTGAGGCCGATGCTGTTCAGGACGCTCGTGTAGTACTGAGCGGCCACGAGCGCATCGGAGACCTCGCGCGTCCAGACCGTCACGTTCGCGCCCTTGGCGCCGGCGGCCGTGATCATCTGCCGGGCCTTGGAGACGTTGTGGTTGTACAGCTTCAGCTTGCGGTACGACGGGTACGTCGGCGGGATGATGTTCTGGGTCGGCTGACCCAGTCCGCCCCAGACGAGCGTCTGCAGTGCCTTGCGGTCGATCGCGTAGTTGACCGCCTGGCGGACCTTCAGCTTGTTGAAGGGCGCCACGTTGACGTTCATCCAGAAGTAGTACGTGTTCGCGGTCTTGCGCAGGAGCAGGTGCCCGCGATTCTTGACGCTGGCGATGCGGTCAGGCGGGATGGCGGCATTCGAGTAGTCCGCCTGCCCGCCGATCACTCGCTGCGTCGCCGTGTTGGCGTCGCCGATCAGGCTAACCTCGACCCGGTTCGGGTTCCCGCGCGGAATGTCCTTCGTCGGCTTGAAGAACCTGTTCCGCAACATCGTGAACCCTCGGTTCGGGGTGTAGCCGACGATGCGGTACGGGCCTGACGCCGGGATGTTCCCGTTGTGTAGTGCGGGGGTCGTCCCGGCCGGTACCGGCGCAGCAAAGATCAGCGCCAGAATCGTCAGGAAGTCCCCTCGCGGCTTGGCCATCCGGATGGTGATCGTCCTCTTGGCGTTGTTCGCGGTGATGCCGGAAATGTCACCGCTGGCCGTAGGATGCGCTGCGTAGGCCGCCGCACCGGCGATGTCCGTGTAGAAGCCGACGCCCTGGCCCTGGGCGAGGAAGCCGCGCTTGATCGCGTACTCGAAGTCGGACGCTCTCACGGGTGAGCCGTTCGAGTACTTCAAGCCGCTGCGCAGCTTGAACTTGTAGACCTTGCCGTTCGCCGAGATGGACGGCAGCGATTGTGCGAGACCTGGTACGAGCTTGTAACCCGCTGGGCCATCCACGTGTTGGTAGGTGAGCAGCGTCTCCCAGACGTTCCACATCGCCCACCAACTCTGGCCCGTGTATGCCTGCTGCGGATCGAGATAGTCGATCGTGTCGAGCACCGCCCTCAGCGTGCCGAATGCCTGCGAATGCTTCGGTGCCGCTTTCGTGCGGTTCGCCGCGACTCCGTACGCCGCGACCATCAGCGAGAACCCGGCGGCGAGAGCAACAACGCTCAAGAGCCAGGTCCACCTGCGCTTACTAGTCATTGAACCTCCCCGTAGCTAAAACCCCGGTCCGATTGCTGGGGTCAATCTTCGCAAAGTGGAGACGTCCTGACCAGCATTCGGTTAGGCCGCGCGCGAAAGTTCACGTCGCTAGGTGGGGCGGATCCGGGGGTCGAGCCGGGCGTACAGGATGTCCACGAGCGCGCTCAAGATCGAGATGAAGAAGGCGCCGTAGATCACCGTCGCCATGATCACCGGCAGATCGAGCGCGGTTAGCGCGTTGTAGGTGAGCCGGCCCACGCCGGGCAGGTTGAAAACGACCTCGGTCAGGAGCGCGCCGCCGCCGATGAGGACGCCCAAGTCGAGCCCGAACAGTGAGGCGAAGGTGATCATCGAGTTGCGCAGGACGTGGCGGACCAGCACCTGCTGGGGCGCCAGGCCCTTGGCCTTGGCGGTGCGGACGTAGTCCTCGTTCTGGATGTCGAGCATGTTCGCCCGCAGGACGCGCGCGTAGAACCCGATGTAGAGGATCGACAGCGTGATCCAGGGGATGATCAGGTGCAGGAACCATTGCCACGGGTCCTGAGTGAACGGCACGTAGCCAAGCGGAGGCACCCACCTGAAGAAGAAGGTGTCGTGGAGCCGGTCCTGCGTGATCAGGTTCAGGACCTCGCCCAGCCAGAAGACGGGCATCGAGATCCCGATCAGCGCGAGAATCATTAATAAGGGATCCACGAAGGTGCCCTTGAAGGTGACCGCCATGATCCCCATGGCGATGCTGACTATCACCCAGAGCACGGCCGCGCCGAAGACGAGGGAGAACGTCACCGGTGCGGCGGCCAGGATTGCCGGAACGACCTCGAGGGCCTGGTTTCCGTAGGAGACGAGGTCGCGCGAGATGAAGAGCCGCTTCATCATCAGCCCGTAGCGCACAGGCAGCGAGCGGTCTAGCCCGAACTCGTGCTTGACCGCGGCGACCGTCTCGGGCGAGGGGTTGCGACCGGCGAGGCGCGCGCTCGGGTCAACCCCTGGCGTAGCGAAGAAGAGCAGGAAGACGACGACCGTGATCGTGAACAGCACGACCACGAGCCCGAGCAAGCGCCTGATGATGAAGGCAAGCATCTACTCGCGGACGCGCACCTTCGCGCGCGGGTCGAGTGCGTCGCGAACGCCGTCGCCGAGGATGTTCAGCGACAGGACCGTGAGCACGATCATGATTCCGGGTGCGATTGCCACCCAGGGCCGGGTATAGAGCAGCCCCTGACCGTCCTGGATGATCGTCCCCCAGCTCGCCTTGGGTGGCTGCACGCCGATCGACAGGAACGAGAGCGCAGCCTCGGTCAGGACGGTCGTCGCGATCATCAGCGGGAACATCACGATCACCGTCGAGACGACGTTGGGCAGGATCTCGCTGAACATCAGGCGGAGGCTCGATGCGCCCTGCGAGATCGAAGCCTCGACGTATTCCTTCTCGCGCGTCGAGAGCACCTGGCCGCGCACCGGCCGGTAGACGTAGGGCACGTAGATGAGCGCGATGATGAGGGTGGGGATCCAGAGGCTGGTCGCCTGGATGTGGATGAACCAGAGCTTCACTCCGCCGGGCGTCGTCAGCAGCACCGTCGCGATCGTGATCGCGAGTAGGTAGACCGGGAACGCCCAGATGAGATCCATCACGCGCGAGACGATCGTGTCGAACCAGCCTCGGAAGAAGCCGGCGAGGAGCGCGAAAGCGAGCGCGAGGAGGCAGCAGATCAGCGCCGAGCCGACCCCGATCAAGAGCGAGGCGCGGCCGCCGTAGAGCACGCGTGCCGCCACGTCGCGACCCTGGTTGTCGGCACCCAGGAAGTAGTTCGAGTGCCAGGTCGGGCCGATCGGCGTTTCGCCGAGCCCGAGCCCGCCGCCGCCCTGCTGGACGACATCGACCTTCTTGCCGTCGACGACCGTCGTCCCGGAGATGTTGGAGACGAACGGGTCGGTGTTGGCGATGTGGCTCGAGTAGACGGGCGCGAGGAAGCTGATGACGACGATCACCAGGAACAGGATCAGCCCGCCCATCGCGATCCGATCGCGAGCGAGGCGGCGCCCGGCGATGCGCCAGGGACTCCTACCGGAGATCTCCTTGACGCTCTCGCCGGGCGCCAGCCGTACTTCTGGTTCCGGCTCGTACGCGAACTCAGCCACGCGCCGTCCTTATCTGCTCGTTACTTCACCACCGAGGCCTGATCCAAGAGGAAGTACCACTGCGGGCTGAACTGGTAACCCGTGACGCGGTTCGAGAGCACGTCGATGTACTTCGGGTTGAACATCGCGACCCACGGCGCCTGGTCGACGACCTCCTTGTCGACCGTGGCCCAGAGGTTGTTCGCCCCGGCCGGATCGGTGATGCCCATCTTCCCGGCCTGGTTCATCTTGGCCTGGATGCCCTGGTTGCAGAACTCGGCGATGTTCGGGCTCGAGTTGCTGCCCGGGTGGAACGAGCCACACCCGAGGAGGATGTTGAGGAAGTCGGAGGCGGCCGGGTAGTCCTGGTACCAGCTCGAGAACGCGAACTGCGGCTTGTTGCTCGAGTTCTGCGCGTACGGGTACTGGATGTCCGGCGAGAGCGCCTGCAACGTGGCCTTGTAGCCGAGCTTGTTCAGCAGCCCGACGAAGTAGAGGCCGAGGTCGCGGTCGACCGTGTTCGTGGTCGTGTTGACCTTGACCGCTGCGCCCTTGGTGCCAGAGGCATTGATCAGCTGCTGCGCCTTGGCCATGTCGGGGCCCGTCCACTTCGTGGTGGAGCTGCCCGAGGTGTACGGGCAGTACGGCTTGTAGCCCGGGAAGTTGGGCGGAAGGATCTGGCACGTCGCAACGGCCAGCTTCGGGCCGCCGTAGATCTTCACCAGCGCGTTGCGGTCGGTCGCGTAGTTGACGCCCTGCCGCGCCTTGAGGTTGTTGAACGGCGGGATCCGCGTGTTGAACGCGAAGTACCAGACCGCTGTCAGCGGGTTGACGTGCACGCGGTCGGCGTACTTCGTGCTCAACTCGGAAAGGCGGTCTGCCGGGGGCTGGTCGAACATCCAATCCGCGGTGTTGTTCTCGACCGCCGTCACCTGCGACTCGGGCGTGAAGCCGAACTTCTGGACGATTACGTCCGGGTTGCCTTCCGGCTGGGCATCCTTCGACCACTCCTTGAAGAAAGTGTTGCGGACGAGCTTCAACTGTTTGTTGGGGGAGTACTCCACCCACTTGTAGGGGCCGGTGCCGGGCGGCGGGATGTTCACGTTCTTGGCCGGCGTGCTCGACGGCAGGATGAACGCGAACGGGACCGCGAGCTTGTCCAGGAACTCCGGATCGGCAGTGGTCAGGTGGAACGTGACATCGTCACCGTTCACGACGATGCCCTTTGAGAGGTCGCACGTCTTCGGCGTCTTGATGCAGGCGTCCGCGCCCTCGATGACGTTGTACCAGGTACCGGCGTTCGGGCTGTTGCCGATCTTGAAGAGGCGCTCGAACGTCGCCTTGACGTCGGCTCCGTCCAACGTCGAGCCGTCGGAGAACTTGATTCCCTTGCGGAGCTTGAAGGTCCAAGTCTTGCCGCCGTTCGTGGGCTTCGGAATCGACTCGGCGAGGTCGGGCACCTTCGCGGTCCCCGGCTTGCCGCCCAGTCGCTTGAAGGCGATTAGCCCGTCGTGCGAGATGATCAGCAGCTGCCACTCCTGCAGCGTGTAGTTCACCTGCGGGTCTGGCGAGCCCGACGGCGCGGCGTTTGCGACGGTCACGAGGGTGCCGCCCTTCCCTCCCGCGCTCGTGCTACTCGTGCTGGTGCTGCTGCTCGACTTCGAACTGCCGCCGCAGCCCGAGGCGACCAGCGCCAGCGTGACAACTACTCCAAAGAAACCGACCAGCCAACGCTTCACCCGGACCATCTCCTTCCGGTCGACTCAGGGGCTCCGTTCTATGTACGGACGCTGAGGAAGGGCCGGATGTTAGCGGCCTTTCGTTGTGCCGGGCTTTACTAAGCGGCGACTGTCTGGAGCTCGCGGAGCGCGGCGAGTCGAGCGAGGGCCTGGCCCTCGAGTTGCCGCACCCGTTCGCGGGTGAGGTCGAGCTCATGCCCGATTGCCTCGAGCGTCCATGGTTCGCCCTCGAAACCGAAGCGCAGTTCGAGGATCCGCCGCTCGCGCTCGGGAAGCGCATCGAGTGCACGCCGCACGCCCTGCCGCCGGAGCGACTCCTCGGCCTCGTCGAACGGATCGGCCGCCTCGCGGTCGGCGAAGAGGTCGCCGAGCTCGCCCTCGTCGTCCGCGCCGACCGTCTGGTTCAGCGAGACCGACGCCTGCGCGGCGCCGAGCGCCTCGTCGACGTGCTGGATCGGAAGACCGGTCGCCTCGGCGAGCTCTTCCTTCGTCGCCTCTCGGCCGAGCTCGACCTCGAGCCGGCGCGCCGCACGGCCGAGCTTCTGCTGCCGCTCGACCACGTGCACGGGCACACGGATGGTGCGAGCGTGGTTGGCGACGGCGCGCTGCACCGACTGCCGGATCCACCAGGTCGCGTAGGTCGAGAACTTGTAGCCGCGGCGCCAGTCGAACTTCTCGACGGCGCGGTTGAGTCCGAGCGTGCCCTCCTGGATCAGATCCAGGAACGGGACGCCGAGGCCGCGGTAGCCCTTGGCGATGGAGACGACGAGCCGCAGGTTCGACTCGATCATCCGCCGCTTGGCGGTGACGTCGCCGCGCTCGATCGCCTTCGCGAGCATGACCTCTTCGGCCGCGGTCAGCAGCTTGTGACGGCCGATGTCGGCCAGGAAGAGCTGGAGGCTGTCGGCAGCGCCGACCAGCGCCTGCGGCTGGGGCTGTTCGACGGCGGGCTCGGCCTTCGCAGGCTCGTCCGCCTCTGCCTCCGGCCCCGTTTCGCGCACCTCGAGACCCGTGGTCTCGAGCTCGCGGGTCAGCTCCTCGACCTCGTCGTCGGCGAGGTCGTGCTCGAGCGCGAACGCCTCGAGCTCGGTCGGCAGGACGTAGCCGCGCTCCTCGGCGCCTTCCAGCAGCGCCCGTGCGGGCTCGGTCCCCAGCAGTTCCTGAAGTTGGCTCTGAGTCAATTTGTCCTCTTGGGTCTTAGACGCGATTCCTGCCTCGATCTTCGCACTGTAGGGCGATTGTCCTCGGCTGACCAGGGGGATGCGGCCCCTTCGGCCGGGCTCGGTGGACGAAACGCCATCCTCGCTCTATCTATTCCGCGACAGCGGCCTCTTTGGTTTCCTTGCGCGCAGGAAAGTCGAACTCGACTTTGCCCTCACCGTTCAAGACGAGGCGCGCGCGAAAAGGTTTGCCGGCGCGTGAACGGAAGCCCGAGATGACCTCCTTCGTCTTCCCCTCCTCGAGCAGCTGGCGCGCGATCTCCGGAGTCAGCGTGCGGCCCGCGACGCGCTTCCAGATCACGAAGCCGCAGCCCGTCTCCTCGCGGCTCTTCCAGCTCGTGCACCCGTAAGCCTTCGAGTTCTCCTTGATGATCTCGCCGGTCTCGGCGCCGCAGCGCGGGCATGGGCCGAGCTCGACCCGCTCGGGGCGCAGCTTCTCCTTGTCGAGCGCGGCGATCTTCTCGACGGTCGCGCGCGTGAAGCTCTCGATGTCCTTGATAAAGGCACCGCGCTCGTCGGTGCCGCGCTCGATGTCGGTGAGGCGCTTTTCCCAGTCGCCCGTCAGCTCGGGCGAGGTCAGCGGATGCTCCTCGAGCATCGTGATCACCTGGAGCCCCTTGGGCGTCGGGGTCAGATCCTTGCCGGCGCGCTCGATGTACTCGCGGCGGATGAGCGTCTCGATCGTCTCCGCGCGTGTGGCCGGAGTGCCGAGTCCGCTCTCCTTCATCGCCTCTCGCAGCTCCTCGTCGTCGATCAGCTTCCCGGCCGTCTCCATCGCGGAGAGCAGCGTCGCCTCGGTGTAGCGAGGCGGCGGCTTCGTCTCCTTCGCCTCGACCTGTGCGTTCACGCACTTGACGCGCTGGCCCTGCTCGAGGGGCGGCAGCTCGGCGCTCTCGTTCTCGGAGTCCTCCTCCTCCTGCTGGCGCGCCTTCCGATCCTCCTCGGACTCGAGCCCGTAGACGCCACGCCAGCCGGCCTCGAGCGTGATCTTGCCTCGGCTGCGGAAGCGCTCCTCCTCGACCAGGGTGACGATCGTCGTGCGCGCGTAGCGGGCCGGTGGGTGGAAGACCGCGAGGAAGCGACGGGCCACGAGGTCGAAGACGCGCCGCTCATCCGGCGAGAAGCGGTCGAGCTCGTGCTCGACGTCAGTCGGGATGATCGCGTGGTGGTCGGAGACCTTGGAGTCGTTGACGACCCGCCCGAGCGGCAGCTGCTGGAGCCCGAGCACGTAGCGCGCGGCCGCGGCGTACTCGCCGATCGGCTGAAGCGTGGCCGCGGTCGGCTTCAGCTGTGAGACGAGGTCGCCGGAGAGCCAGCGGGAGTTCGTGCGTGGGTACGTGATCGCCTTCTTGTCCTCGTAGAGCGATTGCGCGGCCTGCAGCGTGCGGCGAGCCGAGAAGCCGAAGCGGCGGTTCGCGTCGCGCTGGAGCGAGGTCAAGTCGTAGAGGAGCGGAGCGCGCTCGGATTGCTCCTTGCGCTCGACCGACTCGACAACGCCCTCGGCGCCCGACACCTTCGCGGCGATCCCGTCGGCGCGCTTGCCGTCCTTGAGGCGGGTCTCCTCGCCCTCGAACCAGAGGCCTTCGTAGCGCGGGTCGAACTCCGCGTGGACGAGCCAGTACGGCTCGGGGACGAAGGCCTGGATCTCGCGCTCGCGCTTGACCATCAGCGCCAGCGTCGGCGTCTGGACGCGGCCGAGCGAGACGACTCCGCCGACCCAGGCGCGGCCGCGAATCGTGGCAGCGCGCGTCGCGTTCATGCCGACGAGCCAGTCGGCCTCCGACCGTGAGCGCGCGGCAGCCTCGAGCTGGCGCAGCTGCTCGCCGGGGCGGAGCTTCTCGAACCCCTCCTTGATCGCCGTCTTGGTCATCGAGCTGATCCAGAGGCGCTCGACGGGCTTGTCGACGCCGGATGTCTCGTAGATGTAGGCGAAGATGAGCTCGCCCTCGCGCCCGGCATCGCAAGCGTTGACGATCCGGGTGACGTCGTCGCGCTTGAGCAGCTTGTGAATCACCTTCAGCTGCTTCTCCGCCTTCCTGTCACGCGCGCGAAGCCGGAACTCCTCCGGGACGATCGGCAGGTCGGCCATCCGCCACTTCTTGAAGCGCTCGTCGTAGTCCTCGGGGTCGGTCAGCTCCACGAGGTGGCCCACCGCGAACGTGATCACGGTGTCCTCTGACTCGAGGTAGCTGTCGTGGTTTTCGAATGTTCCGGGGAGCGCATCGGCCAGGTCTCGGGCGACCGACGGCTTCTCGGCGATTACGAGAGTCTTCACGCGGTCCACCTTAGCGAACGCCCGAATCGGCACCGTAGCGCGAAAACGCGCGCGTCAAAGGCGTGGAAATGTGACGATTGTGAGCCGGATGGTCTCACCCTTCTACCTATTCGCCGGCGCCGTCAGTTGGCCTTTCGTGAAGGGTCTCTACCGCCTTCGCGCGACAGGCGTCGAGCACGTGCCCGAGGGTGGATTGGTGCTCGCGGCCAATCACACGTCGAATTTCGACCCCTGGCCTCTCGGGATGCCGCTCTTCCCCCAGCGGCAGCTTCGCTTCATGGCGAAGTCCGAGCTCTTCAACCCCGTGCTGACGCCGATCCTGCGCGCAGGCGGTGCGTTCAAGGTGCGGCGAGGCGAGGGAGACATCGAGGCGATGCGCACGGCGACCGACCTGGCTCGGCAGGGCGAGATCGTGGTCATGTTCCCCGAAGGGACACGGCAGACGAAGGGCCTCCGCAAGAGACACGAGCCGCGGGCGCACACAGGCGCCGCACGGATCGCCCTCACCGCGGGCGTTCCGCTCGTCCCCGCCGCGATTGCGGGCACCGACCGCCTGAGCCGCCTGGGCCCGTTGCGAGTCGCCTACGGTGAGCCCATCGATCTCTCCGATCTCCAGGGCCTGGACGTGAAGGAGGCCTCCGCGCAAGCGACCGAGCGGCTGATGACGAAGATCGAGGAGCTCAAGGCGTCGACGACGTGAGACCGCTGCTGGCAGTCGACGGGGACTCGTTCGCGCATCGCGCCTACCACGCGCTGCCGAAGAGCATCCGGCTGAACGCGGTCGTAGGGTTCTCCAACATGCTGCTGGGCCTCTGGGAGGCGGAACAGCCGCGTGCGGTGCTGGTGGGCTGGGACAGCATCGGCTCGCCGACCTACAGGAACGAGGCCTTCGAGGCGTACCAGAGCGGGCGGGTGTTCGAGGAGTCGCTGCTCGAGCAGCTCGACCTGCTGCCCGAGCTCGTCAACGCGATCGGCTTCGCGGTCGCGAAGGCGCCCGGGTACGAGGCCGACGACTTTCTCGCCGCCGCAGTCGCCTCCGAGCAAAAGCGCCGGGGCGAGACGCTCGTCGCCACCTCCGACCGCGACCTCTTCCAGCTCGCCAGCAAGCGGACGACGATTCTCCAGCCGGTGCGCGGGGTCTCGGAAATCGCGCGCATCGGGCCGAACGAGGTCCGCGAGCGCTACGGCGTCGAGCCCGAGCAGGTGCCCGACTTCATCGCGCTCCGGGGGGACCCCTCCGACCGTCTGCCCGGGGCGGCGGGGATCGGCCCGAAGAAGGCCGCCGACATCCTGCGTGAGCACGGCGACCTGGAGGGCGCATTGGCCGCGGGGCGATTCACGGCGGAGGCGGAGGATCTGCGCCTCTACCGCCGAATTGCCGCCCTAGACGCCTCTGCCCCGCTCCCTCCCCTAGCAGACCTGACGCCCACGTGGGCAGAGGCGTCCTCCCTGGTACGGGGCTGGGGCCTGAACCAGCTGGCCGACCGGCTGGAGAAGTTGGCCTAGGCGGCCGGCCGTACGGAGGCGCACATCGACTTCGTAAGTCACCCGTCGCTCGCGGAGCTGCATCCGACCGAGCCGCACGTCGAGAGTCGAGCGCGGCTCCTGTCCCTCTTCGACGAGTTCGAGTTCTTCGAGGGTGCGCCGGCCTCGCGTAAACAAGTAGAGCGCTGCCACGCACCCGAGTACCTCGACCGGCTTCAGGCGATCCAGGTGCCAACGTTGCTCGATCCCGACACGGTCGCCTCCGAGACGAGCTACGAGGCGGCGCTGCTCTCGGCCGGTTGCACGCTCGCGGCGGTCGACCGCGAAGGCTTCGCGCTCGTGCGACCGCCGGGGCACCACGCGCTCGCGGCTCGAGCGATGGGCTTCTGCCTGATCGACAACGCCGCCGTCGCCGCGCGCTACGCGCAGGCGGAGTTGGGGCTCGAGCGCGTGGCGATCGTCGACTGGGACGTCCACCATGGCAACGGGACCCAAGACCTCTTCTGGGACGACACCTCGGTCCTGTTCGCTTCGATGCACCAGTGGCCGTTCTACCCCGGCAGCGGCGGCCCGGGCGACGGGAACGCGACGACGATCAACGTGCCCCTTCCGGGCGGCTCCGGCGACGAGGAATACCTGCGCGCCTTCGAGGACGTCGTTGCGCCCGCGGTGCGCGCCTTCGAGCCCGAGCTCGTGCTCGTATCGGCGGGATTCGACGCGCACGTGGACGACCCACTCGCGGGCATGCTCGTCACCGCCGACGGTTTCCGGGAGCTGGCCCGGCGCTCGGCAGGGCTCGGCCCGCGGGTGGCCGCCGTGCTCGAAGGCGGCTACGACTCGAGAACGCTGCCGACGCTTGTCGGCGCGGCACGCGAAGGGTTCGCGACATGACAACGGCCGGCCCGTCCGAGGGCCGGCCGTCTGCCGAGGAAGCACAGAGCCACCGCGCTCCGACACCCGTCAAGGTGGTGTCGTACGAAGTATCGGCCGAAGTCGTCGCAACCCGTGGGTGAATCCCATCCCCCACGGTGGGTGAATTACGCGGCGCGGCGGGCGGTCGCGAGGGCGTCCAGCGCCTCCCGGCGCGAGGAAACGCCGAGCTTGCGTAGCAGGCTCTTCACATGGGAGCGGACCGTGTGCTCGGAGATGTAGAGCCGGGCTGCGATCTCGTCGGTGCCCAGGTGCTCGTCGAGGAGGAGGAGCACCTCGAGCTCGCGGGCGCTCAGCGCGGCGGCGATCTCTTCCGGGACCCCGCGGCCGGCTCCGCCCTCACGCACCTGCTCAAGCAGTCGCCGGGCGACCTCGCCCGAGAGGGCCGCCTCACCGTGGCCCACACCGCGAAGGAACCCCGCGATCCGCTCGGGCGGCTCGCTCTTCAGCAGGTAGCCGGCGGCGCCCCCGCGAATCGCTGCGAGGAGGTTCTCCTCGGTGTCGGACGCGGTGAGGACGACGACCTCTGTCTCCGGGGCGGCCTCCCGCAGGCGCGGCAGCGCCTCGAGCCCGTCCATCCCCGGCATCGAGAGGTCGAGCAACACGAGCTCGGGCCGGTACCGGCGGGCGAGCTCGATCGCCTCGGCGCCGTCGGCCGCCTCGCCGACGACGTCGAAGCCGTGCTGGGACAGCAGTGCGCTCAGTGCCTCGCGCGTGATCGGGTGGTCGTCCACGAGCAGAATCCGCATGGAGCGCTTATCGGCAGCGCGCCGTCTGCCGACAAGGGTTTTCATGCGGCACGAAGAGCAAGACGACTATCAGGCCTGGCTCTGGGGAGAGGTGCTCCTGGTCGGGCTGCTGGGCGCTGCCCTGATGCTCTTCGTCGCCTACCCGAGCCTGCGCAGCACCTACTCGCTCCCCCACGTCCGCCTCGTGCTGGACACCGCGGTCATGCTCGCCGCCGGGATCGTCGCCGTGCTCGCCGGGATTCGCTTCTCGGTCGACGGCAGGCGGCTCGACCTGCTCCTCTGCGGCGGCTTCAGCGCCGTCGCGGCCGCGACGCTCGCCTTCTCGATCGCGCCCGTGCTCGGAAACGAGCCACTGCACCACACAGAGGCCTGGGCCGGGATCGGCGGGCGCCTGTTCGCCACCAGCCTGATCGCGGCGGCACCGTTCTCGAGGCGACGCACGAGCGCCCGCGGCCGGGCCATCGCCGAGATGCTCGTGGCGGTTGCGATCGTCCTGACCCTCGCGTGGATCGTCGCGCACCGGTTCGGCGTCTCGCTGCCGCAGCTCACGGGTGGGAGCGGCGACGAGCAGCCACCGTTGCTGATGGCATCGCTGGCGGCCCAAGCGCTGCTCTCGCTGATCGCGATGGTCGGCTTCGGCCTCCGCTTCCGCTCGCGCGGGAACGACCTCGACCGCTGGCTCTGCCTCGGCGCCACCCTCGCGCTCTTCGCGGAGCTCCACTACGTGTTCACGCCGCTGCTCTCGAGCAGCTACGTCTCCCAGGGCGACTTCCTGCGCCTGCTCTCGTACAGCGTCCTGCTCGTCGGCGTCTGGCGGGCGATCCGCTTCGCCGAGTTCGGACGGGCCGTTGCCGAGGAGCGCGCACGCGTCGCGCGCGAGATCCACGACGGCCTCGCCCAGTACCTGTTCGCGGTCTCGACTCATGCGACCATGCTCGAGAACGGTGCCGATCTGGCGAAGACTCTGACCCAGCTGAAGGAGGCTGCGGCCGCAGCGCAGCAGGAGGCCCGGTTCGCGGTCCTCGCGCTCTCCTCGGCCGGCGGCTCAGCACCGTTCGACTCCGCCCTGCGCCGCTACGTGGACTTCCTCACCGCCGATGGCGGGCTCGAGGTCGACCTCGAGATCCAGGACGGGATCAGGCTCGCGCCCGACGAGCAGATCGAGGTCTTCCGGATCGTTCAGGAGGGGCTCGCGAACGCGCGCAAGCACGCGGGCGCGCACCTGGCCCGAGTACGGATCGCCGAGCGCGCAGGCGAGCGGTTCGTGACCGTCGTGGACGACGGCTCGGGATTCGACGAGGACGAGATCGCCGCCGGTCAGGGCCTGAAGAACATGCGCGCCCGTGCGGCCTCGATCGGCGGCGGCTTCCGGCTTGTCTCCGCCCCCGGGCGCGGGACGGCGCTCGAGGTCGTGCTGCGCGCGTAGGAAGCGCGGCCGGCGGCGCCGGCCGCGCTCCCGTCGGCTAGTGCTTCTCGCCGCGGGGCAGGCCCGAGACGGTGAACGGCGTCGTGCTCGTAGCGAAGTCGGCGTTGACCACGAGGTACAGGTGCCGTGCGCGCGCGACCGTCGAAGGCCCGCGAAGGGTCGAGTCGGTCTGCGTCGCCACCAGCTTGGCGCTCGACGCGTGGTCCTCCAGCTTCAGGAACAGCAACGCCGCAGGTGAGCCACGGACGACTATCAGGCGGCCGCGGTCGAGCAGCATCCCGTCACCGCCGACGACCGGGTCGGACGCGATTTCGTCGATCTCACGAGTGGTGGCGCCCTTCTTGACCACGATGCTGAAGAGCTTCCCGGTGTTCGACTGCACGACGATGAGTTTGTGGCCGCGGGCCACGATCCCGTTTAGGTTGAAACCGCTCGCATAGGCGATTTCCGGGCCGACCGGGATTGCCTGAGGCGTTCCCGAGCCCGCACGCACCTGCGCGTTGGTCACACGCCAGAGCGTCGGACGGAACGAGTCCGTCACGAAGACGCCCTTTCCGGTTACGACGAGGTCGTTCAGGAACCCTCCTGGGCCTGTGTCGAACGTGGCCAGGAGCTCCTTCGTCCGCAGGCTATAGACGTAGATCTTCCCGGTCATGCCTCCGGCGACGTAGAGCTTGCCGCCCCTGATCTTCATGCCGACGGCCGACTTGCCGGCCGCACCGAGGATGAACTCGGTCACGGTCGGGCTTCCGACCGTGCCGCGGTAGATGGTGCCGTCGCCGATCGCGCCGACGAAGAAGACTTTCCCCCCACCCCTCGTGGCGACCCCTTCGGGGTTGCCGTGGGTCGACGGGTCGAGCGTGAAGACCTTGGTCGAGCCTCCATGCTTCCCGTGCTTACCGTGCTTCCCGCCGCCGTGGTCGGCGAGGGCGGCCGAGCCAGAAGCCAGAGCCGCGATGCCGAGGGCGACGACGAGGACGTTCCAGCGCTTATGCACGTGAACCCCTCCCGAATAGGTATCTCTGGGCGCCCACAGGCTATCGGCGCACCAGTTCGATCAGGGGGCATGATGCTGCAAATAGGTGCTTCCGTACGCGAACCACGCCCACTTGACGGCAAGGTCGCGCTCGTCGCGGGGCCACGCGCAGCGCCGGGCGGTCGTCGACCTCGTCGGATATCGCTGAAGCGATGAGTTCCGGGCCGCGAGCCGGTCCTAGGCAGCGACAATCGGGAAGGAGCGGATGATGGCCAAGATCGTGGTAACCGAGTTCGTCTCGCTCGACGGCGTCATGCAGGCGCCTGGGGGCGAGGACTTCAAGTACCCCGGCTGGACGTTCGAGTTTGACCGCGGTGACGACGGCAACCAGTTCAAGCTCGACGAGACGATGGAGGCCGACGCGCTCCTCATCGGCCGGATCACCTACGAGAGCTTCGCCGGCGCCTGGCCTTCGCGCGACGGTGAGTTCGCGGACAAGTTCAACACGATGCCCAAGTACGTGGTCTCCTCGACGCTCGAAAACCCGGAGTGGAACAACACGACCGTTCTCAAAGGCGACGCGGCCAAGGAGGCGGCGAAGCTCAAGGAGGAGCTGGGCGGGGTCATCCAGGTGCCGGGCAGCCTACGGCTGGTGGGGGCGCTGCTAGAAAGCGACCTGGTCGACCAGCTGAACCTGATGGTCTTCCCCGTCGCGCTCGGCACGGGTCGGCGCCTGTTCGGCGAGATGGACGAACGAAAGGACTGGAAGCTGACCGAGTCGAGGCCCGTCGGCCCGGACGGTGTGCTCGTCCTCACCTACGAGCGCGACCGGAACCGCAAATAGAGAGCCCCCGCGTGTGCGGGGGCTCTCCGTAGCAGGCCTGTAAGCCGGATTCTGTCGAGGGTGACCATCCGTCTTTGCGGCTTACCCGGCTCCTCGGCGGGCCGCCTCGAGCGGAGCCTGTTCGCCTTGCACCGGACGGGGTTTGGCTAGCCACCGTGTCGCCACGGCGCTGGTGGGCTCTTACCCCACCGTTTCACCCTTACCTTCAGCGTCTCCGGAGAATCGCTGCCGGCGGTCTCCTTTCTGTGCCACTTTCCGTCGGCTTTCGCCGCCTGGGTCGCCCCAGCGTCCTGCCCTGCGGTGTCCGGACTTTCCTCGAGCCACGAAGGCCCGCGGTCACCCGGCCTGCACCGACCAGTGTAGCCCTGTTCCGGCGCCGTGGACTGGCCCGTGGCGTTCGTGTGACACTCGCGACAACTCCACGAGAGGAGGAGCACAATGAAGCGACTAGTCCCGCTCTCCGTTCTCGTCCTAGCCGTGGCGACGGCCGCGGGCGTCGCGCTTGCGGCGAGCTCAGGGGGCCCCGGGCACGGCAAGGACGGGTCGCCGATCAGGCACGGCAAGGTGATTCACGTCGTCGAGCACGCCACGACGGACGCCGTGACGAACCACGCGGACGGCGCGGCCGACTCCGTGGGCGACGTGCTGACCTTCACGAACGACGTCTTCGACAAGAACGACTCGACGAAGGTCGGCAGCGATCAGGGCTACTGCGTCCGCATGGTCGTGGGCCAGTCCTGGGAGTGCGTCTGGACGACGTTCCTCGATCGAGGCCAGATCACGGTCGAAGGGCCGTTCTACGACACGAAGGACAGCGTGCTCGCCGTCACCGGCGGGACCGGTGCCTACAGCTTCGCGCGAGGCTGGATGGAGCTGAAGAGCCGCGCCGGCGGTACCGAGTTCGACTTCATCTTTCACCTGAGCCCCTGAGGCCCAGGCCGGCGGGTTGAGCGGGCTCGGCGGCGACCGCCGCGCCGAGCCCGCTTCCGCATTCGGGGCAGAAGACGCCGCCCTGCGGGAGCTGCATGACGAACTCGCCGCAGGCGAGGCACTCGAGGCTCGCTCCGCGCAGGAGCGCGTTCAGCTCCTGCTCGAGCGTCCGGTTCAGCGGCGCGACGCTCACAGCGTTCGGAACACCCCCGTGACCTTGCCCAGGATCTGGACGTGGTCGGCGTAGATCGGCTCGAGCGCCTGGTTCTCCGGCTGGAGCCGCACACGGCCGTTTTCCCGGAAGAAGCGCTTCACGGTGGCCTCGTCGGCCAACTCGTCGGCGCCGGCAAGCGCGACGACGATCTCGCCGTCCCGCGCGTCCTGCTGGCGGCGCACGACCACGATGTCGCCCTCGAGGATCCCGGCGTCGATCATCGAGTCGCCCTTGACCCGCAGCAGGAACTCCTCGCCGCCGCGGGCAAGCGGCTCGGGCACCGAGAGGTATTCCTCGATGTTCTGCTCGGCGAGCAGCGGCCCGCCGGCGGCGATCTCGCCCATGAGGGGTAGCCGGTGGACGTCCTCGGCGCGGGAAGAGTCGGACTTGGGGTCACGGCGCAGCTCGAGTGCCCGCGGCTTGGTCGGGTCGCGCTTGATCAGACCCGCGCGCTCGAGGTTCGCGAGGTGCGCGTGCACCGTGCTCGGCGAGGCGAGCCCGACGGCCTCGCCGATCTCGCGCACCGTCGGCGGGTAGCCGTGCTCGTCCACGTAGTCGGTCAAGAACTTCCAGATCTCCTGCTGTCGGCCTGTCAGCATCAAGCCACCTCGGGGTCGGGAGCGGTAACGAACGTATGTTCGACCCGAAAGGCTAGCGGCCTCCCCGGACGGCGTCAAGAAAGCCGGACGGAGCCGTCTTCGTCGAGCGCCCAGTGCGGGTTGTGGGGATCTCCCACGGGTGACCGTCCGGATCGACGAACACGCCCGCGTAGCCGCCCCAGAAGGTCTTGGCCGCCGGTCGCGTGATCCTGGCATCCGCGCGATCGGCCTCGTCCATGACGCGGTCGACCTCCTCCGGCGAGCGCACGTTGTGCGCGAGCGTGACGCCGCCCCAGCGCCCGCTGTCGCGGACGCCGGTGTCGGCGGCCAACTGGTCGCGTCCCCAGAGCGCGAGGATCATGCCGCCTGCCTGGAAGAAGACGACGTCCTCGCCCTCCTCCCAGCCGGTCGTCCAGCCGAGCGCCTCGTAGAAGCGACGAGCCCGGTCGAGGTCCGAGACTCCGAGCGTCACGAGACTGAGGCGCTGATCCACGCCGAGAGTCTTTCACCACTGGAACCCATCGAGCCCGAGAGGCATAGAAGGTAGGAGCATGCGCACCGCGACAGCCTCGATGAGCGTTTTCGCATTCGTTCTCCTGGCCGCCGCCGCGGCTTGGGCGGGATCGTCTTCCCGTCCACCAATCGTCCCGTGCGACAACGTCATCGCGTGGGTGAAATCGGGTCGTGAGAGCGGCTACCGCGTCGTCCTCGGCGTCGTCTCTGTCCCGCCCGCTCATCTCCGACAGGTCGTCCCGACAGACACACGACCGTGGCGGTACTGGCGGAAGGCTGGCCTCGTCGTCCATGCCGGTAAGACGGGGGTCTCGGTCAGTGTGCCGAAGGAGTGGCGGAGCCGAGCGGCCATCACCTGGGGCAATCAGACAGGGATCGTGAGTTCGCTGCGGATCTTGGGCTGCCCAGCACCTCCCAACGTCTGGAACGCGTACGCGGGCGGCTTCTACCTTCGCGCCCGCTCGGCCTGCGTCCCCCTCGTCTTCCGCGTCGGCAATCGAACGAGAGTCGTCCGCTTCGGCATTGGCAGAACCTGCGGTCCATAGGGCCGCGGAGTCGGGCTTTGCCCGGCACCGCCAACACCGGCTCACGGACATACGAGAAATCCTCGGAAGTCGTCATGGCCCGCGAAGCGGGCCGGACTTCCGAGGATGAATGCGCTGGAGAGGACTTGAACCTCCACGGGGTCTTAACCCCACAAGGCCCTCAACCTTGCGCGTCTACCAATTCCGCCACCAGCGCGCGGCGGCATTGTAGCCACGCCTTCCCCCCGCGGCCCGCCGCGCACTAAGGTACGCGCCGTGCGGGAGCTCTGCGACCATGCGGTGGCCGCGGCTCTCGGGGCTGGAGCGTCGTACGCCGACGCACGCGTCGTCGTACGCCGGTCCCAGGTCGTGGGCACCCGCAACCAGCGAGTCGAGCGTCTCGACGACAGCGAGACCGAGGGGATCGGGGTGCGGGTGCTCGTGAACGGCGCCTGGGGGTTCGCCTGCGACCGGCGCCTGACGGCAGACGGCGCCCGCGCGGCCGCGGGAAAGGCCTCCGCCTTCGCCAAGGCGGCACCGGGCGGGCACGCGCGCGAGCTCGCGCCGCTCGAGCCTGCTCAGGGTGTCTTCCGCACACCGGTCGAACGCGACCCATTCGAGGTCTCGCTCGCCGACAAGATCGAGCTCTGCCTCCGGGCGGAGGGCGCCCTCGTGCACGAGGACGTGAAGGTGACCTCGGCGTCGGTTCGCGCCCAGCGGGAGCACAAGGTGTTCGTCTCGTCCGAGGGCGCGGCGACCGAGCACGAGCTCGTCGAGTGCGGCGGCGGGATCGACGCGATGGCGGCGCGCGACGGCCTCACCCAGATCCGCAGCTACCCGAGCGCCCACGGCGGCTCGAGCTCCCAGGCCGGCTGGGAGTACGTCGAGTCGCTCGGCCTGGAGCGCGAGGCTCCGCGCGTCGGCGAGCAGGCGGCAGCGCTGCTGCAGGCCACGCCGTGCCCGTCGCACGTGACGACGGTGGTGATCGACGCCGAGCAGACGGCGCTCCAGGTGCATGAATCGGTCGGGCACCCGACCGAGCTCGACCGCGTCTACGGGACGGAGGCCGCCTACGCCGGCACGAGCTTCCTCAAGCCCGAGGATCTCGGCTCGCTCCGCTACGGCTCCGAACACATGAACGTCACCTCCGACTCGACCACTCCCGGCGGCCTCGGCACCTTCGGCTTCGACGACGAGGGAGTGCCGGCCGGGCGCGAGCCCGTGGTCGCCGAAGGGGTGCTGAGCGGGTTCCTCACGTCGCGCGAGACCGCGGCCAAGATCGGGAGCGGCTCGGGCGGCTCGATGCGCGCGGACACCTGGAACCGCATGCCGCTCGTGCGCATGACGAACCTCCACCTCGAGCCGGGCGAGGGCTCGCTCGAGGAGCTGATCGCCGGCGTCGAGGAAGGCGTGTTCTTGCAGACGAACAAGAGCTGGTCGATCGACGACAAGAGGCTCAACTTCCAGTTCGGGACGCAGATCGCGTGGGAGATCGAGGACGGACGGCTCGGCCGGATGTTGCGCGACTCGACCTATACCGGGCAGACGCCCGTCTTCTGGGGATCGCTCGACGGCGTGGCCGGTTCCGAGGAGTGGGTCCTGCACGGGCTCATCAACTGCGGCAAGGGCCAGCCCGGCCAGCACGCGCACGTCTCCCACGGCGCCTCGCCGGCCCGCTTCCGCAACGTGCAGGTCGGCTTCAAGCAGTGAGCGAGGCGCTCGAGCTCGCCGGCCGCCTCCTGGGCGCGGCGGAGAGCGAGGAGGCCTTGGCGCTCGTGCACAGCGAGCGCTCGGGACTGGCGCGCTTCGCTCGCTCGGAGGTGCACCAGCCGACGCTGATCGAGAACGATGTGCTCGAGCTGCAGATCGTCCGGGACGGGAGGCTGGGGATCGCGGCGAGTAACCGAACGGACGACGAAGGCATGCGCGCCCTCGCGGCGCGCGCGGCCGAGGCGGCCGACAGCGCGCCCGCAGATCCCGATTTCCCGGGCCTGGCTCCGCCCGCCGATCTGCCCGAGGTCGAAGGGTTCGACGAGGAGACCGCCTCCCTGTCGGCCGACGACCAGGCACGTCTGGCGGCGGCGGCGATCGACGCCTCGGAGCTCGACCTATACGGATTCTTCACGAGCGGCGTGACCGAGCTGGCGCTGGCCTCGACGACCGGCGTCGCCGTCTCGCAGCCGATGACCGACGCGAGCGTTCTCGCCCTCGCCGCGGAGGACGGCGCCTCGGGCTACGCCGAGCAGACGTCATGGCGTCTCGGCGGAATCGACCCTGTCGGCGCCTCGGCCCAGGCGGTCGAGAAGGCGAAGCACACCCGAGGCGCGGTCACGCTCGAGCCGGGCTCGTACCCGGCCGTGCTCGAGCCTCCTGCGTTCGCCGAGTTGCTTCTCTACTTCGCCTACGACGCCTTCGGCGCGCTCGGCCTGCTCGAGGAGCGCAGCTACGCATACGGGAGGCTCGGGGAGAAGGTCTTCGACGAGCGGTTCTCACTCGCCGACGACTCGCTCGACCCGCGCGGGCTGCCGAAGGCGTTCGACTTCGAGGGGACGCCGAAGCAGCGGGTCGAACTCGTAGAGGACGGCGTCCTCACCGGTGTCGTCTGGGACCGCACCACCGCCAAGCGCGCAGGAGACGGCCGCTCCAGCACCGGCCATGCACCGCCGAGCTCGGTCCGCCACTGGGGGCCGCTGCCGTTCGGGCTCTCGGTCGCGGGTGGCGAGGCCGACTCGCCGCAGGAGCTGGCGGAGCTCATCGGCGACGGGATCTACGTCACCCGCCTCCACTACCTGAGCATCGTCGATGCGCGGGAGGGCGTGATCACCGGAATGACACGTGACGGCACCTTCCGCGTCCGCGCCGGAAAGGTCGCGGAGCCGCTGGTGAACCTGCGCTTCACCGTCTCGGTACCGGAGCTGCTGGCGGAGCTGCCCGGGCTGACGCGCGAGCCGATGCTCCTGAACCAGAGCGCCTACTACGACGAGCGCTACCCGCAGGGAATGCTCTCTCCGGCCGTCGCCACCACGCGCTTCGACGTCACGGGCGTCGGCTCAGGACCGGGCGTCTAGGAGGGTTTGGCGAAATAGCGCTCGTCGCGGATCGGCGGCACAGTCGGTAGTTCCTCAAGCCCTCCTTAGGGCACGCTCACGCGCGTGTAGTCGATCGAGCCCAGCTCATCCTCGCGCCACCCGTGAACCCGCGGCGAGACGAGGCGCGCGTCCACCGCCCAGGCGATCGGCACGACGAGCTTCCCTCTCGCCGAGGCCTGCAGCGCCTCGAGACGCGGGTAGGGCGCGGCCAGGCGCTCGAAGCGCGCGTCGGCGCCGCCGCCCACCACAGGACCCAGGCCCAGGTCACGCCACGCCGCCACGAGCAGATCGAGGCCGTAGCCGAGGTCGGAGTCGGAGGGCCGCACGAAACGAACCGCGATCCGGGGCAGCGAGGGGATCTTCTTGCGGGCCTCGCGGAGCGCGATCACCGCCGCGCTCGCCTTCGGCGGCCCCTGGTGCACGAGATCCTCTGCCGGCGGCGCATCGAACTCCGGCACGAGCGCCTGGTAGTCGGCCCGGTCGGCGGTGTCGTCGTACACGCGTCTGACCTCGGCGGGAACGCCGGGCTCGAACACGGCCACGTCGGCTGCGAGCAGCCGCCTGACTCGAAGCGCTCCCGCGAGCTGCGGGTCGAACTTCGTCGCCCGCAAGTCCCCGAGCGGGACCGGCGCCTCGTCGAGCCGGCCCGCCCGGAAGAGGCGGAGCGCGGCGTGCGGCTCGAGCTTGCGCACCTCGAGGCGGAGGCCGTGTCGCTCGGCGACAACGCGCTGCGGGCTGGCCGAGATCAGCCGGAAGGGTCCGGGGACCCCCGGCGGCGCCGCTGCCACCTGCGTCAGCAAGTACGGGAGCTCGGGCCTGGGCGCCTGCAACGAGATGACGAGCGTGTGCCCGTCCGGTGCGCGGATGCCGCGGACGGGGAAGAGCGCCGCCCGCCGAAGGTGGGCCGCGATCGCGCCGGAGTGACGGCAGCGAAGCCGCCAGGTGCTCCCGGTTGCATGCCAGGAGGAGCAGAGCCCCGAGCGCAGCGCGCCGGTCTTCGGATCGGTTTGCAGCGGCGTGGCGAAGAGCGCCCGCGCCAGGGTCACCTCGTCACGGCCCTTCGCGCGGGTCGGATCGAGCGGCCACAGCATGTTTGCGACGCCGATGCGCATCACGCCAGCAGGACCGCGTGCGGGCAGCGGCTCGTGGCGTTGCGTCTGGTCGGAGTCGCAGCCGGAGGCGAGCAGCGCCAGCAGGGCCAGGGCCGCGGCCCGCCGAGCCGCCATTCCGTTACTTGAGCAGGTGGAAGAGCAGGACGGTGTTCGCGGCGAACAGGATCGCGACAACCACCGTCAGGCGCGTCAGGTTGCGCTCGACGATGTGCGTACCGCCCTGCGAGGCGGGCGTGAAGCCCATACCGCCGAGACCCGCGTCACGGCCGGAGTGCATGAGGATCAACGACACGAGGGCCGCCGAGATCAGGACATGGATGACCGCGAAGATCTGCAGCAAGACGGCGCCAGGATACCAGCGGGTCAGCCCGTGGCCAGCTCGCGGATCGCATCGATCAACTGGGCGGCGATCCGGTCCTTCGTGACGTAGGCCGCGGCGCCGGCGTCGCGTGCCCGGGCGACGTCGGCGCGCGAGTTGGAGCCGGTCAGCATCAGGACGCATGCTTTCGGCAGCTGCTCGCGGATCCGCTTAGTCGCCTCGACGCCGTCCACGGACGGCATGGCGATGTCCATCAGGATCACGTCCGGCTGGGCCGCGAGCGCCTGGTCGACCGCCTCCTCACCGTTCCGGGCGCGTCCCACGACCTCGATCTCCGGCTCGGAAGCCAGGATCGCTTCGAGCGCCTCGGAGAAAAGGCGGTGATCGTCGGCAATGAGGACGCGGATCTTCTTCGCGGACACGGTGACGGCTCCGTCTGCCTACAACGATTCTGGCGGGTTTTTCGCTCCGCCTGCAGCGGCTCGTTCCAGCACGGCCTCGACCCGGCGCGCCTGCTCCCGCACGTCGTGGGCCTCGGCGGCCTCGCGGGCAGCGAGATTCGGGCATGGCAGCGACGCCGCGATCCGGAGCGCATCGGCAAGCCCCTCCACGTCCAGGGGATCGGCGAGGACGCCGGCCTCGGGCGGCACGAACTCCGGCGGGCCGCCGACGCGAGTTGCGACCACGGAGCGCCCGCACGCCATCGCCTCGAGCGCCGCCTGGCCGAACGGCTCGATCAGGCTCGGCTGGCAGACGACGTGGGCTCGGGCGATGCAGGTCGGCACCTCGTCGTGCGCGACGCTCGGTACGACGTCGACCCCGGGGCGCCCTTCGAGCTCGGCGCGCAACGGGCCGTCGCCGACGAAGGTGAGCGACCCCGAGCCGAAGCGTGCGAACGCCTCGGCGAGCCGTACGCCGTTCTTGCGCGCAGTGAGCGCGCCGAGGCAGAGGAAGTGCGGCCCGCCCTCCGGTGCCGGCTCGACCCGGAAGCGCTCGAGATCGACGCCCGAATCGATTACCTCCGTCTTTCCGCGTGCCTCCGGAACCTTGGTCTCGAGCTCGCGCCGCAGGTAGTCCGAGACCGCGATCACAGCGGAGGCGCGGCCGACCGTGAGCCGGGTCAGCGCGCGGACCCCCGGGATCGCGCCCACGTTGCGCACGTCGCGCCCGTGCGCGGTTACGACCAGCGGCGCCCGCGAGGCGAGCGCGGCCGTCAGCCCCGCCGGGACGAGGAAGTGCGCGTAGACGACGTCGGGCCGAAAGCGACGCGCCGCCTTGATTGCCCGGGCGGTAAGGGTCGCGTAGCGGCGCTTGCCGCCGCTTCGGCTGTCGAGTACAGCCCGTTCGAGCTCGTGCCCGCGTTCCTGCAGAGCTAGCTCAAGCTGCGCCACGAAGACGCCCAGGTCGGGGTCGTCGGGGCCGGGGTACATCTGCGAGACGAGCAGGATCCGCACCGGCGCAAGCTTGACGATTCCGGAACGCAGCCGCGCCCCTCCAGCCCAGGGGGGCGCGGCTGCTCTACCGGATGCGCTCAGGCCCGGTGGGCATGATCCGGATGCATCGCGTGCTCGCGCATCCACTGCCACATCGAGCGCATGTGCACGTGGCTCCTGTGCTCGTGCGACCGGATCTCATGCCGTGGAGGCCGCTGTGAACGCCGGTAGTCCTCACGCATCTCGGAGATGCGTTCACGGTGGCGCTGGCGCTGATCTTCGGGGTGTTGGTAGTACACGCTTCTCCTCCTCTCATCTCTTCGGTCTCGATTGGCGGCTGTCTCGTACCGAGTCCGTCACGAGAGGCGGGGTCTACGCGTGTCTACCGAAAAAAGGGTTCACGAATTAGCTTTGGCATTTTCAGCCATTTTTCGATCGACGCGAAGAATCGGTCGCTTCTAGTGTTGACTCGATACGTGTTACGGCGAATTACCAGGTGCCACTTGGGGTCACCTCCTGTTGGATGGACGAGGCTCCTTGCTCTCGAAACGATGAGAGCGACCTTCCGGTCGCCCTCACTCGAACCTGCTGTGCGGCTAGAAGACCTAGCCGGAGCTCGTCCGAGCGGGGAACCTCATCGGCTCGAGTACGCCGCTGCGGGCTACCTCGCCGTACGCGAGGAACACGAGGGCGGAGGAGGCCTGGCGGCGATTCAGCGAAGTGATATTCATCGGCGCACCTCCTCAGTCGGAAACGAAGGCGAGAGAGTACACCACGCCGGTCGCACTTGGCAAGGAAATATCTCTGCGGATTTCAAGAAGACATTACGGGCTGCGCTGCGCGTCGTACATCCCGAACTCTGCTCGAAGCACGTTGCAGATCTCTCCGATCGTGCCGCGGGCGCGCAGTGCCTCCCGCAGCGGCGGCAGCAGGTTCTCCGTCCCTCGCGCAGCCGCACGTACTTGCTCGAGTGCCGCCTCCGCGTCGTCCGCGTTCCGCTCGGCGCGTACGCGCGCCGTCCGCTCGAGCTGGCGCCGCTCCGCCTCCGGGTCGATCCGGTGCAGCTCGATCGGCTCCGGCTCCTCCTCCTCGTAGCGGTTGACGCCCACGATCACGCGCTCGCCGGACTCGACCTGCTGCGAGTACCGGAAGGCCGCGTCGTCGATCTCCTTCTGGATGACCCCCTGCTCGACGGCAGCGACCGCGCCTCCCGCCTCGTCCACGCGCGCCATCAAGTCCCGTGCGCCGGCCTCGAGCTCGTCCGTCAGCGCCTCGATGAAGTACGAGCCACCGAGTGGGTCGGCCGTGTCGGTGCCGCCGGCCTCGTGCGCGAGCAGCTGCTGGGTGCGCAGGGCGATCCGGGCCGCGTGCTCGGTCGGCAGCGCAAGCGCCTCGTCGAAGGAGTTCGTGTGGATCGACTGCGCCCCGCCCGCGACCGCCGAGAGCGCCTGCACGGCGACGCGGACGATGTTGTTCTCGGGCTGCTGTGCGGTCAGCGTCGACCCGCCCGTCTGAGCGTGGAAGCGCAGCGCCTGGGCCTTCGGATTCGTGGCGCCGAAGCGCTCGCGCATGATCTCGGCCCAGAGCCGCCGAGCCGCCCGGAACTTCGCCACCTCCTGGAAGAAGTGGTTGTGCGCGTTGAAGAAGAACGAGAGCCGCTCGCCGAACTCGTTCGGCGAGAGCCCGGCATCGACCGCGGCCTGCGCGTAGGCGATGCCGTTCGAGAGCGTGAAGGCGAGCTCCTGCACAGCCGTCGAGCCGGCCTCGCGGATGTGGTACCCCGAGATCGAGATCGTGTTCCAGCTCGGCAGCCGCTCCGCGCAGTAGGCGAAGAGGTCGGTGGTGAGCCGCATCGAGGGTCGCGGCGGGAAGATGTAGTTCCCGCGCGCGATGTACTCCTTGAGGATGTCGTTCTGGACGGTGCCGCGCAGCTTCTCGGGCGCGACCCCCTGCTCCTCGGCGACGAGCTCGTAGAGAAGCAGGAGCAGCGCCGCGGGCGCGTTGATCGTCATCGAGGTCGAGACCTGGTCGAGCGGGATCCCGTCGAAGAGGAGCTCCATGTCGGCGATCGAGTCGATCGCCACCCCGGTGCGGCCGACCTCGCCGGCTGCACGCTCGTCGTCGGAGTCGTAGCCGAGCTGCGTGGGGAGGTCGAACGCGACGGATAGCCCCGTCTGGCCGCGGTGGAGCAGGTAGCGGAAGCGCTCGTTCGTCTCCTCGGCGGAGGCAAAGCCTGCGTACTGGCGAATCGTCCACGGCCGCCCGCGATACATGTCCGGGTACGGCCCGCGCGTGAAGGGGTACTCCCCAGGGGCCTCGAGCTCGCCCTCGACGTCGTCGGCTGTGTACACGGGCTTCAGCTCGATGCCGGAGTCGGTCTCGCGATCCTCGGTTTTCGCCACCGAAACTAGGCTATCGCCATGCCGGTGACCGTGAGGCTCTTCGCCGGACTGCGCGAGCGCGCGGGCTGGTCGCGGCGCGAGCTCGACGGAGTCTTCCGCGTCGGCGACGTCTGGCCCGCGCTCGACCTCGGCGAGGAGCCGGGCGGGCTCCTCTACGCGGTCAACCGCGAGTACGCCGATGCGAGTCGCGAGCTGCGTGACGGCGACGAGGTCGCGCTGATCCCGCCGGTCTCGGGCGGAGCCTTTCGCGTGACCGACGAGCCGCTCTCCCTCGACGTCGTCGTCGAGGAGGTGGCCGACGAGCGCGCCGGCGGAGTGGCGACCTTCATCGGGACCGTGCGAAGGCAGTCACGCGGGCGCGAGGTGCGCTACCTCGAGTACGAGGCCTACGCCGACATGGCCGAGGACGTGATGGCGAAGCTCGCGGCCGAGCTCGAAGAGGGCCACGAGCTCTGTGGGATCGCGATCCACCACCGCGTCGGCCGTGTCGAGATCGGTGAGCCGAGTGTCGTGATCGCCGTCTCGGCCCCGCACCGCCAGGCCGCTTTGACTGCCTGCCGCGAGGCGATCGACCGCCTCAAGGAGACGGTGCCGCTCTGGAAGAAGGAGGTCTACGAGGGCGGCGAGGAATGGGTCGGCCGCGGTTCGTGAGCCAGTCGAGAGACCCGCCGCAACCCATCGCCCCTTGTCCGTAGTGCCAACTCCACCGTGGCCGCAGCGTCGAGACGCCCCCAGCCGAGCTCCGGGCTCCAGCTCGAGCCGGTCGCACTCTGCTTCAGGACGCGCGCGACCTGCCGCGCCGTCAAGAGCGGGTTCGCTCCCCACACGAGCGCGGCGACGCCGGCGACCTGGGGTGCCGCGAACGAGGTTCCGCTCGCCCAGCCGTAGTACCCTGGCGTCTGCCACGGGGTCGCCGCGTGGGGCCAGTCACTGTCTCCCGACTCGGCAGCGAAGACATTGGAGCCGGGCGCGGTCAGCGAGATGTAGGACCCGGTGTTCGAGAAGGAAGCCCTCGTTCCGTCCATCGCGGTCGCACCGACGGAGAGGCCGATACCGCCGCGGCCGTGGGAGCCGACGGGCTGGAGCAGCGCGGCCGGGTATTCGACCGGGTTGCCCTCGTTGTGCTCGTTCCCGGCGGCGGCGACGATCAGGGCACCCTGCCGCGAAGCCCAGCGAATCGCCCGCTGCTCGATCGCGGAGGTCTCGGTGCCGCCGATCGAAAGGTTGACGATCTTCGCGCCGTGCTTGACGGCGAAGACGATCGCGGCCGCCTCGTCGACGTCGGTAATGGAGCCGTCGGCGTCGATCGCCTGAACCACCAGGAGCTTGGCATCGCCGCCGAAGCCCGAGATGCCGACGCCGTTCTCGACCGAGCCCGCCGCGAGCGAGGAGACGAAGGTGCCGTGCCCGAGCCGGTCAGAGACCGTGCGCGAACGGCTGAGCACGCTCCAGGTCGCCGGTGACTTGGCTGCGAGATCCGGGGCGCGCACGTCGGCGCCGCTGTCGACGACGGCGATGGTCACGCTTGAGGCGGCGCGCAGGACGCGGTCCGGCACCTCTCCCATGCGCGCCGCATCCCACTGCCACTCCCAGGCGATTCCCGGAAGGTAGGTCTGGGCGAGAGCGGGCTCGTCGGCGGTGAGGACGCGCCGGAACACCGGTTTCGGGCCCGCGAGGGGTCGGCTCGTCTCGACAAGGGCGCGGTGGAGCGCCGGCAGCTTGCGAACGATCCGTGCCCCTGAGAGCTCGAGACCGGCAAGCTGGTCGGCCGAGCGATAGCCGACGACGACCTGCCGAGTAGCGGGGCTAGAAGCTGGGGTTGCGCTCGGCGCGGCGACGCACGTCAGAGCGGCTGCCGCACAGAGCACCCGGGCGAAGGCGCTCATCATGCGGCTATCGGCCCCTATCACTCGATCGAGACCCTGAGTCGAGGGATGAACGCGAACGAGAAGCGCCGCCGCCAGGCGGCCCTTCTCGCGTTATCCAGATGCCTCTTGCTATTGGCGCAGTCGAAGCCGCGTACGTCGTCCCTCCGACCGCAAGGAACAGCGCAACAAGCGCGATCGTGTTTCCGCGCAGGAAGCGAGGAACCCTTTGGTCATGAGAACCTCTCTTTCGGATGGGTCGATGAGGCCCGACGGCTTGGCCGGGATTCTCGTATCCGCATAGGACGGCACCTGGTCATCCGTTCTTCCGTCGCTACGATGAGTACGTGAGCCAGCTCTCGCCCAGGCCTGAGCTCGAGCCCGATTTTCGCGACTACGAGCCGATCCATCCCGAACCGGGTTGGAAGTCCTTCCTGCGCAAGCTCTGGGCTCCGATCGTCGCGATCGGCGCGTTCCTCGCCAAGTTCGGCGTCGTCCTCCTGAAGTTCAAGTTCCTGTTCTCGATGTTCGTCTCGGCCGCCGTCTACGTCTGGATCGGCGGCTGGTGGTTCGGGATCGGGCTGATCGTGCTGCTGTTCGTCCACGAGATGGGGCACGTCATCGAGGCGCGACATCAGGGGCTGCCGGTCTCGGCTCCGATGTTCATCCCCTTCCTCGGCGCGCTGATCACCATGAAGGAGATGCCGCAGGACGCGTGGCGCGAGGCGCGCGTCGGGATCGCCGGGCCGCTGCTCGGCTCTGCGGGCGCAGCCGTGATCTACATCGCCGGAGTCGCGTACGACTCGCAGCACCTGAAGGCGCTCGCCTTCCTCGGGTTCTTCATCAACCTGTTCAACCTGCTGCCGGTGAGCCCGCTCGACGGCGGCAGGATCGTCGCGGCGATCCATCCGGCCATGTGGCTGATCGGCGTGCTCGGCCTGCTCGGCCTCGTGATCCTGCGGCCGAACCCGATCCTGATCCTGATCCTCCTCGTCGCGGCAAGCGAGACGTGGCACCGCTGGAAGATGCGGAAGATCCCGGAGATCCAGGCCTACTACCGGGTGGAGCCCCATCGGCGGCTGATCATGGGCCTGCTCTACTTCGGACTGGCCGCCGCGCTCGTCTTCGGCATGCACGAGACGCACGTGCCGCGCAACTTCTAGGTGGAAGACAGACGCCTGCTCGAGCGCCGTGACGGCGACCTCGCCGGCCACGCCGCTCGGATCGGGAAGGAGTTCCTCAACGGCTTCGAGGCAGTCGAGCGGATCGGCCGCCCGGCGGTCTCGGTGTTCGGCTCGGCTCGCGTGCGGGAGGATCACCCGGCCTACGCCGCCGCGCGCCAGGCCGGCCGAGGACTAGCGAAGGCCGGCTTCGCCGTCGTCACCGGCGGCGGCCCCGGAGTGATGGAGGCGGCGAATCGCGGCGCTCGCGAGGCCGGCGGGCTCTCGGTCGGCTTCAACATCGAGCTCCCGCACGAGCAGCAGCCGAACCCGTACCTCGACATCGCCCTCACGTTCAGCCACTTCTACGTTCGGAAGACGATGTTCGTGAAGGCCGCCGAGGGCTTCGTCATCTTCCCCGGCGGGTTCGGCACGCTGGACGAGCTGTTCGAGTCGCTGACGCTGATCCAGACGGAGAAGGTGCTCCATTTCCCGGTCGTGCTCTTCGACCGCGCCTATTGGCGGTCCCTGCTCGACTGGATCCGCGACCGGCTCCTAGCCGACGGGATGATCTCGCCCGAGGACTTCGCGCTCCTCCATGTGACCGACTCCGTCGACGAGGCCGTCGCGACGATCCTCGAGCGCTACGATCTGCGCGGCGCGCAGCTGCCCGCCGAGCCCGAAAGGGCCGACGCCCAGTAGCGCCTACGAGGGCGAGACCGCAATCGAGCCGCTGTCGATCACGCGGCCACTCGAATCGGTGGCGGTGACGCGCTGCGCGCCGGGCGTTCGCAGGATCACGCCGGTGAAGACGTGCTGGGCGCCGTCCGTCGCGACGTAGGCGTACGGCGCGGGCAGGGTCGCGAGAGGGTCGGTGCTGGTGAGCGTGACCGTGCCGGTGTAGTCGGCGGCGTTGTTGCCCCACTGGTCGATCGCGCGAACCGTCGCGGAGAACGGCACGCCCGCGGTGGCAACGCTGGTCACGGTCATGAACAGGCTCGAGACGGCGCCCCCTCGCACTCGCACGACCGCCTGCTTCCGGGGCCCGAGCGGCTTGAACAGCACCTTCTTGCTGGTGCTCGCCGGACGGGTCTGCGTGAGGAAGATGTAGCCATCGGCCGCGAGCAGCGGCGCCGAGGCGCGGTGATCGAGGAGCTTGTAGAGATGCTTGCGTGTACATGTCACCGCGATCGAGACGCGGCGGCCGACGATACCCGTGATGCGCGTCCCGCTCGTGCAGCCGGTCGGCCGGAGCTCGAGGTAGCCGTTGCCGTTCGGGCTCGTGCGCTGGGGCGGCGTCCAGCCTCGCGGGAAGTCGATGATTGTCTGCCCGGAGAGCGCCGCCGAGTCGGCCACGAACGTGAAGGCCAGCTCGTTGCTTGTCGAGCCTGCGTTGACGCGGTTCGGAGTCACGGTCATCCTTCCGATCCCGGCTCGCCCGGCCGCGCCTGACGAAGTGGCGAGCGTCAGGAGCACCAGAAGGGCGCACAGGGCCGCCAGGGTTGTTCGCATTCCTCTCGCCATCGACCCCGCACGAGTCTACTCACGCCACCTGCGGCCTAGACTGATGGCGCGATGCAGCTGCGCGATCTCCCTTCCGTGGACGAGCTCGCTCGCCACCGGCGCCTCGCGGGAGAGCCCCAGGCACTGGCGGTCGAGGCCGCGCGCGGGGCTCTCGCGCGCGCGCGGGAAGAGATAGCTGCGGGGAGGGATCCAGGCGACCTCGCCGAGTCCGCGCTCAGGGAGCTCGAGGCGGCACGGGCGCCGAGCTTGCGCCGGGCGCTGAACGCGACGGGCGTGATCGTCCACACGAACCTCGGCCGCGCCCCGCTCGCGGAGGCTGCGCTCACGCGGGCGCTCGAGATCGGACGGGGCTACTCGAACCTCGAGTACGACCTCTCCGCCGGCGGGCGAGGCTCGCGACAGGATCACGTTGCGGCAATCCTGCGGCGGCTGACCGGTGCCGAGGGAGCGCTCGTCGTCAACAACAACGCGGCCGCGGTCATGCTCGCGCTGGCGGCGCTCGCCGAGGGGCGCGAGGTGCTCGTCTCGCGCGGCGAGCTGATCGAGATCGGCGACGGCTTCAGGATTCCGGACGTGCTCGCGCGCTCCGGTGCGCGGTTGCGCGAGGTGGGCACGACGAATCGGACACGGGCCGCCGACTACGAGCGGGCGATCGGCCCCGAGACGGCCGTGCTCCTGCGCGTGCACCAGTCGAATTTCCGCGTCGTCGGCTTCACCGAGCAGCCGTCGGTCGGCGAGCTCGCGGCCGTTGCGCGGCGTCATCGGCTGCCGCTCGTGGACGATCTCGGCTCGGGCGTGCTCGTGCACCTCGAGGACGAGCCTTCCGCGAAGGAGAGCCTGGCCGCCGGCGCCGATCTCGTCTGCTTCTCCGGCGACAAGCTCCTCGGCGGCCCCCAGGCCGGGATCGTCGTCGGGCGCGCCGACCTCGTCGAGGCGCTGCGGCGTCACCCGTTGCAGCGGGCTCTGCGAGCCGACAAGCTCACGCTCGCGGCGCTCGAAGGGACACTCGGGCTCTATCTCGACCCGGAGCGGGCGCTGCGCGAGGTGCCGGTGCTCCGGATGCTCCACGAGCCGCTCGAGGCGGTGCGCGCGCGGGCCGAGCGGCTGGCCGCCAACGTCGGGGGCGAGGTCGAGGAGACGGTCGGCCGCGTCGGTGGTGGGGCGCTGCCGCTGAGCGAGCTTCCGAGCTTCGCATGCGCAGTCGAGGAGCAGCTCGCACCCAAGCTGCGCAAGGCGGATCCGGCGGTGGTGGGCGTGCTCCGCGATGGCCGGCTCCTGCTTGACTGCCGCACCCTCGCCGACTCGGAGGCAGACGAGGTCGCCGCGGCGGTTGCGCACGCGCGCGCATGAGCGCGCGCTCGCCGGAGACAGTGCTCTGGGACTTCCTCCGCGGGGCGCTGATGACTCGCGCGCTCGGCCAGGTCGCCGACCTCGACGTCGCCGAAGCGCTTGCGGACGGGCCGGTCGCCGTCGCCGATCTGGCCGACACGGTCGGCGCCGACCGGGACACGCTGCACCGACTGTTGCGTGCGCTGGCCAGCGACGGCGTCTTTGCGGAGACCGAACCTGGCGTCTTTCGCAACACAGAGACGTCCGAGCTCTTGCGCGACCCGAGCCAACGCGCGTTCGCACACTTGTTCGCCGGTGTCTGGCACCAGGCCGTCGGCGACCTGGACGCGGCCGCCGGCAAGCCGACCTTCCCACCGAGGTTCGGCAGCGACTTCTGGTCGTGGCTCGCCGAGCATCCGGCGGAGCGCGCTGCGTTCGACAGCGCGATGGTCGGCGGGTTCGAGAGCAGGCTGGAGCGCCTCGCCTCTCTCGACTGGCGCGGCGACGAAACGATCGTGGACGTCGGCGGCGGCAACGGCACCTTGCTGCTCGAGTTCTTCCGCGGGCAACCCGGCCTGCGCGGCATCGTCTTCGACCTGCCCGAGACGGTGCGGGACGAGAGAACCTTCGCCGACCGGATCGACTTCGTCCCGGGCAGCTTCTTCGAGCGCGTCCCAGCGGCAGAGGTCTACGTCCTCGCGACGATCCTGCACGACTGGGACGACGAGAGCGCTGCGGCAATCCTCCGCACGATTGGTGCGTCCGCCCCGCCCGGCGCGCGGCTGGTGATCCTCGACGGCGTCGTCGCACCCGGCAACGAGCCCGACGGGACGAAATGGCTCGACCTGCTCATGCTCGCGCTCTTCGGGGGCCGCGAGCGCACCGAGCCCCAGTGGCGCGCGCTGCTCGATGGCGCGGGGCTGCGGCCCACGCGCGTCGACGACGGGCTCATCGAGGCTCGATGGCGCTGACGGTCGGGACAGCAGGGCACATCGATCACGGCAAGACCTGGCTCGTGAAGGCGCTGACCGGGAAGGACACCGACCGGCTGCCCGAGGAGCGCGAGCGCGGGATCTCGATCGCGCTCGGATACGCGCCGCTCGAGCTCCCGGACGGCCGGCACCTCTCGGTCATCGACGTCCCCGGCCACGAGCGGTTCGTACGAACCATGGTCGCAGGCTCCACCGGGATCGACCTCTTCCTGCTCGTGATCGACGCGGCAGAGGGCGCGCGACCGCAGACGCACGAGCACCTGGCGATTCTGCGCCTGCTCGGGATCGAGCGGGGCGTGGTCGCCGTCACGAAGGCGGACACCGTCGATGCCGAAGCGCTCGAGCTCGCAATGGCCGAGGCGCAGGAGCTTGTTCCGGAGGCCGAGGCAGTCGTCGCCGTGAGTGCCAAGACCGGCGCAGGGCTCGACGACCTGCGAACGGCTCTGGAGAAGGCCGCCCGTTCGCTGGAGCACAAGCACCGGGCCGGCGGGGCGGCGACCAGGCTCTACGTCGACCGCGCGTTCACGATCGACGGGGTGGGCTCGGTCGTCACGGGCACGCTCTGGTCGGGCTCTATCGCCCCGGGCGACGCCCTTCGGGT
>DATAOV010000020.1:0-4524 GCA_036265535.1 Gaiellaceae bacterium | reverse complement strand
GCGAGTCACTCGCTTCCCGGGCCGGCCTCGCCCTCATGACGCCCGGCTCCTGGGTGATGGAGCGCAAGATGCTGCTAGGAATCAAGGAGCGCGCCGAGAAGCTCGCGCGTGAGTCGGGCGCAGCCGAGGCGTAAGCTCATCCTCCCGTGGAGCTCGGTCCGCCCCTGATCGCAGCCGATGCAATCGAGCCTGTCTGGTTCGGTCTCGTCGACCACGTCGAGGACCTCGCGTTCGAGCCGAGCGGGGCCATCTGGTGCGGCGGCGAGGAGGGTCAGATCTACCGCGGCCGCCTCGACGGGCAGCCGGACGTCTTCGCGCGCACGCCGGGTCGCACCTACGGCTTCGCGCTCGGCCCGGACGGAGCGTGCTACTGCGCGGATGTCACCGATCCTGGCGTGTACCGCATCGACTCCGAGGGTGAGGTCGAGCGGGTCTCGGCGGGCAGCGAAGACCGCCATGCGGTCCTCCCTAACGACCTCGCCTTCTTGCCGAGCGGCGAGCTTCTCTTCTCGGACTCCGGCGAATGGGGCGCGGACGACGGCTGCATCTATGCGGTCGGGGCAGACGGAGCCACGCGGGTCGCCGACAGCTCCTGCGCCGCCTACCCGAACGGGCTCGCGGTCTCGCCGGACGGGTCCGAGCTCGCGGTCGTCGAATCCACCCTGCCCGGGGTGTCGACCCTTTCGGTTGGACCCGGCGGGGAGCTCGCCGGCCGCCGCATCCTCGTCGAGCTGCCCGGCACCGTCCCCGACGGACTGCTCTACGACGACGAAGGTCGCCTGCTCATCTCCTTCTGGGCCCCGGACGCGGTGCTGCGCCTCGAGCCCGACGGCGGCCTGACAGTGGTCGTGCACGATCCTCTGCGCGTCGTCCTCAACCAGCCGACCAACATCGCCTTCCTCCCCGGTACGAATCGCCTCGTCGCCGCGAACATCGGCGACCGCTACCTCTCGGTCATCGAATACGCCTAGGGCGTCACGCGAGCCAGACGCGCTCGCCTTCGAACTCGTCCTCGGTCTGCTTGAGGCCGGCGCGCGACGCGACCGCCTCGGAGGCACGATGCTCTGGATGGATGTGCGCACCGATCTCGTCGACGCCCTGCCGCCGCACCCACTTCACGAGCGCGATCGCCGCCTCCGACCCATAGCCATGGTTCTGCCATTGGACCCCGATCATCCAGCCGAGCCGCGCCCGCGAGCGGCCGTCGACGTCGCGGATCGTCGCCTGCACCGTGCCGAGCGCCTGCGAGTCGAGGCGGCGCCGTACGACCCAGTTGAGCCACGACTCGTCCGACCGCGGCGAACCGGCCGCAAGCAGGACGAAGCGATCGTGTAGCTCCAGACGCGATGCGGGCCGGCCGCCGATGAACTCGTGCAACCGGCCGTCGTCGAGCACGTCGCAGAGCTCGTCTGCGTCCTCGGCCTGCAAGGGGACGAGGACGAGCCGCTCCGTGGTGATCATCGCCGGCCCTATTGCGTCCTCAGCGCCCACGCGCCGGCGCGGAGGCCCGACTCGATTGCGCCGTCCATGAAGCCGGCCCAGCCGTTCGCGAAGTCGCTCCCGGCGATGAGCACCCCGCCCTCGGGCCGCTGCATCTCCGCGTGGTACTTCGTGTACCAGCCTGGGCGGTGAATGGCCCACGTTCCGCGCGAGAACTCGTCCCTGAGCCAGTCGTGCGCGTAGGCGGCGATCACCTCGTAGCCCGGGATGATCTCATCGAGCTGCCGCTGCACCGCGGCGAGATCCGAGGCGTCGCAGAGCTCCGCGTCGTAGCCGAAACCGATCATCAGCTGCGTGTCGTCCGGATAGAGGATCTCGGTGTCGAGATAGCCGAACGGATGCCCCGGCTTGATCCCGTTCGCGAACACCGGCTTCCCGCGCGCGTGAATGAAGATCTTCACCCCGCGCGAGGCCTGGCCGAGCTCGATCGCAGCGCGCTTCCTCTCCGAGAGCGGCGGGTCGAACTCGATCCCGCCGAGCGCGTTCAGCGGGGTGGCGACGATGACGCGGCCGGCCTCGATCGTCTCCCCCGCGCGCGTGTGCACCTCGACGTGGCCGTCCGCTTGCGTGACGGCGGCGACGGGCGTCTCGAGGCGGATCTCGTACGGCGCCTTCGTCGCGATCGCCTGCACCAGGCTCTGCGTCCCGTTCAGAAAGGTGATGCGGCCGCCGGTCTGCTGCGTCAGCGCGAGACTGCCGCCGGAGAGCGCGTGCCAGCGCAGCACGGCCACCGCGCCCGCGTCGTCGAGGTGCCCATGCGCGAGCGACTCGAGCTCCGCCCACAGCACGTCGTGCTCCTCCTGGTCGAGGTCGAGCTCGTCCACCCGCTCGGCGATGGTCATGCGGTCGAACCGGTCGAGCTTGTCACCGAAGAGCAGCGGATCATGGGGAAGCGGGAGCGCATCGAGGACGCCGTCGACGAACCGGTCCCACCCTCGCTCGGCGATCGCGTCCCGCTCGGTGATCGGACCTTCGCGCCGCTCGTCCCCGGCGAACCAGCTCGAGATCTGCGCGTCCTCGCCGAGCTCGACACCGAGGCCGGCACGCGTGATCTCCGCCCAGACGTGCGGCTGATGCCAGTGCACCCAGCCACCGCCGAGCTCGATGTCCGTGTCGTTCCAGCGATGCGTCCACGTCCGTCCACCGAGACGGTCGCGGGCCTCGAGGAGGAGCGTGTCCTTCCCGCCGATCGTGGTCTCGCGTGCGGCCGTGACGCCCGCGAAGCCGCCGCCGATGACGATCACGTCATGCATACGGGCCGAATCTAACGGGTAGCCCTCCCAGGATGAGGGGAGCGGGCCTCACTCAAGCAGCGCCGATCGCGGCCGCCCGCGCGTCGGACAAGCCTGCCTGGCTCGGCTGGCTGGGGCGGCTCGGCATGGCTTCCGCCGGTTTCCTCTACTTCGTGATCGGCTTCCTCGCCATCGAGCTCGCGCTCGGAGCGGGCGGGAAAGCCGCCGACCGCACGGGCGCGCTCCGCACACTCGCGGGCGAGTGGTGGGGAACCTTCCTGCTCATCCTCGTTGCGGTGGGCTTCGCGGGCTACGCGCTCTGGCGCTTCGCGGTCGCGGCGCTCGGCGAGAAGCTCGAGGAAAGCGGTGACGAGCTCAGCGTGTGGAAGCGCCTCTGGTACGTCGCGCGCGGTCTCTTCTACGCCTTCCTCTGCTACACGACGGTGCAGCTGCTCGTAGGCGCGCACTCCGGCTCGAGCAACGAGAAGGACCAAACGGCAGCGATACTCGACTGGCCGGCCGGGCGCTGGCTCGTCGGCGGCCTCGGGATCGGCCTGATCGCCTGGGGAATCGGGAGCGCCTACCGTGGCATCACGAAGAAGTTCAAGGACGACCTACACACGGAACGGATGTCGGCGCGCACCGAGCGCTGGGTGACCCGGGCCGGAGTCCTCGGCTATCTCGCGCGCGCGGTCGTCTACGCGCTGATCGGGATCTTCCTCGTGCGCGCCGCCTGGCAATACGACCCGGACGAAGCCGTGGGCGTCGACGGCGCGCTGCAGAAGCTGGCCCAGCAGACCTTCGGGCCGCTCCTCCTCGGCGTCGTCGCGGCCGGGATCATCGCTTACGGGATCCTCTACTTCGTGCGCACCGCCTACCGCGAAGTCTGAGCAGGGCAGGCGCGCTGAGCAACACCCGCGCCGTAATCGACTTTGCCTGGAAGGCCGAGGGGGAGTACGTTTCGACCAGGCGGTCGTGAGTAATCACATCTCGCGCGGCACTGGATGCCGCCCACCTTGCGCTCGCGGCCGCCGATACCTTCCACTGATGGCCGGTGCAGGAGGCGCGGCAGACGCGCGTAACTAGAGCGGATGCGCCTCGCCCGCAAGGACGTCGTCCGCGCGCTCGACAGCTACGCGAGCCTGCTCGTCCTGCTTCTCGCGAACTTCTTCCTGCTGGAGCTCGTCGACGACCCGCGCTGGGGCGCCATCGGTAGCACCCTGCTCTCCGCCGCAGCGCTCGTCGTCGCCATCTCCGACCCTGATGACGACGTTGGCCTCCGGCCCTGGCACTGGGCGCTCGTCATCGTCTGCGTCGCGCTCGCGCCGGTCGTCTTCTTCGCCGACTACGCCTCGATCGTCGGCCTCACCTACCTCCTGCCGGCGGGGCTTCTCGTGACGGCGACCCTGCCGGTGACCCTCAGCCGCGTCGTTCACCACCGGCGCGTGACCTTCGAGACCGTCCTCGGAGCGCTCTGCGCCTACGTCCTCTTCGGGCTCCTCTTCGCCTTCTGCTTTCTCGCGATCGCCGACCTGCGAGACGCGCCGTTCTTCGCACAGCCTGGGCCGCACGAGCAGTCGGAATACCTCTACTTCAGCTTCGTCGCGCTGACGACGCTCGGTTTCGGCGACCTCTCCCCGGCGGTCGGCCTGCCGCAGGCTCTCACCGTGCTGGAGGCGCTCTTCGGCAGCATCTTCCTCGTGACGCTGGTGGCCCGGCTCGTCACGCTCTGGGTCCGGCAGGACGAGTTGCAGCACGCGCGGGGCTAGTCCGGGTCGTCGGGCTTCGTCTG
>DATAOV010000019.1:0-13018 GCA_036265535.1 Gaiellaceae bacterium | reverse complement strand
GCGAGCAGGATCGCGATCGCGTCGTCATGGCCGGGATCGCAGTCGAGCAGGATCGGAGTCGCCATAGACCTGGGTTCTAACGCAAAGCGTGTCGACCGGTCATTTCAGACGGACGTACGGGCAAGCCCGCACGTCCTGACGACGGCGCCGCAAGCGGCGCCTCAGCGCTGGAGGATCGCATCAACCTCGCCGGCCGTAGGCAGCGAGGGCTGCGCCCCCGGCCTGGAGGCCGCGAGCGCACCGGCGGCGCACGCCCGGCGTAGCGTCTCCCCCCACTCCCTACCCTCGAGCCGCGAGACGACGAGACAGGCGGTGAAGGCATCCCCGGCGGCCGTTCCGTCTACCGCCTGGACGGTGGGAGCCTCGGCACGGGCGACCTCCTCCCCGGCCTCCAGCAGCACCGCGCCTTGCTCGCCGAGCGTCAACGCGGTCAGCGTAGGCGTCTCGGGCAGCGCCTCGAGCTCGTAGCGGTTCACGATCACCACCTCGGCAGCCCGCACCAGCTCTGCCGGGATCGGCCGGGCGGGCGCTGCGTTGAGGAAGAAGCGTTCCGCTCCGTCAGCCGCGGCGCGGACGGCGTCGACCGGGATCTCGAGCTGCGACAGCACGGCGCCGCCCGCCTGCGGGGCGTGCAGCTCCGCGTTCGCCCCCGGAGCCACGACGATCTGGTTCTCGCCCAGAGCGTCGACGATGATCACCGCAACACCCGTGGCCCCGCCCTGGCGGAGCACCGTCTCCACGCCGGCCCCGCGCAGGCCTGCCAGCGCCTCGTCCGCGAACTCGTCCGCGCCGACGCTGCCAAGGAAGATGACGTCGGCGCCGAGGCGAGCCGCCGCGACCGCCTGGTTCGCGCCTTTTCCGCCCGGGTAGCGGGCGAAGGTCGCGTCCGTGAGCGTCTCTCCCGGCCGCGGCAGCCGCTCGCACCGAGCGACCAGGTCGAGGTTGATCGAGCCGACGACAGTTAGACGTGGCCCCACTGGCTGCATCCCCGCGCGTTGACCGGCCGTTTCAGACGGGCGCGCGGGCAACCCACGCGCCCTGACGCCGGCAGCGCAAGCGATGACTCAGGCGGTGGCAAGCGCGCGCAGATCCTCGACCGCGCGGCCGAGCAGGTTCTCGCGCAAGTCGAAGAGGCCGGCCCACAGCGACGAACGGTCGGGCACGGAGCGGATCCGCGCCGCATCGGCCAGGCCCGCCAGGGCCCGCAGGAAGACGGCCAGCTCGAGGTAGGCCTGCGCGACCCGCACCGGCGAGGAGCGCACGCCCGCGCGGTTCAACACCGGCGCCCACTCCAGGAGCTCGGCCGCGCCCGGCGCCCCGTACCAGGAGCGGCCCTCTGCCAGCTCGGGCTCGAGCTCGAGCAGGTAGCGGCCGAGGGGCCGTTCCAGCCCGACAAGAGCGGTCTCGGCACGATCTGCCGCACGGCGAAGCGCCGCTTGGCGACCGCCCGGGGTCGAGGGAGCGGCGTCGCCGCGGTTCCAACGCTCGAGCAGCCGGCAGAACGCCAGCGAGGAGACCTGCGCCGCGACCAGCTGCCGAATCAGGCGCTCGGCGGTGACCGGGTCTGCGGCGTGGTCGACGAGGACGTCGGCCCAGCTCGGCTCTGCCCTGGTGGTGCTCATACCTCTACTACTACGGGAAGAATCATCGGGCGTCGACCCGTGCGGTCGTAGATCAGCTGTCCGAGCCCGTCGTGCAGGTGCTCCTGGAGCAACTTGATCTCGGTCACGTTCTCCTTGACGAGGTCGTCGAGCACGCGCTCGGCCTCCTCGCGCATCTCGTCGAGCAGCGGCTCTCCCGGCTCGGCGAATCCGCGCGCGATCAGCTCGGGCTGGCCTGCGACGGACCCATTCTGGCCCGTGAGCGTCGCGACGACGATGAGGACGCCGTCCTCGGAGAGGTGCCGCCGGTCGCGCAGCGCCACGTCCTGCACGTCGCCGACGCCGAGGCCGTCGACGAACGTCACGCCCGACTCGACGTGGCCGGTCATGTACGCGCCGGACTCGTCCAGCTCGACCACCGCGCCGTTTTCCGCGAGGACGATCCGGTTCTCGGGCACGCCGCTATCGGTCGCCAGCCGCGCATGAGCCGCAAGCATCCGGAACTCCCCGTGCACGGGCATCACCGACCTCGGGCGCACGAGACTGAGCATCAGGCGCAGCTCCTCGGCGTTTCCGTGGCCGGAGACGTGGACCGGGGCGATCTCCTGGTGGAGAACCTCGGCGCCCGAGTGCGCGAGCTGATTGATCGCGTCGTGCACCTTGAGCTCGTTCCCCGGGACGGGCTTGGCCGAGATGATCACCGTGTCGCCCGCCTCGATCTTTATCGCCGGGTGGTCGTTGTAGGCGATCCGCACGAGAGCGGAGAGCGGCTCCCCCTGGCTGCCCGTGCAGAGTATGAGCACGTCGCCGCGCGCGTACTCGTCGAGCTCGTTCGGCCGGATCAGGGTCTCGTCGGGCACGTCGATGTAGCCGAGGTTGCGCGCGATGTTCACGTTCTTGCGCATCGAGCGGCCGACGACGCAAACCTTGCGCCCGACCTCGACCGCGACGTCGATCGCCTGCTGCATGCGGTGCACGTTCGAGGCGAACGACGCTACGAGGATGCGGCCGGTGCGCGGCGGGATCAGCTGCCGGAAGGCCTCGCCGACGAGCCGCTCCGAGCCGGTCACTCCCGGGCGCTCGGCGTTCGTCGAGTCGCCGAGCAGGAGGTCGACACCGCGGTTGCCGATCTCGGCGAGGCGGCCGACGTCCGTCCGGAGCCCGTCCACCGGGGTGTGATCCATCTTGTAGTCGCCCGTGTGCACGATGCGCCCGCCCGGGCTCTCGAGCACGATCGCGACCGAGTCCGGGATCGAATGCGCCACCCGCACGAACTCGGCACGGAAGGGGCCCAGCTCCACGGGCTCGGCTTCGGGGTCGGCCTCGCGTAGCTCCACAGAGCGGAGCAAACCGTGCTCGTCGAGCTTCGATTTGATGAGGCCGAGCGTCAGCCTCGTAGCCCAGACCTCCTCGACACGGCCCTCGCGGAGCAGGTACGGGAGCGCGCCGACGTGATCCTCGTGGCCGTGCGTCAGGAGAACGGCGCGAATCGTCTTCCCACCCTCGGTGAGGTACGAGAAGTCGGGCAGGATCAGGTCGACTCCGAGGTGCTCGTCGCGAGGGAACGCGAGCCCCGCGTCGACGACCAGCGCGGTCCCGTCGGCCTCGAACACGGTCATGTTCTTGCCGACTTCACCGAGGCCGCCGAGCGGGATGATTCGGGTACTTCCGGGCATCGCGGCAGTCTAGACGCGGCGCAGGCTAAGCCTTGCCCGCGCCGAACCCGATACACGCTCCGTGCGGCATTCCCTCCTCGCCTACGCAACCGTAGCGGCCGGCCTCGGCGTGATCGTGGCCGGAGCGTTCGCTGCCGTCGGCCGCCCGTTGACGGCGCTCGCGCTCCTCGGGGCCGCCGCTCTCGCTGCCGAGCTGCTCGAGGAGCCGAACGCCGCTCGGGTTCGCGAGCCGGTCGGCCCAGGCGTCTTTCGCGTCGCCTCGGGCGTCGATCTCGCCGCCGTGATCGTGCTCGGGCCCTGGCGCGGTGCTCTCGTCGCCGGCCTCGCAGCGCTTCTTGCCCGCCTCCTCCGCGGCTCCTGGCACCTCGCCACCTTCCAGGCCTCCGCCTTCGCGCTCGCCTCCGTCGCGGCCGGGTACGCCTTCGCACTCGGCGGCGGGGTCGCCGGACACCTCGCGCTTCCCGACGACCTCGTGCCCCTGACCGTGTTGGCCCTCGTCTACCTGCTCGTCTCGCGCGGGCTGCTCCAGCTGGTCGGCGGCGGCGAGGTCTTGCAGCCGGACTTCGCGGCCGCGGCGGCGGAGACGGGACTGGGAGCGATCCTGGCGATCTTCGCCCTCGGCCACCCCTGGAACGTGCTCGCCGTCGTGCCCGTCGCGCTGGCCGTCAACCAGGCGCAAGCCCGCGTTCGGCGGTCGCGCCAGGAGACGCTGCACGCGCTAGAGACGTTCGCCAACATCGTCGACGAGCGCGACCCGTACACCTACCGGCACTCCATCCGCGTCGCGGGTTACGTCGACTCGCTCGCGCGCGCGCTCGGGTTCCCCTACTCCGACATCGACCGGCTGCGCTGGGCAGCCCGGCTGCACGACCTCGGCAAGGTCGCGGTCGACGCCGTCGTGCTCGGCAAGACGGGCAAACTCACCCCCGCGCAATGGGGAGCGGTCTGGCGCGCGCCGAGGCTGTCGGCCCGACTGCTCCGGCGGTTCGAGCTCTCCGCCGCTGAGGCGCGCGCCGTCGAGTATCACCGGGAGCGCTTCGACGGCCGCGGCTACTACGGGATCCCGCCGGAGGACCAGCCGCTCGCAGCCCACTTCCTCGTCGTCGCCGACAGCTTCGACGCGATGACGAGCGATCGCCCGTACCGCGCGGGCTTCAGCACCGAGGAGGCGCTGGTCGAGATCGAGCGGAACATCGGCACGCAGTTCCATCCCGCCGTGGCGAAGGCGTTCGTCGCCCTGCAGCGGGGCCAGGAGCCGTTCGCCGCGCTGACGCCGGAGGAGCAGGAGGAGCTGCGCGGCGCCGCCGCCCCCTACCGCGTCCCCAAGATCCGGGGTGCGGGCGACCTCAAGGAGCGCCCCGATCTCGTCGCGCTCGGGGGCGTGGTAGCCGCCCTCGGCGGGATCGGTCTTCACCAGCCGTTCCTCGCAGCCGCCGGCGGAGCCATCGCGTGTGTAGGGGTGATCCTCCACCTCCGGGCGCGCTTCCTGGCCGGGCGGCTGAGGCGTGCCGTGGCGACGGCACTCGCGCCCGACGAGCGCGAGGTCGTCTTCGAGCGGCTCGGCGAGGTGCTCGAGTCCTCGACCCGGGCGGAGTGGATCGCGCTCGTCAAGTGGGAGGAAGACGGCCTCAGCGGCTCGCTCGAGCTCTCGCGCGGCGAGGCGCCGCCGCAGGAGATGACGCTGATGAGCTGGCTCGTCCGTGAAGCCGAATCCCGCTCCGAGCTCCTGACCGCCCCGGGCCACGAGCTCGGTGGTCAGGACGGCGCCTTCGTCGCGCTGCCGCTCCGCCGCGAGAACAGCGCGCTCGTGGGCTTCGTCGTCCTACGGGCGCCGCGTGCGCTGCGGCGTCACGTCCGCACGGCACTGTCCCGCTCCCTGGATCAAATCGGCCTCGCACTGGCGGAGCGCCCCGCGGAGGTTCCCCAGGAAGCGCCCCCTGCAGCCGCCGCGACGGCCTAGCCCGCTCCGGCGTTGACCCCCCACGCGGGGGATACACAACGGCTTGCTCGTGAGCACACTGGGACGGCGGCCAAAGCAAAGGAGGGAATGGATGCTGCGGATGACTTGGTACTACCGGCTCGCCTTCTTGAAGTCCTAGCGTCCCAGGGCGGCCCTGGGGCACTGCCGGGCTAGGCGACCCGGCTGGGTTCGAGAAGCTTCAACCGCTCGAGGCAATCGCGCACCTGGGCGATTTCGTCCTCCGTGGCCTCGACAAGCGGCAGGCGCAGGCCCCCCACGTCGTGCCCCAGCAGGTTCAGAGCGGCCTTGATCGCGATCGGGTTCGTCTGCACCTTGAGGATCTCGAGCGCGGGCGCCGTTTCCTGCTCGATCCGCCGGGCGCCATCGAGGTCGCCCTCGCGCACGCGCGTGATCAGCTCCTTCACCTGCGGCCCGACGACGTGCGTGTGCACGCAGATCCCACCGGTGCCGCCGAGCTCGGCGAACGGCAGGATCAGGTCGTCGTCGCCCGCGTAGAGGGCGAGGCCGAGGTCGACGATCGCTCGAGCCTGCTGGAGGTCGCCGTTCGCCTGCTTGACGGCGCGGACCGTGGGGATCTCGGCCAGCTGTGCGATCGCGTCGGTCTCGAGGTTCAGCGCGACCCGCGCCGGGATGTTGTAGACCACGATCGGCTTGTCGCTCACGTCGGCGACCGCCTTGAAGTGCTCGACGATGCCACGGACGGGCGGCTTGTTGTAGTACGGGGTCACGACGAGGAAGCCGTCCACGCCCAGCTCGTGCGCCTGCTCGGTCAGGTGCACCGAGTGCGCGGTCGAGTACGTGCCGGTTCCCGCGATCACCATCGCCCGGTCGCCGACGGCCTGGACGGCGGTGCCGATGAGCTCGAGCCGCTCGTCGTCCGAGAGTGTCGGCGCCTCGCCGGTCGTGCCGGCGACGACGAGCCCGTCAGAGCCGTTGTCGACCAGATACGCGGCCAGCTCCCGGAACCGATCGTGGTCGACCGCCCCGGAAGCATCGAAGGGCGTCACGACCGCGGTCAGGACCTCACCGAGCACGATTGTCCGATTCTACGACTCCGCTTTGACCCCTGGGCAGGGTTGGAGCGCGATGCTCCCGCTGTACTGCCCATTCGCCATCCAGATGCAGAGCCGCTCTCCGTTCTGCGTCAGGTCCTTGAAGGTCGCCCGCCACGCGATGTCGCCGGTCGGGTCGTGGCTCCTCGTGATCGAGACGAGCCGCAGGTGGTGGCCATAGAGCTCGTTCGAGCCGTCGGTGGTCTCGGACTGGGAATCGACGAGCGCCGCCTGCTTCGCGGCGCTCTTCGGCATTCCCGCGTAGACCGGGTCGCCCTTCTTGGCCCCGGGCGAGCTGCCGCACCCGGTCGCGGCCGCGGCTAGGAGGACGACGACGGCGATGGCCGCAGGCGCACGAGTCACGCTTCCAGGAGCGTAGCCAGACCGACCGTCAGGCCCGGCGGAAGGGTGTGCAGGCGCTCGAGCGCGAGCAGGACTCCGGGCACGTACGCCTCGCGCGAGTAGGCGTCGTGGCGGATCGTCAGGAGCTGTCCTTCGCCCCCGAAGAGCACCTCCTGGTGCGCAACGAGCCCCGGGAGGCGCACGGAGTGGATCGGCGGATCGCCGGGCAGGAGGTCGGCCGTCGCCTTCGCCGTCCCGGAAGGCGCGTCCTTCTTCGTGTCGTGGTGGAGCTCGACGATCTCCGCACGCGGGAAGTGCTTCGCCGCCTCGGCCGCGAGCCGCATCATGAGCGCGGCGCCGACGGCGAAGTTGGGCGCGTAGAAGACCGGCAGGCCGGCCCGCAGCGCCAGCCGCTCGACCCGGTCCGTCTCCCAGCCGCTCGTCCCGACGACACAGGGAACGCCCGCCTCGAGCGCCAGGCCGATGTTCTGCACGACCGCTTCCGGCGTCGTGAAGTCGACCATCGCCTCGGCCTCGCCCAGCTCGACCAGCTCGTGTCCGGCGGCCGCGAGCGCCGGCTCGAGCACCGTGCCGACCTTGCCTCCGGCTCCGAAGAGCGCGACCTTCACGCCGCTTTGGAGAGGCCCGGGTTCACGCGCTCGACGGCTGCGAGGAAGTGCTCCTCCTTCGGGCCGATGCCCGCGGCGGAGAGCCGCTCGGGCGCGAGCAGCACGCCGGCCAGCTCGGCGAGCGCCTCGGGCTCGACCGCGTCGATCTCGGCCATGATCCGCTCGATCGAGAGCAGTTCGGTGTCGGTGATCAGCGACTTCCCGAGCCGGCTCATGCGCGTCGAGGTGGACTCCATCGAGAGCATGATCCGCCCCTTGAGGTTCTCCTTGGCACGCTGAAGCTCCTCGGGCCGGACGCTCCCGGCAGCGATCTCGCCGATCTGCTCGCTGACGATCTCGAAGCAGGCGGTGAGGTTGTCCTCGCGCGTGCCGACGTAGATTCCCACCTGGCCGGTGTCGGTGTACTGGGCGGCGAAGCTGTAGACGGCGTAGGCCATCCCCCGCTTCTCGCGGATCTCCTGGAACAGGCGCGACGAGGCCGAGCCGCCGAGGATCCCGTCGAGGAGCGACGCTGCGAAGCGGCGCTTGTCGGAGCGGGCGATCCCCGGCGCGGCAACGCAGACGTGGTACTGCTCGGTGTCCTTGCGCTGGAAGCGGAGGCTGGGCGCCGGAGCCTTGACGAGGGGCGGTCGCACGTGCGGGCCGGTACGGGCAGCGGCGACCGCTTTCCGCTGGGCGCGCAGCAGCAGGCGCTCGAATTCCTCGTGCTTGAGGTTGCCGGCCGCCGCCACTACGACGTTGCCGGGCACGTACATCGAGCGGTGGTAGCTCGAGACCGTGCGGCGCGAGACGCTCGAGATCACCTCGGCGCGGCCGATCACGGGCCGGCCGAGCGGATGCGAGCCGAAGGTCGCCTCGGAGATCAGGTCGTGCACGAGCTCCTGCGGCTGGTCCTCGTACATCGCGATCTCCTCGAGCACGACCTCCCGTTCGGCGTCCATCTCCGCGAAGGCGGGAGCGAAGATCATCTCCCCCATCACGTCGAGGGCCGTCTCCAGGCGCTCGTCGGGCACGCGTGCGTAGACGACGGTGTGCTCGCGCGAGGTGGCTGCGTTGAGCTCGCCGCCAAGAGTGTCAAAGATCTCGGCGATCTGCTGGGCCGTGTAGGACGCTGTTCCCTTGAACAACAGATGTTCAATGAAGTGCGAGAGGCCTGCCTTGGCGTCAGTCTCGTCGCGCGAGCCCGCCCCGATCCAGAAGCCGATCGAGACCGAGCGGACGTGTACGAGGCGCTCCGAGATGACGCGCTCGCCTGTGTCGAGCTCCGTGAGCACGTACTTCTGCTGCACGGGCGGATCGTACTCGGGCGGCTAGGCTCACCGGATGGACGAGCCACACCCCGAGCTCGATTTCGAGCGAACCGTAGAGGCGGCGATCGAGTCGCTGCCGGACGACCTCCGCGCCGCGATGTCGAACCTCGAGCTCGTGATCGAGGACGAGCCTCCGCCCGGAATGCCGCTACTCGGCCTCTACCAGGGCGTTCCGCTCACGCGGCGCTCAAGCTGGTACGCGGCCGTGCCGCCGGACAAGATCTCGATCTACCGCGGCCCACTCGAGCGCCACTACGGGCACGATCCCGTCCTCCTTCAGGAGCAGATCCGCCGGGTCGTCCTGCACGAGATCGCGCACCATTTCGGCATCAGCGACGAGCGCCTTCGCCAGCTCGACCGTTACTGACGCCGGTCCGGTGACTATCCTCAAGGAGCCGATTTCCCCCACCGATACCCAATGCCGATGACTGCGGTCACCTTCGAAACGCCGGTAGACGTTCGAGCTCGGCTTCGCGGCGCCGAGGACGCGCCGGAAACGACCGACGAGGTCGAGCCGTGGGAACTGCACTCCGAGCTCGTCCTCGTCTGTCCCGAGGTCTGTAGGCGCGCCCTCGAAGAGTTGCCCGAGCGGGATCCAGACGCCTTCATGTTCAGACCATCCTCCCTCGCGGATGCCTCGGTGACCGGGCTTGAGGCCGCGCCTCTCCTCGCCCAGGCCCTCCTCGAGTACGCGCTCTGGCGATTCGCCCAGACGGCACGCTTTGGGCTCCTCACCATCGGCACCGTGGTCGGGGTGGCGTCCTTGGCCGAGCTCCTGCACTGAGATTCGCGGTTGCGGGTTGCCTGACCGGCAGGCGTTGCAGAGGATCTTGTTCGTGCTGCACACGGGGATCGCGTGGCGTCATCTGCCGCTCGAGCTCGGCTTCGGCGGTGGCTCGACCTGCTGTCGCCGCCTCGACGAGTGGCAGCGCGCTGGCGTCTGGGAGCGGCTGCACGGGGTGCTGCTCGCGGAGTTGCGCGCCGCCGGCGAGATCGAATGGGCGCGCGCGGTCGTCGACTCGAGCCACGTGCAAGCGAAAAAGGGGCTCCGCGACGGGCCCGAGCCCGGTTGATAGAGCCAGAAATGGCTCCAAGCATCACCTTCTCGTAGACGCGGGCGGGATCCCGCCCGCCTGGACGGTCACGTGCGGCAACCGCAACGACGTGACCCAGCTGGTGGCGCTGCTCGAGCGGATGCCGCCGGTGCGTGGCAAGGTCGGCCGGCCGCGCAGACGGCCCGAGCGCGTCGTCGCCGACCGAGGTTACGACCACGACAAGTACCGGCGCGAGCTGCGCCAACGCGGCATCGGCTCCGACATCGCCCGCCGCCAAACCAAGCACGGCTCTGGCCTCGGTCGCATCCGCTGGGTCGTCGAGCGCACCTTCGCTTGGCTGCACCACGACAAGCGACTGCTCGTCCGCTACGACCGCCGCCACGAGTCCACGAAGCCTTCCTTGCCCTCGGCTGCTGCCTCGTCTGCTTCAGACGGCTCCAGAACCCATCGTGATTCGAGTCCTAAGTCACCGGTATGGCGTCGGCGCTGAGGCTACATAGGCGGAAACGACACCAGCATGGGCGATCACCCCGTTTCGGCATCAGAGCCAATGCGTCGGCACGGGCCTAGTGGCGCGTCAGGGCGCGAATCATCTCCGCTCGCTGCGGCCATCTGGCGATCAACTCGTCCGAGCTTGCACCCTCAAAGTCCATGAGCACGAAGCCCGGCGCCATCGTGTTGCCATAGACCCCATACTCGCCGCCGGGTCGCAACCGTGCCCCCATCCAAGTCCCGGCCGGAACAACGGTCTGCACTCGCTGCCCCGCCAGAACGTCGTGTCCAAGAATGATCAACTCGTCGGTCCCGTCAGGGGAAAGCAGCAGCAACTCAATTGGATCACCGAGGTAGAAATGCCAAAGCTCGTCAGTGGGCAGCCGATGCATATCCGAGAAGACATCGGGATCATCGACAAGGAGCGCGACGATCGCGGAGCACAGCGGTTTTCCGTCCGGGCCGGTCTTGTCATCAACGTATGACTGCCAAAAGAGAACATTCTCGGTGGGCATGGTCGTCAAGTTCCATAGTTCGACGAGCTGTTCAGGGCGTGGACGAACGCTCACCGCCCTCTAGGCTAGTCCCGTTCCCCGATCGGCGCGTCTCATAGGTGCGTGCCATCGCGGCCGCACACAAACGCCCCAGCACCAGCCGCCGCCGCCGTCAGTCAGAGCCTGGCCCTCAGGCGTCGAGCCCGCTTAAGCGAAAATCCGCAGGCATCGACATCCGCTACCCCAGGCCAGCAGAGGCTAGGCGACAAGTCATCGCCGGCGGGGCCGCCGGCAAAGGTGCAATCCTTGAGACTGTCGAGCGACGTCTGTCCCGGCAGTTCGCTCGGTGGGCGGCTCGAAGGCTTGCCTTTCGTGGCGTCATCTCCGTGATTCCAGCGTTGCGGACCCGTTCGAGTCATTTCGATTCGAGTTCTAAGCCGCCGCCTGTCGGTCTTCGCTACCTGAGGGCGCGGTCGATCGCCGCGGCCACGGTGGCCGCGTCCGGGGCGGTTTCCGGGGACACGGGGGCATAGGTGCCGCCGCTCTTGCCTATGTAGATCGCAGGCGTGCCGCCGACGCCGTCGATCGTCGCCTGCGATTCGTACCGCTTCCCGGTACTCTCTACGCCGCTCGAGTTGCTCGCGTCGACGAGTGCCTGCACGTTGACGCCGGGAATGCTCTTCGCGGCGGAGGCCACGATCTCGTCGTTGAGCCAGCCACCGTTCTCGGGCCCCTGGTTCGCGTAGAGGAGCTGGGCGAAGTCGAACATCCGGTTCTGACGGGCCGCAGCGATCGTGGCGCGCCGTCCGCGCGCTGAGTCCGGGCCGATAAAGGCGATCGGCCGCGCCTCGACCTTCAGCTTTCCCGTCCGCACGTAGCGGTCGACGATCGTCGGCATCACCTCCGTCTCGAAGGCGCGGCAGACCGGGCACTGGAGGTCGATGTACTCGACCATCGTCACCGGCGCAGACGGCTTCCCGAGCACGTTGCCGCGCTGGGGAATGCCCTTGAAGAGCGCGGTGCTCGCGGCGGCGTCGGGCAGGGCGCTCACCGTCGTCGAGGTCGCCGACGACGAGCCGCCGCCCCGCAAGGCGAACACCAGGCCGATTGCCACTGCGACGCCGGCGATGCCGGCGGCCGCAAGGAGCAGCACCTTCGTCGAGGCCTGTCGACCGCCCGTGCTCCGGACCGGTGGTCGCGCTACCTGAGCCTGCCGCTGCCGCCGTGCTTGCTTGCCGCTCGTCATGCTTGAGACACGGTAGCCGTCGGAGCGGGGAGAGCGGCCAGCAGCAAGAAGGCGAAGCAGAGCGCGAACCCGGACAGCGCCAGCACCGGAATCGTCACGTAGCCGAACTCCTCGATCCACTTGGTCGCACAGCCCCCAGGCGCCGAGAGCAGACACGTCTGCGTCTCCTTGACGACGCCGTTCTCCACCAGCAGGTGGTAGACCGAGACACCGGCGCCCACCAGGGGCAGCGGCAGCAGGTAGCGGGCAACGCGGCGGTCGTTGGCGAGCGCCGCGAGCAGGGTGATGATCGAGAGCGGGTACATGCAGATCCGCTGGAACCAGCACAGCTCGCAGGGGATGAAGCCCGCGATCTCGGAGAAGAAGAGGCTGCCGCCGGTCGCGATCGCGGAGACGAGGAAGACGAGCCAGAGCTCGTAGCCCTCGACCGTCCGGCGGAGCCATTCCCCCGGGCCGCGCAGGCCTGCGACCCAGAGGATCCCGACCAGCAGCAAGAGGGCCGCGAGCACCTGGCCCGCGACCCCCAGCGCCGCAAGGGTGACGATGACGTCGTGCGTCAAGCGCTAAGGCGGTTGCTTGCGACGCCGACCAGAAGAGGTCGTGCCGGCTTGACCGGCACGACCGTTCTGCGGCTAGCGGTCGCGGCCGCCGCCTCGGCCACGGCCGCCGCCTCCACGGCCGCCGCGCCCACGCTCGCCGTCGCGGCGCGGAGGACGATCCTCCTGCGGCCGCGGCGGGGCGTCCTTCGCCCGCTCGATCAGCTCCTCGGGCTGGACGAGATTGCCGTTCTCGTGCTTGGCGACGAGCTTGAGGCCGATCCGGCCACGCTCCTTGTCCACCTCCTGGACGACGACGTCGAGCACGTCGCCGCGCCCGATCACGTCCTCGATGTGGCCGACCCGGCCGGGGCCGACGTTGGAGACGTGGAGCAGGCCGTCCGTGCCCTTCTTCAGCTCGACGAAGGCGCCGAACTGCGTCGTCTTGACGACCTTGCCGGTATAGGTGTCGCCGACCTCGGGCTCCTTGGTGAGCGACTCGATCGCCGCGATCGCGGCGTCGGCCTTCTCGCCCTCGGTGGCGTAGATGAGGATCGTGCCGTCCTCCTCGATGTCGATCTGGACCTCGTAGTCGGCCTCGAGC
>DATAOV010000018.1:0-47726 GCA_036265535.1 Gaiellaceae bacterium | reverse complement strand
CGACAACGAGACCATGACGTTCATCAACCAGACCTACCAGCGCGCGGACGCGTTTCTGTTCGGCCGGCGGACCTACGAGCTCTTCGCCGGCTACTGGGGCGCAGAGGCGCGGGCTCGCGCCGCGGCGGAAGATCCGCGCGGCCACCCGATCACAGATGCCTTGAACACAAAGCCCAAGTACCTCGTATCGAACACACTCACCGAACCGCGTTGGGCGGACACGACCGTCCTCACCGGCGACATCGCGGAGGCCGTCGGCGAGCTGAAAGCGAAGCCGGGGGGTGAGCTGCAGGTGCACGGCAGCGGCGCCCTGATCCGGTGGCTGCTCGATAACAGCCTCGTCGACGAGATGACCCTGCTCATCGTCCCCGTAGTCCTCGGCCAGGGCACGCGGCTGTTCCCCAACGCCGGCCCGGACATTGCGCTTGACCTGGTCGAGTCGCGAGCAGACTCCAAGGGCGTAACGATCCAGGTCTACCGGCCCACCGGGCGCCCGCGGTATGTAACCGCCACCGCCGACCACGACGACGAATGACCCCCGCGGCGGCGTCGGGTGACATTCCCGAACGCTGGCGCAAGCAAGGGTCTGTCCTCCCGAATCAGCCGGGTTCGCGGCCGCTCCAGTGGGATAGGAACGGACGTAGGCGGTCTGCGATGCGAACGAGCGAGTTCAACAAACTAGCCCGCGAGCAACTCCGCCCATTGCTGCCGGATTTCGCGCTGGCGACGGGTCTGCTCTTCGAGGTGCCGATCGCTGATCTGCTTCGCGGCCTTACGTTCCAGGGGTCGTCGTACGATCAGACGTCGTTCTTCCTCGTCGCTTTCGTCCAGCCCCTGTACATACCGAGCGATGAAGTCGTACCGACTTTCGGCAAGCGCTCACCCAGATTCCCGGCCACCGACGCTCTCGACGACATCGAGTCGTTCGTGACAGGCGCGGGGCGCACCTTCCTCGAGCAGTTGGCCACGCCCGTCGACTTCGCGAATTGGCTCGAGCGCGAGGAACGAGGCCACAGGCCGGATCCGTTCGCGCTCGAGGCGCTGGCGTGTTCGCGGCTGCTGGCCGGCCAGGCGCCGGTCGCAAGGCGCTGGCTTGATCTCGCGGCTGAGAGTGCGGCCGGCTACATCCGCCGCGACATCGAGGAGGGCCTCTACGCGGAGAACGAGGAGCATCCGCTCCTGAGCGTGCTGGAACGTACTGCTCACCTCCGCGATGCTCTCATCCTCAGCGCCGAGGATGCTCTCGCGGTGCTCGAACGCTGGCGCCAAGAAACAGCATCGCATCTCGGGCTTTCACAACACCTCGAGCCCGCGCGGACTCGAGCATCGAGGTAGGAAGGCTCCATACGTCTTCGGGTGACATTCCCGCACACCGGCCCACGCGAGGCTGATCGCTTTACCGCTCGCCTTTTCCACGTCGACACTATTCGAACAGTCGCTCCTTCCTGCCCGAGCACAGCTTCCGAAAGAGCAGACGCCTGTCATCTGCCCTAGCGGCGTCAGAAAGCAAACGGGCCGGGAGCGTCGAGTTCGGTGCGGAATGCGCCGCCGACAGGCGCAAAGATCACACTCACATCCTGGGCGGGCTGCCCGGACTCGTTCCGGACCATGTGACCGGCGCCGGTATCGACGAACCCATGTCCTGACGTCACGACGTGTGGCGTGCAGGTCGGATCGTCGTACTCGTAGTACGTGAGCTTCCCTTGCGTGACCGTGATGAAGATCGGCCCCGGGTGCTGGTGCCAGCCGGTAAAGCCTCCAACGGCGGTAGTCGTGCCGCCGAACGACGATGTCCATCGGCGACTTGGCCCTGACCTTCAGGTCGACCGGTGATGTCGGATCCGACTTGACCTTGAAGCTGTCGTAGGTACCGCGCGCGAGGACGGTCGGCGTCACACCTCCAGCCGGTGATGCGAACGAGACTGCGGCAAAGGCGGCAAAGGTCAGGATTGCCGTCGCAACAAGCGGAAGCACCCCCCGTTTGAGCACCAGCGACGTCTTCACAATGGACGAGATCCACGTCGATCTCGATCCGGCTCAAGCGTGGTCGGTCACGCTCGCGGTGAGCAGCAGCCGGGACTTCGGCGCCCGAGAACGGCGGATGCTGAGCCTGCTTCGCCCGCACCTCGTCTCGTCATACCGGGCCGCGGAACTGCGGCGCCGACTTGCGACCACGGCCGCCGCGCTCGAACGGAACGGACACGCGACGGCGGAGATCATGAGTTCCCTCACGGCCCGAGAGCGAGAGGTGATGCAGTGCGTCGCAGACGGGCTTTCGAACGCCGAGATTGCGACCGCCCTCGTGGTCGAGTTGAGCACGGTCCGTAAGCATCTCGAGCACGTTTTTGCGAAGCTCGGGGTACGCAGCAGGACGGCGGCGGTCGCGAAGCTGCGAGCCTGAAGGCGTTACGTCGAAGGATGCTCGGCGACGGCTACGTCGAGTGACATTCCCGAACGACGACCCAGCCCAGAGGCTCAAGGCCCTGAACCCGGCCGGACGTCAGCCGATGCGGAGCATCATCTGACCGCCGAGCTCATGCCTCACTCTTTCCGTTCGTGCCGGAAGCCGTACCTTGCGACGACCCACGTGGCGAGGAAAGCGAACAGTGCCACGACAATGGCCGACGGAACACTCGACGTATCCCCGCCCGCACTCGTGTTCACGATGTTCGGACCGAAGACCGCAGAGAACAGCACGGCAAGCCACATGACAACGATCGCCAGGGTGGCCCACATCTCGGGGACGAGGAGTTGGAGCGACCAGCGCTTCTTCTCCTGGACGACCCCCGACGGCTCGTGCGAAATCGTCGACATCTCACACCTCCTTCCGCCCTCTCACGCTCGCATGCCGGGTGTCGCGTGGCATCGGGGATGGCCCGGATCGAGATTCGGGAAATCCACGAGACGCAGAGCTCGGGTGACATTCCGGAACACTGGCCCAGGCGACGCTGGTGGAGGCAGGAGGGACGCCTGCCGCTCACCAGATGAATGGGATAAGCCTGTACTTGGTGCGCCGTTTGTAGTCGCCGTAGCCGGCGTACTGCTGCTCGAGCCAGAACTCCTCTCGCCGCGACTTCAGGTCGGCGAAGACCGCGAGCAGGATCGTCAGTGCGAGCCCGTACGGCGTGGCGAAGATCGTTGACCAACCGAGCGCCATGAGAATTCCACCGCCGTACATCGGGTGACGGGCCAGCCGGTAGACACCGCCGGTCTGCAGCTCACCGTGGCGTCGCGGCGCCGGAAATGGTGTCAGCGCGGAGCCGAGCCCGATCGCGCCCGCTACGAGCAGCCCGACGCCGATGGCGAGCAGCAGCGCACCGCCGGCGTACGCGATCGGTAGAACTGCGTCCGGCCAACTGAGGCCAACCAGCGCCGAGAGCAGAATCGCAACGAGCAACACGACCTGCACAGCCACCCAGCCGCCGCCCCGGGTGCCGAGGGCCGGAAGCGAGATACGGCGCTCGCGCGCTGAGTGCGACGGCTGATGTCCGCTTTTCATCGTTATGCCTGCGCACAAGATCCGCCTTCGCACTCCAGTCGGCATCGGTGCATCCACGGATCGGCGCCGATGGCGGCCGTGGCCATGCCTCGAGCGACATTCCCGCACGCTGGCCCAGGCGAGATGGCGGAGAGCCACTAAGGTCGTGGGCTCAATGGCGAGTTCGGTGCAATCGCCACTCAGAGTCAGGCGGCAGCAGATCCTGGCGTTCCGACGACGAGTCGGCGCGCTCGACAAGCGAATGCCAAAGGGCTCGCAGTCGCTGCGGCGGGCGGCGTGGGCCGGCCTGCAGGACAGCATGCCCAGAGCGGCGCTGCTCTCGTTGCACGCGCGGGTAGACGGGGTCGAGTCATCGACGTGGGAGGATCCGTCGCTCGCCCAGCTGTGGGGCCCTCGTTACCACACGTATGTCGTCGCGAAACGCGACTTCGCGCTGTTCTCGCTCGGGAGGCTTCCCGACAACGCCAAGAGCCGGCTTCGGGCCGAGCGCATGGCTGAGCGGTTGCGGGCCCACCTCGACGGCACGCGGATGACAGACCGCGAGGTTGGGCGCGCACTCGGCGTCGGCAACGCGCTCAGGTACGCCGCGACGACGGGCACGGTCGCCATCCGCTGGGAGGGCGCGCGTGCGCCGATCGTTTGGACGGTCGTCGCTGCGGAGGTCGAGCCGGCCGACGCCTGTCGCGAGCTCGCTCGACGCTACCTCCACATTTTCGGACCCGCGAAGGCTGACGGGTTCGCCCGCTGGGCAGGGATCTCCCGGCGGTCGGCGAGGGACGCATTCGCGTCCCTCGAGGCATCGCTGCTCCCGGTTCGATCGCCGCTTGGCGACGAGTGGCTGCTGGCGGAGGACGAGCCGGCGATTCGCGCCGCCGAGACGGTCGCGGCGCCCGCGCGCCTGCTGCCGAGCGGCGATGCCTACTTTCTGCTCGACGGAGCAGAGCGGGAGCTTCTCGTTCCGCGTGAGGATCAGCGGCAGCGTCTCTGGACGCCCCGCGTGTGGCCAGGCGCGCTCCTCGTCGACGGCGAGATCCGCGGAACCTGGAGACGGGCGCACCACACCGTACGGATCGACGCCTGGGCACGTCTCTCGCGCGGAGCGCGCGACGCGATCGAGGCCGAGGCCGATGCCTTGCCGCTTCCAGGCGTCGAACGAGCGATCGAGGTGGTTTGGAACACGTAGCAGCGCCTCGCCGTCGTGGAGGCAACCCGGGTGACATTCCCGAACACTGGCCCACCTTGGCCGGCGCCTAGCGCGGCGTCAGTGCGGCCGGCCGCTCGGCTCGGCGGTACTCGACCTCGTAGCCCAGCCGCTGCGGGATCGCGAGCAACGCCTCCAGGTCGAGGTCGATCCGCGCGCCTGCCTTCTGCGTGACCTCGTCCTCGATCGGCAGGTCGAAGTCGTCGGCCCCGTAGTCCAGGGCGCGGAACGCCTCCTCGTTCTGCGTCAGCACCGAGGTGCGGATGTGAGCGATGTTGTCGAGGAAGATCCGCGAGAGCGCGATGTGGCGCCAGTACTCCTGCGGAGTGATCTCACGGCCGCCGAATGCGGTGCCGTAGGGCTTGTAGGTCCAGCAGAGGAACGAGAACAGCCCGCCGACCTCGTCCTGGAAGTCGCGCGTGCGCTGCAGGTGCTCGAGCCGCTCGTCGAGGGTCTCGTCGAAGCCGATCACCATCGTCGCCGTCGTCTGCAGGCCGGCCTCGACGATCGCGCGTTGCGCCTCGAAGTAGTCGGCGACGGTGTACTTCCACTTGGCGTGTCGCGAGCGGAAGTCCTCGGTGAGGATCTCGCTCCCGCCGCCGGTGATCCAGTGCACTCCCGCGTCGCGCAGGCGGGCCGCGGCCTCGGCATAGCCGATCTTCGCGCGGTCGGCGAGGAACACGAATTCCGCGACCGTCAGCGCGTAAAACTCGACCCGGTCGCCGTAGCGTGCGCGCACCGAGGCGAACAGGTCGCAGTAGTAATCCAGCGGCAGCCGCGGGTTGAAGCCGCCGTTGAAGCCGATCAGGTCGCCGCCGACCTCGAGCAGCTCGTCGATCTTGGCGAACACGTCCTCGCGCGTCAGCACGTAGCCGCCTGCTTGGTTCGGGAGCACGTAGAAGGCGCAGTAGTCGCACTGGGCGACGCAGACGTTCGTGTAGTTGACGATCCGCATGACCATGTAGGTCGCGCGGTTCGGCTCGTGATAGCGGCCGCGCACCTCCTGCGCGAGCCGTTTCAGCTCCTCGTCGGAGGCGCCCTCCCAGAGCGCCCGCGCCTCGTCCACCGAGATCCGGCTCATTCGAGGACGTCCATGAACGAGCTCACGGAGAAGACCGCGCGACCGGCGCCGGCCTCGCCGTAGCCGGGAGGCGGCTCGAGCCCGTGCCGCCCGAGCGCGTCGCGGTAGGCCCCGAGCAGCCGCACGTGGTACTCGAGCGGCGCTCCGTCGGGGTTGTCGCGCCCCAGGGGCGTCGTCGGCTCGGGACACCAGGTCGTGAAGCGCGGCGTGACACCCCGGCCCATGAAGTAGTCGAGGCCCTCGGTCGTCGACGCTATCGCCTCGTCGATCGTCTCGAAGCCGAACGGCCGGGCCAGCTCGACCCCGGCGACGAAGTTCGGGATCACGTTTCGCGGGCCGAAGATCTCCGCCGCGTCGAGGATCCGCCGGTGCCACTCCTCACGGCCGACGTAGCGCTGCTTGCCGGGCGAGATGAGCGAGAAGAGGCGCTTGTCCCAGACCTCGTAGTTCGGGTGGTAGATCGAGATTCCGTAGTCCTTGAACCGCTGGGCGTCCTCGCGCGGCAAGGCCTGCGCGACGACCTTGCCGATCCAGCGGCCGGGGAAGCGCTCCTCGATCGCCTGCGCGTAGCGGCCGTAGAAGTCGGCTTCGGCGAGCCCACCGACCGTGCTCGTGACCGAGCCGCCCGTGAGCGTGTAGGCGTGGCTCGTGCCCTCGTCGTAGCGGTCGATCAGGTCGAGTGCCTCGAGCACGTCCTCGACGGGCTTCACTCCTGTGTACGGCCGGCCGGCCTTGCGATGCTGGCGCCAGTTGTGGTTGATGTCGCAGAACCCGCACTCCTCGTGTGCGCCGAAGTACTGGCACAGGCGCAGGACGGTCAGGTAGATCAGGTAGCCCCACTCAATCGTCGGCGCCGTCTCCATCACCGTCTTGCCGTTGGCGAGGGTGTGGCGGTAGTACTCGGGCATCGGCGGCAGGCTCACGTCTGCGAGCCCGCGGCCCTCGAGCGAGAGGCGCAGCTCCCCGTCCTCGCGGCTGACGTGGTAGGGCGAGTCCGGGTTCACGCGGACCGAGACGATCGTCCGGCGCAGCGCGAGGGGCCCGCCGGTCAGCGCGATCTCCTCCGGCGGGCGCTGCGTGGCCGCGGCCCCGAGCTCGGTTAGCGGCTTCTGGTCGAAGGAGAAGATGAAGTACGACTTCGGCTTGACGGCGCCATCGAGGTTGTCGGTCAGCGCCGCCTCGTCGAACGCCATGCCCGTGCGGAGCAGGTCCTCCTTCACCACGGCCTCCGGAGGGATTCGCGGATACCGCTCGGCGAGCTCCTCGAGCAGGCCCGTGCGCGTGCCGACGGTTGTGCTCACGCCCTGGAACCTATCTCGCGGGGACACCAGCCGGAGGCAGAGTCTTTACGAAAAGTTCATCGCGAACCGTTGGACTTCCGTTCAGGCCTTCCGCTACCGTGGCCTGGGGTCGTGCTCCGTCGAGTCCTCATCGGAGCCCTGCTGGCAGTCATCGCCGCCGCCTTCGCGGCGCCGGCGCTCGCGGTCACGCAGGTGCTGATGCCGAACGTGAGCTACACGCGCACGGTGCAGTTCGCCGCGCACGGTCCCGTCGTCCTGCACGTGATCACCGCCCCGCGACCGGGTGGGCTCTACCAGCTCAAGCCGCTGCTCTCGAACGGGTCGATCATGGGCACGGAGCGCGTGACCTCGATGCAGAAAGACATCTCCGACTCGGCCACGGTCGCCGGCGTGAACGGCGACCTCTTCAACTTCAACGACGGTCATCCGAGCGGGATGCTGATGCAGGGCGGCGTGCTGCAGAGCCCTCCGTACCGCTTCCGCTCGAGCATCGGCATCTCCTCGAGCGGCGGGCTGTCCGTCGCCCGCGTTGCATTCTTCGGCTACTGGCAGGGGCTGGGCCAGCGACGGCCCCTGACGGGCCTGAACCAGCCTCCTCGCGGTGACGGCACGTCGCTCTTCACGCCGGCCTGGGGGCCGTCGACTCCGAGGCTCGCCGGTGCGGTCGAGGCGGTCATCCGCCCGTTCCCCGCCGCCGTCCCGGGGCAGGACCTGAGCGGCGCGGTGACGGTTCAGACCACGGGAGGCGGGACGCCGATCCCCCGCGACGGTGCGGTGCTCGTGGCCCACGGCTCGCAGGCGGCGAAGCTCCAGACCGAGGCGCCGCCCCCGACGAACGTCGTCGCGCGGCTGATCCTCTCGCCCGACTGGCCCTCCACCGGGGTCACCGACGCGCTCGGAGGCGGACCAGTGATCGTGCGGAACGGCAACGCCGTGTGGACAGCCGGGGAGGACTTCCTGCCCACCCAGCTCGGACCGCGCAACCCCCGCACGGCCGTCGGGCAGCGCCGCGACGGGAAGATCGTGCTGCTCGCCACCGACGGCAGAAGGCGCGGCTACAGCGTGGGCATGACCAACTGGGAGCTGGCCCAGGCGATGGTCCGCCTCGGCGCCGTAACCGCCTCCGCGCTCGACGCCGGCGGCTCGACCACGATGGCCTTCGACGGGAAGCTGCTCAATCGCCCCTCCGACCCAGGCGGCGAGCGCTCCGTCGCGGAGAGCCTCTCGGTGCTCTACACGGGCGTCTACGCCCCCGCCCCGGCCCTGCCCGTCGTCTCGCCGAACGGCGACGGGATCGCGGAGCAACAGCAGCTGGCCTACAAGGTCGTGCGCCCGTCCTCGGTGACGACGAGCCTGGTCGGCCCGGGCGGCGCAACCGCGCTCACGGAAACCGCCGACCGACCGGCCGGCGTCTACAAGGTCACGTGGCCGAGCGCCGCCAACAGGCGCGCCCAGAACGAGCCGCTCGGGCGCTGGCGCTGGGTCGTCAGCGCCCTGGACGACCAGGGTCGCCAGTCCTCGGTCGAGCGCTCGTTCTGGCTGAACGACACGCTCGGCTACATGCGAGTCGCTCCGAGGGCGGTGAAGTTGCGCTCGCGTGCACGCAACGTCGTGGCCGCACGGTTCAAGCTCGCGTACAAGGCGCGGGTCACGCCGACGATCTGGACGACGAGCGGTGTGCTCGTGCGTCGGCTGCCCGCCAAGACCCTCGGTCCGGGCACGCGCACGATCGCCTGGAACGGGCGCTTCTCCAACGGCCGGCTGGTGTACCGCGGGAGGTACGTCTTCAAGGTCTTCGCACAGAACGGGTACGGCCCGGTCGACCTCGCGCAGCCGTTCAGCATTCGCCGTTGATCAGGCGCCGCCGCGAGGTCGCCGCTAACTAGACTCGCGCAGTGCTCGCGTCGATCTCGGGCTCCATCACCTCGTTCGTCGGCGACCACGGGGTCTACGCGGTCTTCGCGCTGATGGCGCTCGACGCGGTCTTCCCGGCCGCCAGCGAGCTCGTGATGCTCTACGCAGGCGCGCTCGCCTCGGGTGCCTTCGCCTCGCAGCACGTAGTCATCTTCGGCGATCGCATCACCACTCCGGGCTGGGCCTACATAACCATGGCCCTGGTCGGCACGCTCGGCTACGTCGTCGGGGCGATCGTCGGCTGGATGATCGGCCGCTACGGCGGGCGCCCGTTCGTCGAGCGGCACGGGCGGCTCCTGCATCTGGGCCCGGACCGGCTCGCGCGCGCCGAGCGCTGGTTCGATCGCCACGACGATATGGCCGTCCTGTTCGGGCGCGTCATCCCCATCATCCGCTCGTTCATCTCGATTCCGGCGGGTCTCTTCCGGATGCCGCTCGGCCGCTACACGCTGCTGACCATCCCTGGCTCGGCCGTCTGGGCCTTCGGCATCGCCGGGATCGGGTGGGCGCTGGGAAGCCACTACGAGCGCTTCCACCGCGCGTTCGACATCGCGCTCGTGGCAGGAGCCGTTCTGATCGTGCTGTACATAGTGCTGCGGCGACGCTCGTCTAGACTCAGCCACCGTGCCTAGCACTCCACTCGTAGACGTCAAAGCCCAGTACGAGCGCCTGATTCCCGCGATCCAGGAGCGGATCGCGGAGGTCTTGGACTCGGGCGTGTTTATCCTGGGGCCGAACGTCAAGGCGTTCGAGCAGGATGCGGCGTCGTACCTGGGTGTGCCGAGGACGGTCGGCGTTGCCAACGGAACCGATGCGCTCGTGCTCGCGCTCGACGCGCTCGAGGTCGGCCCGGGCGACGAGGTGATCTGCCCCGCCTTCACGTTCTACGCCACCGCCGAGTCGATCGCGAGACGCGGCGCTACCCCGGTCTTCGCCGACATCGATCCGATCACGCTCAACCTCGATCCCGAGGACGTGGCCGCGAAGGTCACGGACCGGACGCGGGCGCTGATGCCGGTGCACCTCTTCGGACGGGTGATGCCGTTGGACGAGCTGGCGAAGCTCGAGATCCCGATCGTCGAGGACGCCGCCCAGGCGTTCGGCGCTGAAGGGGTCGCGACCACCGGCGCCCTCTCGACCTTCAGCTTCTTCCCGACCAAGAACCTGTTCGCGCTCGGGGACGGCGGGCTCGTCGCCGCTACCGACGAAGCCCTGGCCGACCGGATCGCGCTCCTGCGCTTCCACGGCTCTCGCGAGAAGAAGGAGTTCGAGGCCGTCGGCTACAACTCGCGCCTCGACGAGCTCCAGGCCGCGGTGCTGCGGCTCTTCCTCGGCGAGCTCGACGGCTGGAACCGCGCCCGGCGCGAGGCTGCGGCCCGCTACGAGGAGCTGGGTCTCGGCGAGCTCTGCGAGCTCCCGGCTGACGAGATCGGGCACGTCTACCACATGTACGTCGTGCGCTCGGCGGAGCGCGACCGGCTGCGAGAGGCACTCGCCGCCGCCGAGATCGGCCACGCCTCCTACTACGTCACGCCGCTCCATCTCCAGCCCGCGCTGCGCTACCTCGGCCAGAAGGAGGGCTCCCTGCCCGAGACCGAGAAGGCGGCCGCGGAGAACCTGGCCCTGCCCATGTGGGCCGGGATCCCGGCCGATGTGCAGGAGCGGGTCGTGGCGGTGATCCGCGAAGCCGCCGCGGTGCGCGCGTGATACCGGTCAATCGCCACCGGATCTGGCAGCTCGTCGCCGACGCGGGCCTGATCGCGCTCGCGTGGTATCTCGCATTCGAGCTGCGCTTCGACCAGGGCGTGCCGCGCTACTACGACACGCTCTTCCGCCGGACGATCCTGATCGTCGTCGCGATCAAGCTCGTCGTCTTCGTCCTCTTCCGCTTCTACGACCGCTGGTGGCGGTATGTCTCGATCCGCGACATGTGGTCGGCCGTGCGCGGAGTGACCGCCGCGTCGCTGGTCGCGAGCCTGACTGTGTACTTCTTCTCCCCCGTCGCGCAGGTGCGGCTGCCGCGCTCGGTCGCCGTGATGGACTGGCTGCTCCTGCTGGGACTGATCTGCGGCTCGCGGCTGCTGGCCCGTAGCGTGATCGAGCGGCCGGGGACCGGCCTGGTCGCGCGAGGCAAGGAGGTGCTGATCGCAGGCGCAGGCGATGCCGGCCAGCTCGTGATCCGCGAGATGCAGCGCAACCGCCAGCTCGGCTACACACCGATCGGCCTGATCGACGACGACCCGCGCAAGAAGAACCTGCGCGTCCACGGGATCAAAGTGCTCGGCACCACGGACGAGCTCGCTCACATCCTCCGGGACAACCGCCCGGACGAGGTGCTGATCGCGATTCCCTCCGCCTCGGGCGAGGCGCGCCAGCGGATCGTGACCGTCACGCGCGAGAACAACGTGCCGGTCAAGACGCTGCCGGGCCTCTACGAGCTGATCTCCGGCGAGAGCGACCTCGCGACGCAGATCCGGCCCGTGCAGGTGGAGGACGTCCTCGGTCGCGAGCCGGTCGAGGTCGACCTCGAGAAGAGCGCCGCCTACGTCAAGGGCAAGACCGTGCTCGTCACCGGCGCGGGCGGCTCGATCGGCTCCGAGCTCTGCCGCCAGATCGCGCGCGTGGGCCCGCAGCGGCTGATCCTCGTCGACCAGGGAGAGACGGCGCTGTTCGAGATCGAGCGGGAACTCGTCGACGAGCGCGGCTTCTCGGCGTGCGTGCCCGTGCTCGCGGACTGCAAGAGCCGCAGGAAGATGCACCAGGTCTTCGACCGCTACCGACCCACGGTCGTCTTTCACGCCGCCGCCTACAAGCACGTGCCGCTGATGGAGGCGAACCCGCTCGAGTCGGTGCGCAACAACGCGGTGGGGACGAGGATCCTCGCCGAGACCGCGGTCGAGTTCGGCGCGGAGCGCTTCGTCCTCGTCTCGACCGACAAGGCGGTCAACCCGAAGACGGTCATGGGGCAGTCGAAGGCGCTGTGCGAATGGATCGTCGAGGCCTACGGCGCACGGGAGGACATCGCGACCCGGTTCGTGGCGGTCCGCTTCGGCAACGTCCTCGGCTCCTCCGGGAGCGTGATCCCGATCTTCCGCCGCCAGATCGCGAGCGGCGGGCCGGTCACGGTCACGCACCCCGAGATGACGCGCTACTTCATGACCATCCCGGAGGCCTCGTCCCTCGTGATCCAGGCCGGCGCGATCGGTGGCCGCGGCGACGTCTTCGTGCTCGACATGGGCGAGCCGGTGCGGATCTTCGACCTGGCGAAGCAGATGGTGCGGCTCTCCGGCAAGGAGCCCGACCGCGACATCGCGATCCAGATCGTCGGCACCCGGCCCGGCGAGAAGCTGCACGAGGAGCTCTGGGGCGAGGGCGAGACCGCCGTCTCCACCTCGCATCCGAAGATCATGCGCGTGAGCGGGCCGATCGTCGACGCCGTCTGGCTCCAGGACGAGCTCGCGGAGTTGGAGCAGCTGGTGCGCGAGGGCGAGACGCTCGAGGTCGTCTCGCGGCTCGCGACGATGATGCGGGTACCTCGGCTGGTCGCCGAGACCGGTGCACCAGAAGGCACGGTTTCGGAACAGACCCTGAGCTAGAACCGTCTGAACCTGCGGCTAGGGTGGCTCAGAGGCCACTCGCGTAGGAGGGCAACATCGTTTTGCATCCCAGAGGGTGCGTTGGACGGCCGCGCCGGGAGAGCCGGCACGGCCTCTTTGGTCGGCGTCGCAAGCGAGCGCCTTGATGGACGCGATCCTCGACGGCCTGAATCCCGAGCAGCGACGTGCCGCCGAGGCGGTGCGGGGCCCGGTTTGCATCCTCGCCGGCGCGGGCTCGGGCAAGACGACCACGATCACGCGCCGGATCGCGTGGCAGGTCTCGACGGGCGCGTTCCGCTCGGACGAGCTGCTCGCCGTCACGTTCACCGACAAGGCCGCGGGCGAGATGCGCGCGCGGCTCGCGCGGCTGGGCGTGGACGGCGTGGAGGCTCGGACCTTCCACTCGGCCGCACTGGCCCAGCTGCGACAGGCGCGCGGCGAGGCACCGGGCCGGATCCTTTCCACGAAAGCGCTCCTCCTGCGCCAGATCGGCAACTCGCTGCCCCGCCCGTATCGGTTCCGGCCGGCCGGCGACCTCGCGACCGAGGTCGAGTGGGCCAAGAACCGGCGGCTGACCCCGGGGAGCTATCGCGAAAGGCTCGGCGACCACGAGCCGCCGATCCCTGCCGACCTGATGGCCCGCGTCTTCCGCGAGTACGAGCGGCGCAAGGTCGATTCGGGGCTGATCGACTTCGAGGACCTGCTCGAGTTCGCTGTGCGGCTGTACGAGGCGGACGAGTGGGCGCTCACGGCGCTCCGGGAGCGTTACCGCGCGTTCACCGTGGACGAGTACCAGGACGTGAACCTGCTCCAGCAGTCGCTGCTCGAGCTCTGGCTCGGCGACCGGGTCGACCTCTGCGCGGTCGGCGACGACTACCAGTCGATCTACGGCTTCACTGGCGCCTCGCCCGAGTGGCTGCTCGGGCTGGCCGGGCGCTTTCCGCAGGCGACGGTCGTGCGGCTGGAGGAGAACTACCGCTCGAGCCCGCAGGTTCTCGCGCTGGCGAACCGGCTCGTGCCCGAGCTCGGCGGTGCGCAGAAGACGCTTCGCGCGACGCGCTCGGCCGGGCCGGAGCCGCTGCTGCGTGGTTTCGAGTCGTCTGAGGAGGAGGAGCGGTTCGTGTTGGAGCGGGTGCGGGCGCTCGCCGCGGAGGGCGTGCCCTATGAGGAGATGGCCGTGCTGATGCGGCTCAACTCGCGCTCGGTCGACTTCGAGGAGCTGTTCGGCGACGCGCGGATTCCCTTCCAGGGTGCGGCCCTGCTCTCTCGCGACGCGGCCCGGCAGCTGCTGAAGGGACTGCGAGGCGCCGGCTTCGGCTCGCTCGCCGAGGAGGTGCGGCGGGCCGCGCTCGACCAGGGCCTCGTCGAGCCGGTGCCCGAGGGCTTGGGCGAGCGGGAGCTCGTGCGCCAGGCCGACCTCGCGCGTCTCTGCAAGCTCGCCGAGGAGTACGACGACGGCTCGCACACCGTGGCGGACTGGATCGAGTGGCTGCGGGCGCGCTTCGACCACGGCGCCGAGGGCGGCGTGCATCTCCTCACCCTCCACCGGGCGAAGGGGCTCGAGTTCGAGGCCGTCTTCCTGCCCCGGGTCGAGGAGAAGGAGCTTCCATGCAAGCAGGCCCTGCACACGGCCGCCGGGGTGGCCGAGGAGCGTCGGCTGCTCTACGTCGGTATGACCCGCGCGAAGCGGCACCTGGCGCTGACCTGGGCGGGCAAGACGAGCCGCTTCCTCGCCGAGCTCGGCGTCGAGACCTTCGCGCCGAAGCGGGCTCGCTCCGCGGAGCCGAGCGATCCCACGTACCTCGCCCTCAAGCGCTGGCGGCTGCAGCGCGCCAAGGCGGACGAGATCCCGGCGTACGTCGTCTTCCACAACTCGACGCTGGCGGAGATCGCCGCGCGGCGGCCGACGACGATCTCGGAGCTCGCGTCCGTGCCCGGAGTCGGCCCGGCGAAGCTCGAGCGCTACGGGCGCGACCTTCTCCTAGCCCTCGCGAGCTGACAGCAACAGCTCGAGCATCAGCGCCGGATCCCGACGCACGCGCTCCCGTTCGCCGTCGCGCTTGCGCAAGTCGAGCGCGCGCGGGTCGCTGAGCGGGATCAGCCGGCCCTCGCGGATCAGCATCTCGTCCACCCCGCCGAGCCTCCCGCCGTAGGTCGTGTAGACAGGCACGCCGAGAGCCACCGCCTCGCGGTTCATCGTGCCGCCGGCCGAGACGACGAGGTCGGAGAAGGCGATCAGGCTCTGACCGTCGACGGCTCGGTCGGGAACCTGCACCGAGGGCAAGCCGAGGCCGCGCACAAAGTCGCGCTGCTCCGGAGTCCGCGGCAGGACGATCGCGTGCACGGTCTCGTCGCGCCCGAGGTGGTCGAGCACCTGCGGGAAAAGCGGGTTCGAGCGCCGGTGATAGAGCGAGACGTCGGGGGGCGTGCGCACGACGACCAGCGTGCGCGCGGGATCGAACTCGAACTGCTTGAGAGCCCTGAGGTCGGGTTCGAAGTCGGCGAGGTAGTACTCCTCCTTCAGGCCCGGGTACTGGCGCAGCTTCGGCGGCTTCGCGCCGTAGCGCCCGAGGCGCTCCGGCGGGATCGCCTCGGGCACGACCACTCGCGTGGCGGCGCGGCAGCCGAGCTGGTGCTGGAGCCAGGCGAACTCGTAGTCGAAGGTGGTCGAGCTCGGGATCCCGAGCCGGCGCGCGGTCATCGTCAGCTCGTGGGAGCCGTGGGCGAGCGCGATGTCGAACTGCCGGCCACGGGCCCAGTGCCGGAGCTCTCCCAGGCGGGAGGCGAGCGAGCGCGCCTTCCCGAGGCGCGAGCGGCCGCCGTGCCGCCCGAGAATCTCGGCCTCGATCCCGTGCAGCTCGAGCAGCTGCACCGTCTGAGCGTAGTCGCGCGAGGTGATCTCGATCTCCGCGCCGCGCTCGCGCAGCAGGCCGAGCAGCGGCCGGAAGACCAGCACGTGGGCCGGCGCGGTGATGTCCACCCAGACCCTCACAGCCGCTCGACCACGCGGAATCGGACCGCGTCGATCAGCGTGTCCGGCGTGATCGTCCGCTCGAAGAAGCGCTCGTGCGCCTCGTGCCAGTCCTGCACCGACTCGAAGCCCTCGCCCTCGTCTCGCGCGAACTGGAGGTCGATCTCGCCCGCAGGGATGACGCGAGCCTCGGTCACCTCGACGATCGCCCGCGGCGTGCCGGTCTCGTCCTCGACGACGAACCGGTCGCCCGAATTGGGCGTCGGCTCGTCGTCGAAGGCGCCGTGCAGGCCGGCCGTCGCCGTCTTCTCCCCGGCCAGGACCGCCTCGACGAGCCGCCGCCGCAGGTCTGTTCCGGGGTAGCCGAGCCCGAACTCCGGCAGATCGGTCAGCGGACGAGCGCCTCCATGCGCTCGCCGGCGAGCGGCGCGGGCTCCCGCTCGACGTGCTGTTCGTGCCAGAGCGTGAACGCGAGCAGGCCCCAGAGCTGCCGCGAGAGGTCCTCCTTGCCGGCGACGTGGCGGTCGAGCAGCGAGGTCACGGCCTCGGGCCTGAAGTATCCCTGGCGGCGAAGGGTCTCCGGGCCGAGCGTCTCGCGGGCGAACGGCTCGAGGTCGCCGCGAAGCCAGGCCGCCGCCGGGATCGAGAAGCCGCGCTTCTTGCCGCGGACGATCTGGCTCGGCACGAGCGGCGCGACCGCCTTGCGCAGGAGCACCTTCTTGCGCGGGCCGCGCACCCGGTGCTTGAGGGGGAGGGCCGCGGCGAAGCCCGCGACGGCCGGGTCGAGGAACGGCACCCGCGCCTCGAGCGAGTGGGCCATGGACGCGCGGTCGGTCTTCACCAGCAGGTCGTCCACGAGGTAGATCCCGAGGTCGACGTCCTGCAGGCGCGCGAGCAGCTCGGCATCCTCGGTCTCGGCGAAGCGGGCGCGGTAGAGGTCGACCGGATCGAACCCGTGCCGGCGGCCCGTCAACTCGGCGCGGGCGTCGGCCGAGAAGATCTCCTTCCAGGCGTGGTGGCGCTCGAGCGGGGGTAGGTGTGCGGCTCGCACGAAGCGCTTCGCCTTGTAGTCGAAGCTCGCCCGCGCGCTCGAGCTCGGGAGGCGCTCGACCAGGGGCTGCGCGAGTCGCGCTGCGCCGCCCGCCCGCAGAGCGAGCAGATCGGCGACGTAGGTGTAGTAGCCGCCGAAGAGCTCGTCGCCGCCTTCCCCGGAGAGGGCGACCTTCACGTCCTGCGCCGCCAGCTGCGAGACGAGGTAGGTGGGGAGGGCGGACGAGTCGGCGAACGGCTCGTCGAATGCGTCTGCTAGCGCGGGGAGGAGCAGCGCGGCGTCGGGTCGCAACACCAGCTCGCGGTGCCGCGTGCCGTAGCACTCGGCCACCAGGCGCGCGTCGCCGAGCTCGTCGAACGACCGCTCTTCGAAACCGATCGAGAACGTGCGGACGGGCTCGGAGCTCTCCTGCGCGGCCAGCGCCGTCAGGGCGGAGGAGTCGATCCCGCCGGAGAGCAGCACCCCGACCGGGACGTCGGAGACGAGGTGCGCCCGCACCGAATCTCGCAGCCGCGCGCGCAGCTCCTCGATTAGCTCGGCCTCGTCGTCGTCCCGGAGCCGGTCAGCAGCTTCGGGCGCAGGGCGGGCGAAGCGCTCGATGCGCGTCTTCCCGTCCTCCCGGACGAGCACCTGGCCGGGCGGCAGCTTGCGCACCTCGCGAAAGATCGTCAGCGGCGCCGGTATCGAGTTGAAGGCGAGGAACGCCTCGAGCGCATCGAGGTCGATCTCGCCACGCGGCAGAGCCCGCAGCTCCGAGGCGAACTCGACCCCGTCAGTCGTATCGCGGTAGTAGAGCGGCTTGATTCCGAAGCGGTCCCGTGCGAGCACGAGCCGTCGGCGTGCCGCGTCCCAGAGCGCCACCGCGAACATCCCGCGGAGCCGGCGCGCGAATCCGAGGCCCTCTTCCTCGTAGAGGTGCACGAGCACCTCGGTGTCGCCGTGCGTGCGGAAGCGGTGGCCTGCGCGCTCCAGCTCGGCGCGAAGCTCGCGGTAGTTGTAGAGCTCGCCGTTCTGGACGACGTGGACCGTCGAGTCTTCGTTCGCGATCGGCTGGTCGCCGGTCTCGAGGTCGATGATCGCGAGCCGGCGCGCCGCGAGGGCGGCCTGGCCGTCGACGTAGGCGCCGTCGCTGTCGGGCCCGCGATGGACCAGCTTGGCACTCATCGCAGCGAGCCGGTCGCGGTCCGCAACTCCGTTCGAGGAGACGATCCCGCAGATCCCGCACATGCGCGTTGAGTCTAGTGGTCGCTTCTGACCAGGCCCCGGAGGGATTGGCCTGCGATTCGGATGGCCGTGGAGGTGAGCGTGCGCAGGTAGAGCGGGACCGAGCGGTCGGCGATCCACTCGAGGTCGTGCGCGAGCTTCTCGGCCATCGAGGTCTCGTACCCGCGCCGCACCTGCGCGAAGCCGGTGAGGCCGGGGCGAACGACGAGTCGTTGCCAGTAGGCCGGGAGCTCGGCGGCCAGCTGTTCGAAGAAGCGTGGGCGGATCGGGCGCGGCCCCACGAGACTCATGTCGCCGCGCAGGACGTTCCAGAGCTGCGGAAGCTCGTCGAGCTGAGTCGCGCGCAACCTGCGGCCGAGCCGCGTGGTCTCGCTCCGGGTCCGTTCGACCAGCTCGGAGCCGAGGTACGGGCCGAGCCGCTGCTCGGCGCCGCTCCGGAGCGTACGGAACTTGAGCATGTCGAAGATCCGCCCGTCGCGGCCGACGCGCTGCCCCCGGTAGAACAGCGGCCGTCCGCTCGTGAGCAGGAGAGCCGAGCCGATCAGCAGGAGGAAGGGAAGGGCGAGAAGCAGCATGAACGCCGAGAGCGCGACGTCGAGCACGCGAAGCTCGAGATCGACCCGGCGCTTCGGCGAACCGCGGACGAGGACGGAGAACCGCTCGACGAAGGAGTCGCTCGGCCTCGGCTGAGAAGCGGCCACACCGAGATGCTAGAGCGTCGGCACCTCCGCGTCCCGGCGCTTCCCTGGGCGACCCGACCTCTCGGGGCACCCCAACCCACCACCCACTGAAATTTTATCGAGCAAATCCGCACGAATGGGTAACGTGATCGTGCCGAAAGCGTAACTCTCCGAATAAGATGTCCTTATGGATACGCGACAGCTTGCTGCCTTCTGCGCGGTCGTCGAGCGCAAGAGCTTCTCCCAGGCGGCCGAGCGCCTCGGCGTGACCCAGCCCGCCGTGAGCCTCCAGGTGCGGTCGCTCGAGAAGCGGCTCGGCCGCACGCTGCTCGACCGCTCCGGCCGCCGCGTGGAGCCCACCGAGGCGGGGCTGGCGCTCTACCGCGGCGCCCAGCGGATGCTCGCGCTCGAGGGGCAGCTGATCGAGGAGCTCGACGCGGGAGAGGAGGGCGAGCTGCGCGGCAGCCTTGAGGTCGGTGCCTCGACCGGCCCCGGCAGCACCGTCGTTCCCGTCCTGCTCTGCGAATTCCAGCAGGACAATCCGGGAGTCGCCGTGTCTCTCTCGATCTCGGACACGCAGTCGGTCGTCGACCGCGTCGCCGAGCGCGAGCTCGAGCTCGGAGTCGTCGGCGCGGCCCGCCGGCGCCGGGGCGTCGTCTTCGAGCCGTTCTTCCGCGACGAGGTCGTGCTCGCGTGTCCGCCCGGCCACCGCTTCGCCGGCCGCACGGTCTCCCTCGAGCAGTTGCGCCAGGAGTCGCTGATCGTGATGCAGGAGGGGGCCGGGGTCCGCCAGGTGATCGAGGACGAGCTCCGCCGCGCGGGTACCCGCCTGCGCGACCTCGAGCCGCGTCTCGAGCTGGGCCTGCAGGAGTCAGTCAAGTCGGCCGTCGCGGCCGGCTACGGCGTCACCTTCATCTCTCGTGCGGCGATCGACGCCGACCTTGCCGCGGGCACGCTCTCGTCCGCGCGCGTCAAAGGGCTCGAGCCGGCGCGCCAGATCTCGCTAGTCCGCTCGGCCGGGCGCTCGCCGACCCGGGCGGCCGAGGCGTTCCTCACCTTCGCGAAGGAGCGGCTGTCGTGATCGTCCGCTGGGGTCTCGAGGAGCTGGGTGCCGTGCTCGCCGAGCTCGGTGTCGAGCGGCCCTTCCTGATCGCGAGCGAGCGCTGGTCGAGCCTCGACCTCCCCTCGGTCGGCAGCTGGCACGAGGTGCCGAGCGACCGGGTCGAGGAGATCGCCGCGCTGATCGCCGCAAACGGCACCGACGGGTTGCTCGCGGTCGGAGGAGGCAGTGCGATCGACCTCGCGAAGAGCGTCTCGGCGGAGACCGGTCTCCCGGTGGTCTCGGTGCCGACGACGTATTCGGGTGCCGAGTGGCCGGTGAACTTCGGCGTCCGCGATCCCGAGCGCCGGATCGTCAGCGGCGGCACCGGCGCACATACCGCCGGCATCGTCTACGAGCCCAAGCTGCTGCTCGAGCTGCCGCGCGAGCTGAGCGGCGGCTCGGCCCTGAACGCGCTCGCCCACTGCGCAGAGGCGCTCTACGTCGAGGGCCGGAACGCCGAGGGCGACGAGCACGCGCTCGAGGGAGCGCGCCTGATCGGCGAGTCGCTGCCGGCCGTGCTCGAGGACGGCCACGACGTCGAGGCACGCAGGACGCTTCTCCGCGGCGCCATGCACGGTGGCGCCGCGCTTGCCTCCGCGGGCCTTGGCCTCGGCCACGCGATGGCACAGGCGATCGGCAGCCGCTACGGGATCTTCCACGGCCCCGCGAACGCGCTCTGCCTCGCACCCGCGCTCCGCTTCAACCGGCCCGTCGCCGGCGAGGAGATCGAGCGCTTTGGCGAAGCGCTCGGCTCCGACGACCCGATCGAACGTACCGAGGAGCTTGCCCGCCTCTCCGGCTACGAGCGCCTGCGCGATTTCGGCGTCCCCGAGCACGAGCTCGAGGAGGTCGCCGAGGCGACGGCCGAACGAGCGGGTGCCAAGGCGAACCCGCGCTCCGCGAGCCCGGCCGAGATCGCCGAGCTGCTGCGCGGTATCTGGTAGCTCAGCAGGGCCCGGAGCCAGGCGCGCCGCCCGGTCCGGCGAGATGCGACGCCGACTCGCCCGCGCCCGCCTGGATGCAGTACGAGGACGCGTCGGCACGCACGAGCGTCACGTCGAAGCCGGCCGTCGTAGCGCCTGCGTAGGTGCCGTTCAGCGCATGGAACTGCTCGAGCTGCACCTGGGCCTGTTGGAAGGTGAGCCCCGAGGCTGCCTGTTGCGCTTGAGCGACGGCCTGCGACGCCGTGTGTCCGTTCGCTCCGCTTCGTTGCTGGACGGTCAGCAGCCAGCCGGCGACGAGGAGCGCCACCAGCAACGAAAGGATCGAGACGCCGCGGACCACGGGGCCGTCATCGGCATGCAACTGTGGTCGCTCAAGGCCGCCGAGCCACGAAGGAGAGGATCGTCACCCCGAGCTCCTCGGGCGGGTAGACGCGGAAGCGCGGCGCCAGCGGCAGCCCCTCGAGCTCCGCCAGGCCCTCCACGCTCGGTCCCGACGGCAGCTCGGCGACGAGCTCGAAGCCGGCCTCGCGCACCAGCCGTAGGTAGTCGGGCGACCGGAGCCGGTTCTGATGATGGAGCGGCGAGTTGACGATCCGCCAGGCTCGGTCCGAGTAGCGGAGGAAGTTGTAGCGCGAGAGGCTCGGGTCGAAGTACGCGTAGTGGTCCTGCAGGTCGATTCGGCAGCTGAACGCGCCTCCGGGACGGAGCAGCCGGAAGCATTCGAGGAAGATCTCCCCGAGGTCGCCTTCCGGGATGTGCTCGCAGGTGTCGGTGCTCGAGACGAAGTCGACCGATTCGGATGGCAGCCCGGTCGCCCGCGCGTCGCGAGGTGCGAGGTAGGTGATGCCGAAGCGCTCCTCCAGCTCGTCGGCCGAGTCGATCGGCCCGCCCAGGCGGCGCAGCTCGCGGCCGGCCTCGGACTCGAGCTCGTCCCAGAGCCGCTCGAACGCCGCGAGAGAGTCGTTCACGAGCTCGGCGCGCACGCTTGGCCGGATGTCCACGAGCACCTGGCGCCCGACTCCCAGGGCCGCGTACGACAATGGGATCGCCAGATCCCAGCCTGCTCCGAACTCGTAGAAGACGGCCGCGCTCGGGGGAGCACCCGGCCCGTGCGCCTCGTATGCTCGCAGGTGCTGCTGCGCGCGCGAGAACTTCCGCCGAAAGACTGACTCGCCCGCCGGCAGCGAGCGGAGCACGTGGCGTTGAAAGACGTAGTTCAGCCGCTCGCCCTGGGGCAAGACACCGAGCCCGCGCTGCACCGCCGCTTTGGCCATCCATCGCATCGGTCGGCGAGCATAGCCCCTCCGTCTGGCAATAAGAGAAACTAATGTCTGTAATTAGGCTACGATGCGGGGATCGTGCCCGAGAGGCTTTCCTTCGACGTGCTCGTGGTCGGGAGCGGGGCCTCCGGGCTAGCTGCTGCCGTCTCCGCGGAGCGCGCCGGGGCTCGAGTCGGCCTCGTGACGAAAGGCGCCCTCCAGTCCTGCAACTCCGCCAAGGCGCAGGGCGGGATCCAGGCCGCGTTCGGTGAGGACGACTCGCCCGAGCAGCACGCGGAGGACGTCTGGCAGAGCTCGCACGAGACCGCCGACCGGCGCCTCGTCGAGGTCTTGACCGCCGAGGCGCCGGGCGCCATCCACTGGCTCGAGGAGCACGGCGTCGAGTTCACACGCGAAAACGGCGGCTACCGGCTGGCCCGTTGCGGAGGGGCCACCCGGAAGCGGCTCCTCCAGGTTGGCGACCGCACCGGCCACGCCATCACGACCGGCTTGCGCGACGCGTTCCTCGCCTCTTCCGGCGAGGCGCTGCCGAACTGCCCGCTCGTCTCGCTCGAGCAGGCCGAGAACGGCTGGGTCGCGAACTGCAAGCGCAAGAACGGCAAGGAGGTCGTGATCGACGCGGGCGCCGTCGTGCTCGCGGCGGGCGGCCGCTGCTACCGAGAGGCAGAGGAGCGGGGAGAGCTCTCGACCAACCATCCCGGCGCGACCGGCGAGGTGACGCGGATCGCGCTGGAGCTCGGCGCCGAGAGCCGCGACCTCGACGCGCTCCAGTACCACCCGAACGGGGGCGCCTGGCCGCCGACGATGCAGGGCTACTCGATCCCCGAGACCACGCGAGCGTACGGCGCGACCCTGCTCAACTCGGCCGGTGAGGAGTTCACCGACCCGCTCGGGCCCCGGGACGCAGTCTCGCAGGCGATCTTCGACGAGGTCGACTCCGGCCGCGGCGTCGAGACTCCCGACGGCCGACCGGCCGTGCTGCTCGACACGACCCGGATTCCCGAGGAAGACGCAGAGATCTCGCTTCCCTACATGCTCCGCCGTTACCGTTCCACGGGGATCGACCCGCTCCGCGAGCCGATCCTGACCTACCCGGTGCTCCACTACCAGAACGGAGGCCTCGTGATCGACGAGCGCGCCGAGACGACCCTGCCCGGCCTCTTCGCCTGCGGCGAGATCGCCGGTGGCACCCACGGCCGCAACCGGATGATGGGGAACTCGCTCCTGGAGTGCACAGTCTTCGGCCGTCGTGCTGGCGCGGCCGCGGCGGAGAGGGCGGCGGCATGAGCGCCGTTGCGGTCGACATTCGCCAGGCGGTCGAGGACGCCGCGGCGCACCTCTACGTCTGGGCGCTGAAGGACATCCCGCAGGACCTGCGCGACGCGCTTGTGGTCGCTGCCGCGCGGGAGACCTCCGTTCCCGGCAAGCGCGTGCTCGATACGATCGTTCGCAACGTCCAGGTGGCCGACGACAACGGCAACCTCGTCTGCCAGGACACCGGGATCGCCGTCTACACCTGTCGCGTCGGCGAGCACTTCCCGCTTCACCCGGCGAAGATCTACGAGGCGCTCAAGGCCGGCACCGAGCGCGCGACCCTCGAGCACCCGCTGCGCTCGAACGCCGTGCACACGATCACGCGCGAGAACACCGGGCCGAACACCGGGTACCGGCTCCCGATCGTGCACTGGGAGTTCATCCCCGACTGGGACGGGCTCGACGTCAAGTGCGTCCCGAAGGGCTCGGGCTCCGAGAACATGAGCTTCCTCAAGATGTGCGTTCCCGCCGATGGCGTGAAGGGGATCAAGGAGTTCGTGCTCTCGTCGATCGTCGACGCCGGCGGCAAGCCGTGCCCGCCCGGGATCGTGGGCGTCGGGATCGGCGGCTCGGCTGACTACGCGATGTACCTCGCCAAGGAGGCCATCGCGCGCCCGATCGGCACCCGCAACGCCGACCCGCACGTGGCCAAGCTCGAGGAAGAGCTCTACGAGCTGCTGAACGAAACCGGCATCGGCCCGATGGGGCTCGGCGGCGACGTGACCGTGCTCAACTGCCACATCGAGCACGCGGACACGCACATGACGCTCAACCCGGTGGCCGTGAACTACCAGTGCTGGGCGGCCAGGCGTGCGTCCGTGCACGTGTCGGCCGACGGTTCCGTCGAGTTCGACCGGGAGGCCTGATGGCGGTTCACGAGGTCACCTTCCCGATCACCGACGAGGGCGAGATCCTCAAGCTCCGCGCGGGGGACGAGGTCGTCGTCCAAGGCCACATCATCGGCATCCGCGACCGGACGCAGATCCGGATCTTCGACCAGGGGGTCGAGCCGCCGATGGACTTGAAGGGCGCGTTCCTGCTGCACACCGCACCGGGCGTGCGCAAGCTGGAGAGCGGCAAGTACGAGCCCGTCTGCATCGGCACGACCACGAGCGCGCGCATGGTGCGCTTCACCGAGCCGCTCGGCACCGAGTACGGCGTGCGCGCGATCTGCGGCAAGGGTGGCTTCCCGGACGAGGCGATCGAGCCGATGCAGCGCCTCGGGATGGTCTACTTCGCGATCGTCGGCGGCGCGGCCGCGCTCGAGACGACGCAGATCGAGGAGATCGAGGAGGTCGCCTGGGAGGAGCTCATGCCCGAGTGCCTCTGGAGGTTCCGCGTCAAGGACTTCGGCCCCCTGACGGTCGGGATCGACGCCCACGGCAACTCGCTCTACCACGACGTCCAGGCGGCCGCCCACAAGAAGCTGGAGGAGCTCTATGCCAAGCTTTGACGGATTCCTCGACCTGCCGCCGCGGCCCGGTAAGCCGCGGACGAAGGGCCTCACACACGTGATCGACAAGGGCCTCAATCTGCGCGAGATCGAGGGGCTCTTCGACACCGCCGGCCAGTACGTCGACATCGTCAAGCTCGGCTGGGGCACCTCGTACGTTACGAACAACCTCGAGAAGAAGATCGCGCTCTACCGCTCCTTCGAGACGCCCGTCGTCTGCGGCGGCACGCTCTTCGAGGTCGTCTATGCGCGTGGGAAGCTCGACGAGTTCAAGCGCTGGCTGATCGAACAGCGCTTCTCGCACGTCGAGATCTCGGACGGCACCCTCGACATCCCACGCGAACGCAAGCTCGAGCTGATCGCTGAGTTCGCCTCTGAGTTCACCGTCCTCTCGGAGGTCGGTTCCAAGGACGAGGACGTCGTCTACGCCCCGTACCAGTGGGTCGAGTGGATCAAGGAGGAGCTCGAGGCGGGCGCCTGGAAGGTGATCACCGAGGGGCGTGAGGGAGGCACCGCGGGGATCTACCGCCCGACGGGCGAGATGCGGACCGGGCTCGTCGACGAGATCGTTCACGAAGTGGAGCTCGGTGACCTGATCTTCGAGGCGCCGACGAAGAGCTCTCAGGCCTGGTTCGTGAAGCAGTTTGGCCCGAACGTGAACCTCGGCAACATCCCTCCTGAGGAGGTCATCCCGCTGGAGACCCTCCGGCTCGGCCTGCGCGGAGACACGCTGAAGGAGGTGCTGCTCGATGACGAGCGCGCCCCCGCTACCTGAGTTTGACTTCGAGGCCATGAGCGCGGAGGACGCGCTCCGCTGGGCCTACGACGAGTTCGGCGACCGCCTCTGCCTCACGTGCTCGTGGCAGAAGCAGTCGTCGGTGCTCGTGCACATGGTCTCCGAGCTTGGCCTCGACATTCCCGTGATCGAGCTCGACACGCACCTGTTCTTCCGGGAGAGCTACGAGACGCGAGACCGCCTGGTCGAGCGCTACGGCATTCGACTCCAGAAGGCGCCTGAGGTGATCACGGTGGCGCAGCAGCACCGGCAGGAGGGGCCGAACCTGTGGGAGGTCGATCCGGACCGTTGCTGCCACATTAGGAAGGTCGAGCCCCTCGTTCACGCGCTCGAGCTGTACGGCGCCTGGATCTCTGGGATCCGCCGCGACCAGTCCCCGAGCCGCTCGGCGACGCCGAAGGTGCAGTGGTCGGAGCGCTACAACGTCTGGAAGCTGCATCCGCTCGCCGATTGGGACGAGAAGCGGGTCTGGGCCTACATCACGGTCAACGAGATCCCCTACAACCCGCTCCACGACGTCGGCTTCCGCTCGATCGGGTGCATTCCGTGCACCCGCCCGATCGCGCCCGACGAGGAAGAGCGCGCCGGCCGCTGGGCCGGCTCCGACAAGCTCGAGTGTGGGATCCACCTCGAGCAACCACTAGGAGGCACATGACCGACCACATCTACGCCGCCGAGCACCCGGAGACGACTCACGTCCGGCCCGGCGGCTTCACGCTCTGGTTCACCGGGCTCTCCGGCTCGGGCAAGACCACGATCGCGCATCGCGTCGGGCCGGAGCTCGACCGGCGCGGCCTGGTCGTCGAGTACCTGGACGGCGATACCGTCCGCACGCACCTCTCGAAGGGCCTCGGCTTTTCAAAGGAGGACCGCGACACGCACATCGAGCGGGTCGGCTGGGTCGCCTCGCGCCTGACCCGCCAGGGCGGCGCGGTGATCGCCGCGGCGATCTCGCCCTACGAGGAAACCCGCCGCCGGGCGCGAGAGCGCGTGGAAGAGGTCGGCACGTTCGTCGAGGTCTACGTGAAGGCCTCGGTGGACGAGTGCGCGAGGCGCGACGTCAAGGGTCTGTACGAGAAGGCGTTCAAGGGAGAGATCACTGAGTTCACCGGCGTGTCCGACCCCTACGAGGAGCCGTCGCAACCCGAGCTCGTGCTCGACACCGAGCTGCACGACCCGGAGGAAAGTGCCGCATTGGTGGTTGCGAAGCTCGAGGACCTCGGGCTGGTTCCGGCCGAGGTTGCCGCATGACCGTGGCCGAGACGACGCACCTGATCGAGCCACACGGCGGCAAGCTCGTCGACCGCACCGGCTCGCGGCCCGAGGGGATCGATCGGCTCGAACAGATCCCGCTCACCTCCCGCGAGCTCTCCGACCTGGACATGCTCGCGAGCGGTGCGCTGTCGCCGCTCGAGGGGTTCATGAACCGCCACGACTACGAGCGCGTGGTCGAGGAGATGCGGCTCGCACGCGGCTTGCCCTGGGCGTTGCCCGTCTGTCTGGCCGTCGACCGCGCCCCGGACGGTGACCAGGTCGTGCTGACCGACGAGGCCGGTACCGCATTCGCGGTGCTCGAGGTCGACGAGGCCTACGAGTACGACAAGGAGCGCGAGGCCGAGCGTTGCTTCCGCACGATCGACGACGACCACCCCGGCGTGGCCCGGCTCTACCAGCAGAAACCGCTCTATGTCGCCGGCCGCGTGACTGTCTTCGAGCGCGCCGAGCCGTCGTTCCCGGAGCTCGCCCTGGATCCGGCCGAGACACGGGCTGAGTTCTCCGACCGGGGCTGGCGGCGGGTCGTCGGCTTCCAGACGCGCAACCCGATCCACCGGGCGCACGAGTACCTGACGAAGGGGGCGCTCGAGACCGTCGACGGTCTGCTCATCCACCCGCTCGTCGGCGAGACGAAGTCCGACGACGTGCCCGCGGCGACGCGCGTCGACTGCTATCGGATCCTCGTCGACAACTACTACCCGGCCGACCGCGTGCTCGTGGCCGCTTTCCCGGCAGCGATGCGCTACGCCGGTCCGCGCGAGGCGATCTGGCACGCGATCTGCCGCAAGAACTACGGCTGCTCGCACTTCATCGTCGGGCGCGACCACGCCGGCGTCGGCGACTACTACGGCACCTACGATGCGCAGCTGATCTTCGACGAGTTCGAGCCCCACGAGCTGGGGATCGAGCCCATGTTCTTCGAGCACGCCTTCTTCTGCCGCGTCTGCGGCTCGATGGCGACGCCGAAGACCTGCCCGCACGGCGGGGACGACCACGTCTTCCTCTCGGGGACGAAGGTGCGCGAGCTGCTCGCCAACGGCGAGCTGCCGCCGGTCGAGTTCACGCGGCCCGAGGTCGCGGAGGTTCTCATCGACAGCTATCGCTCCTAGCCGCCGGCTGTGAACTGGCAGTTCACCCTCAGCGGGTTCCTGATCGGCGCCCTCGTGGGCGTGACCGGGATGGGCGGCGGCTCGCTGCTGACGCCCATCCTCGTGATCTTCTTCGGCTTCAAGCCGACGCTCGCGGTCGGCACAGACATCCTCCACGGCGCCATCTTCAAGAGCTTCGGCGCCGTCCGGCACCGGCGGCTGGGCACGGTTCACCTGCGCCTGGTTCTCTGGATGTTCCTCGGCTCGGGGCCGATGTCGCTGCTCGGCGTCGTGGTCGCCACATGGCTGAGCCACCACTACGGCAGCGCCGAGACGATCGAGGCCTACGCGGTCGGGATCGCGCTCGTGATCGGCGGCCTCGGGCTCGTGGCGAAGACGTTCATCCGCATGGGGGTGCAGCCGGATGACGCGCCCTTCCTGCTCACGAACCGCGACCGGGTGATCGCAGTCGCGCTTGGCGCGACCTGCGGGTTTGTGGTCGGGCTGACCTCGGTCGGAAGCGGCACGTTCTTCGGCCTGGTCATGGTGATGGTCTTCCCACTCACGGTTGCCAAGATCGTCGGCACGGACATCTTCCACGCGGCACTGCTGCTCTGGGTTGCCGGGTTCGGGCATCTAGTCGCCGGCAACGTCGACCTGCACGCGATGGCCTGGCTGCTCCTGGGTTCGATTCCCGGGATCCTGCTGACGAGCCAGTTCACGCTCAAGCTGCCCGATCGCGCCCTTCGGCTCGGCCTAGCCTCGGTGCTGATGCTGAGCGGGATCAAGCTCGTCGACCCGCCCAACGCCGATTGGGTGATCGCGGTCGGAGCGGTCGTGGCCGGCCTCGCGTTCGCGACGTGGGCCTTCACGACGCGCCTGGGCCGTCGCCCGCGGCCCGGGATCGCCTCCTAGTAGGAGGGCTTGACGAAACGACGGCTGTGCCGCCGGGGCACGCTGCTCGCCACCGGCTCCGCCCTTGTTACGCAGTCGCGCCCGTACCTTCCAGGTACGAACGCTCCCTGCGTCCTTGCCTCGGAACGACCATCGCACTCCGGCGGCGAGTGTCGTTCCGCCAAGCCCTCCTAGCGCTCGATCACCAGGTCGGCGAACGAGGCTGAGGACTTGCCGAACTCCCACCATCCGTGCACGTACGGCTTCACGAAGGCGATGCTCCGTGCGTAGGCGAGCGGGATCAGGGCGACCTGCTCGGTGACCGCGTACCGGTCGGCTTCGTGGAAGAGCTCGAGCCGCTTGCGACCGTGCCGTTCCTGGCGCGCCCGCTCGATCAGCCGGTCGAAGACCTCGTCCGAGAAGCCGCCCTCGTTTGTCTTGGAGTCGGATTGCAGTAGCAGCCGGAGGTAGTACTCCGGGTCCGGATAGCCCGGCAGCCACCCCGACACCGTCACGTCCGCCGGACGGTCGCCGGCCTGGCCGACCTCGCCCACCAGCTCGGTCTCGAGCCCCAGGATGTCACGCCAGCAGCCGGTGAGCGCCTCCCCGATTCCGACGTCACCCGGCGGCGCGGCGAGCACCAGCCTCGGCCGCGTGTCCGAGCGCTCGAGGTGCGACCGCGCGAGCTCCGGATCGAAGCGGGGAACGATCTCGGGGGTGTGGCCCTGAAGAGCCGGAGGAACGAGCCCGCCGGTGGCCGGGACGTAGTTGGCCGCCAGCGTCGGTGCGACCGTCGTGCGGTCGATCGCGTGCGCGAGCGCACGCCGGAGGTCGGCGTTTCCCAGACGGCCGCCCGCCCGCCCGGCCTCGAGAACCTCGCTCACGAGCGTCAGCTCGGCCGGGCGCCCGACGAGATCGACCTCCGGCCCGCCGAGCCCTCTCCGCTTGCCGGCTTCGGCGCGCGGGCGGCGCGCCACCGATGCGGCGACGGGCGCGGTCTTGCCCTTGAGCTCGACGGCCTGCTCGTCGTCCCATTCGAACAGCGGCTCGAGCTGGCGCCGCGTGTCGGCGTCGGCGAGCACCGTGCCGGGCTCGGCAGCTGTCTGGAGCCGCGCGGCGGTGTTGACCGTGTCGCCGAAGGCGGCGTACTCGACGCGCGCACCGGCGCCGATCGCTCCCAGCACCACCGGGCCGGTGGCGATGCCGATCCGTACGCCGAAGCCGTCAATGCCCCATCCGCGCTCCACCTCGCCCGCGTAGGCAGCCATCTCCTCGGCGATCCGCAGACCCGCCCGCACGGCGCGCTCGGCGTCGTCCTCGTAGGCGACCGGAGCACCGAAGAACGCGAGCACGCCGTCGCCGGCGAGATCCTTCACGCGGCCGCCGAAGCGCTCGATCTCGAGGATCATCCGCGCGACCGCTTCGCCGACGAGCCTCACCTCCTCGGGCTCGAGCCGCTCGCCGAGCGGCGTGGAGCCGACGAGGTCGGCGAACAGAGCCGTGACGACCTTGCGCTCCTCGCGGAGCTCGGCTCCGCCCTCCGGCTCCCGGTCCTCCGCCATGGACACATTCTGATCGGCACGGCCTGGGAGGGTTCGGACTAGACTCGCCACCCCGTGGCGCGCATCCTGCCGATGCTGCTTGTTCTCGCCCTGCTCGGCAGTTCGGCGGCGGCTTTCGCGGTCACCGAGGGCCTGAAGCTCGAGAAGAGCCCGATCACGGACACGGTCGTCGACAAGGTGGTTGCGCCCGACTCGGCGACACATGCGATCGCCTCGGTCAGCTTCGTGTTGCGCAAGCCCGACCGCCTCACGGTCGAGATCGTGAACGGGAACGGCGATGTGATCCGCACCCTCGCACGCTCGCAGGCCGCGAGCCGCGGCAGCCATCAGTTCAAGTGGAACGGACGTGACGACGAGGGACGCGTTGTCGCCGATGGGAGCTACCGTCCGCGCGTCCACCTCTCACGCGAGCACCGGACGATCGGCCTCCCGAACGTGATCCGCATGGATGCGACGCCGCCGCTGATCAAGCTCGTCTCGGCCAGGCCGCGCGGGTTCTCACCCGACGGCGACTTCCGCCGCGAGTACGTGCGGATCCACTACCTGACGAGCGAGAAGGCCGAGGCGATCCTCTACGTGGACGGCGACCGGCGGACGCTGGTGCGGGCGTTTGTCCGGGCCGGGAAGCTCGACTGGGGCGGCAAGGCCGCGCGAGGCCTGAAGCCCGGCCCGCACCTGCTGCGACTGCGTGCGATCGACTCGGCCGGCAATCTCTCGGGCCCGACGCGTGCAGTGGTCGTCCGCATCCGCTACATCGACGTCCGGCCTCACGTGCTCCACGTGAAGAGCGGCAAGCGCTTCGGCGTCCGCGTCCTCACCGACGCGAAGCGCTACAGCTGGCATCTCGGGCAGCGCGGGAACGTGGCGCGCAGGCGGCTGCTCGTCCTGCGCGCGGGCCAGCCGGGCACCTACCGCCTCGTCGTCGCGGCCAATGGCCACGTCTCGCGGGCGATCGTGGCGGTGAGCCCGTGACCTCCGAGCTCGCCCGCGCGGGCGGCGTCCTCGGCGCGGCGGGGCTCGCCGTCTTGGTGGCCGCACCGGTACGGTCCTACCGCCTTGCCGGCCTCGGTGCCTGGGCTCTCGGGATCGTCCTCCTGGCGGCCTACCTCGCGCCCCACGGCCATCGGCCGCTGCTGGCGGGAGCCGCCGTCCTCGGGCTCGCGCTCACGATCGGCGGCGCCTGGCTGTTCCGTCGCTGGCCCTGGCTCCTGCCGCTGGTGACGCTCGCGTGCATCCCGGCGCGCATCCACGTCACGGTCGGCTCGACCGAGGCGAACCTGCTCGTCCCGCTCTACGGGGTCGTCGCCGCGGCCGTGTTCCTCCTGGCCTGGGAGCTCTGGCGCGGAGACACGCGCGGGAGAGAGCTCGCGATCGTCACGTGGCCCCTCGCCGTGTTCGTCGCGTGGGTGGGCCTCTCGATCCTCTGGACCAACGACGTGCGCCAGGGCTCGATCGACCTGCTCTTCTTCTACCTTCCGTTCGGGCTGCTCGCCCTCGTGCTGGCCCGGCTCGCCTGGCAGCGACTCTGGGCGCTCGTGCTGCTCGCCGAAGTGGCCGCGATGGCGCTCGTCTTCGCGGCAATCGGGCTCTACCAGTACGAGACGCGAGACGTCTTCTGGAACCCGAAGCTCCTCGTCGCGAACGCCTACGCGCCGTTCGACCGCGTCAACTCGGTGTTCTGGGATCCCTCGATCTACGGCCGCTTCCTCGTCGTCGCGATCCTCGCCTGCCTCGTCGCCGTCCTCTTCGGCCGTGACCGGCGCGTGCTACTCGGGGGCACGGCCGCGATCGCTGCGATCTGGGCCGGCCTCTACTTCTCGTACTCGCAGTCGAGCTTCGCCGCGCTCGTGGCCGGGGTGCTGCTCGCTGCGATCTTCGCCTGGGGTCGGCGCGGGCTCGCTCTCGCCGCGGTTGCGGCAGTCGTCGTCGCCGTCGGCGCCCTCGCCGTTCCCAACGTCCGCCACGACGTCTTCGGCAACGGCCCTGGCTTGAACAGCGCCACGGGCGGGCGGGGAAAGCTCGTGCGCAAGGGGATCCGGCTCGCCGTGAACCATCCGGTGGTCGGCGTCGGTGTCGGCGGCTTCAAGCGCTCCTACGCCGAGCTGACTCACCTCAAGGGTCGCGAGCCCAAGGCGGCCGCGTCTCACAACACGCCCGTGACCGTCGCCGCCGAAACCGGCATTCCGGGCCTGCTCCTCTACGGCTGGCTACTGGCGAGCGGCCTCCTGCTCGCGTTCCGGCGCTTTGCGCGCGACCTGCCGGGGCTGACCGCGCTGACGTGCGGGCTCGTCTTTGCGTCGATTGCCGTGCACAGCCTCTTCTACAACGCGTTTTTCGAGGACCCGACCGTCTGGGCGGCTCTCGGCCTCGCGGCGGTCGCGGCGCGCCAGCCGCTAGCGGGTGGCCGAGACGAGCCCCCGCAGCCGGCGCAGCTCGACCGGGAGATAGAACCCGAGCGGGAGCAGGATCAGCGGGTAGACGGCAATCAGCAGGACGGCGCCGGCGAGCGGAACGTGGAGCGCCTTCCCGAGCACCGTTAGCCCGACGGCGGCGCCGACCACGAGCGCGATCCGCCGCCACTGGTAGGCGACCGGGAAGACCTGCTGCGCCCGCACGGTCATCCCGAGGAACATGACAACGTAGGCGACGAGGGTGGCGACCGCGGCCCCCATCATCCCGTAGGGCGGGATCAACGCGAAGCACAGTCCGACGTTCACCGCCGCGGCGACGCCGGTGACCACCCAGTTGAACTGCGTCTGCTTGGCGCGGCCGATTCCGATCGACATCACGTTGAACGCGATGAACGCGGTTCCGCCGAAGACGAGCAGCGGCACCACGCGGGCTCCCGCGTAGAACGCCGGCGCCGTCAGGACCCGCACGATCCAGGGCGCGAGTAGCGAGAGCATGAGCGACATCCAGCAGGAGATGTAGAGCACGTAGGTCAGGACGAACGCGTAGGTGCGCTTGGCCTCGTCGTCCTGCTTGATCGAGTAGGCGAACGCAGGCCACGCTGTTCGGAGCGCGATCAGCAGGAGCAGGATCGCGGTCGAAACCCGTACGCCGACGGAGTAGAGGCCGACCTCGGCAGCGTCCTTCAGCTTGAGCAGGAAGAAGCGGTCGGCGAAGTCGATCGCCCACAGCGCCAGTCCCGAGGGCACGAGCGGGAGACCGAAGCGCTGCATCTGCCGGAAAAGCGGGCGGTTGAACTCGAGCCCCAGCTGGAAGCGCCGGTAGGCGAGGAGCACGAAGTAGACCGCGAGCGTGCCCGTGAAGTTCCCGATCAGGACCCCGAGCGCGCCCTCGTCCCAGACCGCGACGAGCAGGATCGTGGCGCCGACCGTGATCAGCACGTTCGCGAGCGTGGCGGCCACGTACGAGACGGAGCGCTCCTCGACCCGGAAGAGGGAGGTCAGCTGCTCGTAGTTCATCTGCGCCCAGAGGAGCACGAAGGCGGCGCGCACGAGGTCGGCGTCCGAATGAGTTGAGAAGAGGAACTCGGAGATCTGTCCGGCGAGCGCCCAGCCGATGACCAGCCCGGTCGTGGCGGAGACCATCGTGAACCAGAACGAGGTGCGCACGACCCGGGTGCGCCCGCGTTCGTCCTCAGCGTCGAAGTAAAAGCGGAAGAACGCCATGGAGATACCCGCCCGGAGCACGATCACGAGCACGACGCTGAGCGCGATGAGGGTGTCCACGGCGCCGAGCTCCGCACGCGTGAGGTAATGCGTCACGACCGGGAGCAGGAACAGCCCGATCAGGCGCGAGACGACCGCGCCGAGGCCGTAGATGGCCGAATGCTTGGCGAGCCGGGCGAGCTGCTGCGCGATCACGGCCTCAGTTTGCTGCAAGGTGCCGCTTGCGGCGCCGCGTCAGGGCGTGCGGGCTTGCCCGTGCGCCCGTCGGAAACGACCGGTCGAAACGCTCCGGATCCGGCGCATTCGCTGTCGGGACGGCGGGTAGACTCCGCCGTCGTGCCTCTGAGCGGGAAAAAGATCTTCATGACGGGCGGGGCGGGCTTCATCGGCACCTCCCTCGCGCGGCGCCTCGTCGAGGAGAACGAGATCGTGATCCTCGACAACCTGCACCGCGACTCGCTCACTGGCACCGATCTCGCCGAGCACCCGAACCTCCGGTTCGTGCAGGGTGACGTGCTCGACCTCCCGCTCGTCCGCGAGCTCACCGCTCGCGCAACGCACGTCGTGCACATGGCCGCGATCGCAGGGGTCGACAAGGTGCTCGAGAGCCCGGTCCGGACGATGCGGGTCAACCTGATCGGCACCTACAACGTGCTCGAGGCGACGCACGCAGCAGGGACGATAGAACGGCTGGTCGACTTCTCCACGAGCGAGGTCTTCGGCACGCACGCGTACAAGGTGGAGGAGACGCATGTCACCTCGCAGGGCTCGGTCGGCGAGGCGCGCTGGACCTATGCCGTCTCGAAGCTGGCCGGTGAGTACCTCTCGCACTCCTACTTCGACGAGTTCGCGCTGCCCTCGTGCTCGGTGCGCCCGTTCAACATCTACGGACCGGGCCAGATCGGCAGCGGAGCAATCCACCACTTCACCGTGCGCGCGCTGGCCGGCGATGAGCTGGTCATCCACGGCGACGGCTCGCAGATCCGGGCCTGGTGCTACGTGGACGACGTGGTCGAGGCGCTGCTCGCGATCCTCGAGCGCGAGGAGGCGATCGGGCAGGTCTTCAACGTCGGCAACCCGCGCTCGGTCGTGACGGTCTTCGACCTCGCCTCCCGGATCAAGCGGCTCGCGGGCTCGGACTCGGAGATCGTCTTCAAGCCGCTCCACTACACCGACGTCGAGATGCGCATCCCGAACGTGGACAAGGCGCGCAAGCAGCTCGGCTGGGAGCCGCGGGTCGACCTCGACGACGGTCTCGAGCGCACGATCGCCTGGTATCGGGAGCGGCAGCCCGTGCAGAGCCTGGCCTCGAAGGCGTGAAGCTTGCACTCGTCGCGGCGGCCGTTGCCGTCGTGGCCGTTCCGGGGGCGGGGGCGCGGTCGGAGCCCTCGTTGCGCCTTCTCGGAGTGTCTTCGCCGGTCATCAGCCCGAACGGAAGCGGGGTCAACGACGTGCTGCGCGTGCACGTCGCCGCGCCGGCGGGCTCGGTGCTCGGGCTGCGGGCCTACGTCTGGGGCGGGCGGCTCGTCGGCTGGAAGCGGGTCCGCACCGGGGTGACCGTTTCGGGCGGGACGACGCTCACGTGGGACGGCACCACCTCGACCGGCCACGCGCTCGCCGACGGCACTTACATCGTCACCGTCTGCTCGGAGCATCCGGGCCGGTTGCTGCCCGCGGAAGGGGTGCCGCGGCCGGGGTTGGCCGAGGCGAGCGTCCGCCGTCCGCCGTGGCGCCGCTCAGGCTGTCTGCGCGAGCCGCGCGTGATCCGCGTCGAGCGGCTGGCGGCCTTCGTCGATTCAACCCGGAGCTTCGAGCCGGGAACGGTTGCCCCGCTTGTGGTTTCGGCCGACCGCGGCGAGTCGAGCACCAGCGTCAGGGAAGACTGCCGCGGCAGTGCGGTGGCTTACCTCGAGTTCCCGGAAGGCACGATCCCAAGTGGCAAGAGCCCCGGTCTCTACCACTTCGTAGTCCGCGACCCGGCGGGCGACGCCTTCCAGGCCCCGGTCGTCGTGCGGGACGCGCGCCGGCTCGACCGGCCGCTCCCGCACACCGCGCTCGTCGTCTGGCCGTACCTCACCTGGCGTGCGTACAGCGCCTACGACGCCGACCTGAACGGGATCCCGGACAGCTGGTACCAGTTCTGGCGCCAGCGCCGGGTCTCGCTGCGGGGGCCGCTCCTGCGCGGCGGGGTCGAGGACGACCACAAGGCGGTCGCGCCCTTCTCGCGCTGGCTCTGCTCCCGCTCCGTCCGCACCCAGCACGTGACCGACGTCGAGCTCGGGCGCCTGCCGCTCTCGACGCTGAAGCGCTACGCCGCGATCGTCTTCCCCGGTCACTCCGAGTACTACGAGCCCGCGACCTACGACCTGCTGATGCGCTACCGCGACGAAGGCGGGAACCTCGTCTTCCTGCAGGCGAACCCCTTCTACCGGCAGGTGCGGCTCGACCGGGAGCACAACGCGATCGTGATGACCGATTACGACGCCCGCGAGGGGCGCTCCGACTTCGCGATCGCCGGGGTCGGGTACGACGGCTGCTGCTTCCCGCACGCGCGGGCTGCACCGTACGCGGCGGCAACCGGACGCGACTACGAGCGGGTGCGCTGGCTCTTCCGCGGCACGGGGATCGGGCCCGGCGACCGGTTCGGGGTCGCGGCCTCCGAGAGCGACCGGATCGATCCGGAGCTGACGCCGCGCGACCACGTCGTCGCGGGCCGGGCGATCATCGCGGGCAAGCGCGGCGTGATCAACGCGGCGCTCGTCTGGTCGCACGCAGGCCGCGGCTCGTCGTTCGCGACGGGCAACTACACGTTCATGCGCATGAACAAGGGGCTTACCTCCAAGCTCCTCGACAACGTATGGCGAAAGCTCGTCGGCTAGCGCCTCTCGCCTTCTTTCTCCTGCTGGTCGGCTGCGGCGGCTCGTCCGCGCCCGAGCCTCCGCACGGCGGAGCGACGCTTCGGCTCGCCTTGCCGCTGATTCCGAAGACGCTCGATCCCGCGCAGGTCGCCGACCTGCCCTCGCTGAACGTCGTGCACGAGCTCAACTCGGGGCTGACCCGCTTCTCCGGCAGCGGCGTCGAACCCGATCTCGCCGAGTCGTGGGAGCCGAGCCAGAACGGGCTCGTCTGGACGTTCCATCTGCGCAAGGGGCTGCGCTGGAGCGACGACGCGCCGATCACCGCCGAGGACTTCCGCCGCTCCTGGCTGCGGGCGCTGGCGCCTTCCACCCGCTCGGCCTACGCGCGCGCCGAGATGCAGAACATCCGCGGCGCCCGCCGCTACCGCGTCTCCGGCTCAGGGGATGTCGGGATCGAGGCCGTCGACGACCGCACCCTGCGGGTGACGCTGCAACATCCGGTGCCGTGGCTGGACGAGCAGGTCGCCTGGCCGGTCTTCTTCCCAGTGCCCAAAAGCGGGAACGCGACGAGCGGCCCGTTCAGGCTCGCCTCGCGGTCGAAGCGGCGCCTGGTGCTCGAGCGGAACTTCAACTACTGGAACGTCGCGGCGGTGAAGCCGAGGCGGCTCGTCCTCTCGACCGACGGCGCGGACGGAACTCTTCCACGAGGGATCCTCGCGCCTGGGTTCCCCTGGATCGACGCGACACCGCCCACCACGACCGGACGTCGGCTGCCGACCCTCTCGCTCGGCTTGCTCTGGCTCGTCACCCAAGGGACGCCGCTCGCCGATCCGGACGCTCGGCAGCTCGTCCACTCCGCAGCCCTTCGCCTTCCGCAGCGTCCGGCGAGCTTCGTCCCGCGGACGATGCCCGGAGCGGCGACGATCGCGCCCAGCGAGACCGGTTCCGGACTCTCGAATACCCAGCCCTTGGGGCTCACGCTCGCCTACTCCGAGCAGGACGTGCACGGGAAGCAGCTCGCCTCGGACCTGCGCGACGAGCTCGCTCCCGACGGCGTCGAGCTGACTCTGAAGACGGTCCCGACCCTAGTAGAGCTCGTGCGTCTCGCGGGCCCGCCAGCCCAGCCGGGAATCGACCTCGTGCTGCTCGGCTGGAGCTCGGAGTTCTTCGACGAGTACAACATCCTCGACCTGTTTCCGTGCGCGAGCGCGTTCAACGTCGCGCGCTGGTGCGACCGCCCGTACGACCGGCTGATGCACCGCGCCGTGAGGGAGCTCGACGACGAGGCGCGCTACCGGATCGAGCGCGAGCTCGTGAGCAAGCTCGACGACAACGTGCCCGCGATCCCGGTCTACACCGCGAGCGAGCGCGTGGACCTCCGTCCGGGCGTGCGCGGCTTCCGCTGGTCGCCGATCGGCTTCTATGAACTGATGGGCATGACCCGCTCGTAGATCTCGAGCACCCGCCGCGCGACGGCCGTGTGCGCGTGCACCCGCTCGACGTACTCGCGGCTGCGCCGGCCGAGGTCCGGCAGCGAGTCGCGCACCTCCAGCAACCCTGCGAGCACGTCCTCGAGGTCGTTCTCGTCCGCCCGCAGGAGCGGAAGCTCGAGCCCGAAGGCCTCCTCGGTCTGCGCGGCAGCCTCCTCGTCGAGATGGACGACGACCGGCTTGGCCAGCGCCATCGACTCGATCGCGAACATGCCGTACCAGCCGATCCGCAGCTGATCGACGATCACGTCTGCGGCGGCGTAGCGCTTGCGCGCCTCCCGGTTCGGCACGCCCTCGATCAGGTCGAGCTCGATCGGGGCGCCGCGCGAGCGCAGGGCATCGACGGCGGCGATCACCGACTCCGTCCCCTTGACGGCGCGCTTGCTCGGCGCGTGGGCGACCCGCATGACGTCGCCAGGCACCGCCGGTGCAGGCTCCCAGTCACGCAGCACGATCGCCGGCGGGACGACGTCGTAGGCCGGCCAGGGCCCGTGCGGGGCCAGGCGTCTTGTCAGGTAGCTGCCGACGATCACCGCGCCGGCGTCCTTCAGGTAGCCCACCTCGGACGCGCCACGCCCACGCAGGTCGGAGCCCCAGGACTGGAAGACGATCCCCTTCCCCCGGTGGCGCAGAAGCGGGAGCGTGAGACGCCTCGGTGCGAGCGTCAGCCCGGCGTGGAAGTGGAAGACGTCGAAGCGCGGCAGAGCCCAGCGCAACGCGCGCAGCTGCTTGGGGAGGTTGAGGGGCATGGAGCTCACGCGGCTCGTGTCGCGCAGCTCCAGGTTGACGTCGAAACCTCGCTCGAAGGGCCGCTCGTTGAAGACGAGCAGCCTGCTCTCGACGCCGAGCTCACGCAGCCCTTCGGAGATGGCGCCCGGGCCGCCGGCGATATTCACGGGCGAGTGGAGGGCTCTCACACCAGAGCGCTCTCGACGGCGATCTCGACGTCGAGCGCCTCGAGCGCGCGGCTCGTGCGCGCGTCCAGCTCGTCCTCGTCGCCGGCGCTCACGAGCAGGTAGCCGAGCCGCTCGGCACCCGAGATGAGCGGCGGCAGGGTCATCCCCTCGCGCCAGTAGAAGCCGGCCTCGTGGACACCTTCGAGCGCGAGGGCCGCCGTCGCGTCGAGCCGAACGATTCGGCCCGGCTGAGCAACCACGAAGCGGACCAGGCCGCAGCGCGCGACGGGCTCCGCGCGCTCGAGGTCCCCGCGCGTCAGCTCGCCCAGGGCCCAGAGCACGTTGGCGTGAACGGCGTCGAAGCCGGTCACGAGCTTGGCGAGCTCGGCGTCCTTGCCGCCGCCGAGGCGCGCCCCCACCTCGATCACACCGGCCTCCGCCTCGTGCACACGCACCTGGACGTACGACGGCCCGGTCTCGAGCCCGACCGCGCGGCTCGCCGCGTGCGCCTGCGCGAACAGCTCGTCCTCGTTGGGCAACAGCGACGGGTAGCGATGCGAGATGCAGACGCCGAGCGGTGGCGGCGGATGGAGCAGCCGGCGGGTGACGCTCATCGGGAAGTACTCGCCTTCGAGCAGGAACCCGTTCACGGTGTACTCGTCGCCCTCGAGGTACTGCTCGAGCACGACCGCGCCGGTGCGCGAGGCCGCGAGCGCCCGGTCGAACGCGGGCGCGAGCTCGCCTTCGCTCCGCACCTCGGTCACGCCGCGCTGCGCAGAGCCGTCGACAGGCTTGACCACCACCGGCCCGCCGAGCTCGTGGAACGCCTGCTCGGCCTCCTCGAAGCCGCCCGCCTCACGCCCGCGAGGGCAGCGCACGCCGGCCTTCTCGAAGGCCTTCCGCATCTTCCGCTTGTCCGCGACGGTCCTGGCCGTCTCGAGCGGGAGCCCGGGGAGCCCGAGCCGCTCGGCCAGCCGCGCCGTCGGCAGCACCGCCTGGTCGGAGCCCATCGTCGCCACGGCCGCGGGCTCGATTCCCTGGGCCTCGAGGTCGGCGAGCACGCGGTCGACCTCCGTGAAGCTGCGCACGATGCGGTGGTCTGCCTCCGCCAGGAGCGGCGCCGACTCAGAGCCGTCCACGACGCAGACCTCGTAGCCGAGCGCGCGGGCGTTCTCGAGTAAGCCCAGTTGCGAGCGCGAGCCTCCCGTGAGCACGAAGGCGCGGGCCATTTAGGCGGCAGTGGCGGCCGCGCGGAGCGATTCCAACAGCCGGCGCATGCCCTCCTCGAGGCCGACCTCGGCACGCCAGCCGAGCGCGCGCAGCCGCTCGACCGAGACGCACGGCGTCACGCGGCCGGGCGGCGGGTCGATCTCACGGACGAGCTCCTCGGGTGCGCCGGCGAGCTCGCAGGCGAGGCGCGCCGCGTCGGTGAGGGCGACGGGATCGGCGCCGGAGCCGATGTTGAACACGCCCTCTTCGCCTCGCTCGAGCGCGAGGGCGATGCCGCGGACCGTGTCGCCGATCCAGGTCCAGGAGCGTGCCTCGCCACGAAAGGCAGGGATCGGCTCGCGGCTCTCGGCCTGCCGCACCATCGTCGGGATGGCGCCCTTCCCCTGGCCAGGGCCGACCCCGGGCCCGTACGGATTGACGAGCCGAAACACGGTCAGGCCCTCCGGTGCGCAGAGCCGCGCGACCTCTTCGCCCCACCACTTGGTGAGTGCGTAGAGGCTGGCAGGAGCGCCGGGCGTCTCCTCGTCCGCGTCGCCCGCGCCGTACACGTCCGCCGTGGAGAGGTAGGCCAGACGCGCGCCGTGCGCCGACGCCGCTCGCGCGACGAGCGTCGTCGCGAGCACGTTGGAGCGCAGGGCCTGCTCGGGCTCCTCGTCGCAGCGCACGACGCCGATCCGGGCCGCCGCGTGGACGACCACCTCGGGGTGGGCTTGGGCGATTGCCGTCTCCGCCACGCCTTCGTCGGCGAGGTCGCCGGCGTCCCGTCCGAGCGCGTGGACCTCGTAGGCTCCGTCCCCGTGACGAAGCTCGTCGACCAGCGCGCGGCCGACGAAGCCGGAAGCTCCCGTGACCAGGACGTTCATGGCCGCCGAGTCTACTGGCGTGCCTGTGCGCTCCTGGCGGCCGTGTTGCTCCTCGCCGGCTGCGACCACTCGAAGCGCCGGACCGTGCCGCCGCCGACGCCGAAGCAGTCGTTCCTGGCCCTGGACGCCGAGCATCAGAGGCTCGTCCGCGACTACCAGCCGGTGAGCAGGGCGCTGACCGCGTACGAGCTGGCCTACCGCGACTGGAGAGCGGGGAAGCTCGCAAAGCCGGTCTTCCTCGGCCGCGCCACTGCCTTTCGCGGGGTCGTCGTCTCCTCGCTGGCGCGGGTTCGGCGTGACCCCGCAACGGGTGGGACGGCACGGGCCAAGCGCCTGCTCGTGGCCGGGCTCGGCGCGCGGGCGACGGCGCTCGAGGCGCTGCCGTCACTCGGCCGCTACGGCCCGGCCTGGGACCGCTCGGTCGTCGACGCCCGCCGCGCGCTGACGATTCTCCAGGACATCCGCGACCGCGCCCGCCTGATTCCGCTCCCTGAGGACAGCGTCAGCTGAGGCTTGACAAGCGTTGTGAGTGAGTGCTAACTTGCAACGCGATGCACGCAGTCTCAACCCGAAAGACCGCCGACGAGCGCCGCGAGGATATCCTCGCCGTCGCGCTCGTGGAGTTCGGCGAGCACGGCCTCCACGGCACCTCGACCGACACGATCGCCCAGCTCGCCGGCGTTTCGCAGCCGTACCTCTTCCGCCTCTTCGGGACGAAGAAGGAGCTCTACCTCGAGTCCGTGCGGCGCTGCCTGCGTCAAACGCTCGAGGTCTTCCAGGAAGCGGCCGCCGGCAAGAGCGGCGAGGACGCCCTCGACGCGATCGGCAAGGCGTACGGCCAGCTGCTCAGGGACCGGACGCGCCTACAGGCGCAGATGCAAGCGTATGCGGACTGTGGCGACGAGGACGTGCGCGAGGTCGTCCGGGACGGCTACGGCAAGCTCGTCGAGTTCGTCGAGCGCGTGTCGGGCGCCGAGCCTGAGCGGATCCGCGACTTCTTCGCCTTCGGGATGCTGCTGAACGTGTTCGCCTCGATGGATCTCCTCGATCGGAAGGCACCCTGGGCCAAGAAGCTGCTCGCGGCCTCCCTCGAGCCAAAGGAATGAGACCGCGTGTCTTTTTTTGGAAATGAAGTAAGTGAGTGATAACTACCAGAAAGGAAGGAGACGATGACCTCCCGCACGGCAACCATCTGGACCTTCGCGATCACCTCGGTCGCGTTGTTCATGACCACGCTCGACAACCTGGTCGTGACGACGGCGCTGCCGGTCATCCGCGAGGACCTCCACGCGGGCCTGAGCGGCCTCGAGTGGACGGTGAACGCCTACACCCTGACCTTCGCGGTGCTGCTGATCACCGGCGCCGCACTCGGCGACCGCTTCGGGCGCCGCCGGATGTTCGTGGTCGGGCTAGCGATCTTCACCGGCGCTTCCGCCGCGGCGGCGCTCGCGCCGAACATTGACGTGCTGATCGCCGCGCGTGCGCTCCAGGGCCTGGGCGGGGCGATCGTGACGCCCCTCACGCTGACCATCCTGAGCGCGGCCGTCCCGGCCGAGCGCCGGGGGCTCGTCCTCGGTGCGTGGGGCGGGATCAGCGGGCTGGCCGTGGCGATCGGGCCGCTCGTCGGTGGCGCGGTCGTGGAGGGCATCTCCTGGCAGTGGATCTTCTGGCTCAACGTGCCGATCGGGCTCGTCCTGATCCCGCTCGCCGCCTTGCGCCTGCGTGAGAGCCGCGGCCCGAACGACTCGCTCGATCTGCCGGGGCTCGCCCTCGCCAGCGTTGGGCTGCTCGGCCTGGTCTGGGGCCTCGTCCGCGGCAACCAGGTCGGCTGGGCGAGCACCGAGATCGTCGGGACGATCTCCGGCGGCCTTCTCGTCCTGGCGCTGTTCGTCCTCTGGGAGCTCCGCGCCCCGGCGCCGATGCTGCCGCTGCGCTTCTTCCGCAACCGCACCTTCGCGGCAGCCAACGGAGCCTCGCTGCTGATGTTCTTCGGGATGTTCGGCTCGATCTTCTTGCTGGCGCAGTTCTTTCAAGTCATACAGGGGTACTCGCCGCTCCAGGCCGGGCTCCGGATCCTGCCGTGGACGGCGATGCCGATCTTCGTCGCCCCGATCGCCGGGGCGCTCTCGGACCGGATCGAAGGCGGGAGGATCATGGCGGTCGGCCTGAGCCTTCAGGCGGGTGGTCTAGCGTGGATCGCGACGGTTTCGGATCCAACAGTTGCCTACAGCGCGCTCGTCATCCCCTTCATCCTCTCCGGTATGGGCATGGCGCTCTACTTCGCTCCGGTCGCCAATGTCGTCCTCGGGGCCGTGCGGACGGAGGAGGAGGGTCAGGCGTCCGGGTCCCTCAATGCGATCCGCGAGCTCGGCGGTGTCTTCGGCGTCGCGGTTCTGGCCGCGGTCTTCGCGCACTACGGGGGCTACAGCACGCCCGACAGCTTCTCGAACGGTATGAACGCCGCCGTGTACGTGGGCGCGGCGTTCGTGGCGATCGGGGCGCTGGCGGCGTTCCTCATCCCGCGCCGCAGCCCGGTCGCCGAGGAGCAGCTCGAGTGCCAGCTGGAAGCCGCGGCTTGAGAAGCCGGTACTAGGTCCGATTCAGGACCGCGTTGCTACGGCTTGCGCAGCAGGTCGTAGCCCTCCTGCAGGAAGGGCGTTCGGTCGACGAGGGCGCAGACCTCCTCCGTGGGGTAGGCGCCCTCTTCGGTCACCACGTGGTCGATGAGGTCGGCCGGCGTCAGGTCGAACATCCCGCCCTCGAGGTTTGCGTCGGCCGCGTCCATCGGGGCGAGCTTGATCACCTCGCAGGCGACGACGGTGGGGACGGTCACCTCGGCGGCGGCCTCCGCGAGCACCCGGGTGCCCGCCTTGTTCGAGACCGTCCCGCAGCGGAAGACCGTGTCCGCGCCGACGAGCAGGAGCGAGGCCCACTCGAGCTGCGCGGGAGCCTGGTCGTCCTCGACGAGCTCCACCTGCAAGCCGGCCTCGCGCAGCTCCGCCGAGAACGATCGCCCTTCGTCCTGAGGCGAGGAGACGGTGCAGATCACCCGCTCCGGCGGGGTCAACAGGAGCGCCTCCCGCACGGTTGCCGAAGCCGAATGGGTGAGCACGACGGCCTCCTCGAGCCGCTCCCGAAGCTGGATCGCGATCGAGGCCGCCGCGCGGTTGCGACTGTCTACGAGCGCTGCGGCCTCCTCGCGGACGAGCTGCTGGAGCTGGTCGACCTCGAGCTGGACGTGGGCGTTGGCAGCCGCGAGGACCCGACCGAGCGCGCCGGCCACCGCTCCGATCCCGGGCCGGCTCTCGGCGAGCTCTCGGCCCGCGGAGACGAGGCTCGCCAGCAGCTCCTCGCTCGAGGCTGCCGGCTCATCGGCAACCTCCGCGAGGGCTTCGACGGCCCGGCGAGCCATCCAGCTGCCTCCGTGCTGGCGGTCGCTTCGGAGCTCCTCGATCCGCTCCCCGAGGATCGTGGTCACAGGCTCATTATGCCGCGCCGTCGCATGCCGCCGCGACAATGGGTCCCGGTGCGACTACTCGTCCTTGGGGCGGGCCCGGGGCAACTCGGCCTGCTGGCTGCGGCCCGCGCGCGCGACCTCTTCGTGATCGCGGCCGACCGCGACCCCGCGGCGCCCGGCTTCCGCTACGCCGACCGGCGGGCAATCGTCTCGCTCGAAGACGAGCCCGCCCTCGAGCGCCTCGCCGAGGCCGAGCGCGTGGAGGGCGTGATCGCGCCGGGCATCGACTGGGCCGTCGGCACGGCTGCCCGGATCGCGGCACGGTATGGGCTTCCGCACCCGATCACGCCGCACGCGGCCGTGCTCTCGAGCTCGAAGCTGCGCCAACGGGAGCGGCTCGAGCAGGCGGGCGTGCCGCAGACGCGCTGGAAGGTCGTGACCGAGCCGGACGACGAGCTCGGCTTTCCGTGCGTCGTCAAGCCCACCGACCGCCACGGACGCCGGGGCCTGTCGCTCGTGCGCAGCCGGGAGGAGCTGCGAGACGCCGTGCGCGCGGCGCTGAGGGCCTCGAGGAGCGGGCGCTGTCTCGTCGAGGAGCTCGCCCAGGGCCCGGAAGTGACCGTCACCAGCTTCTCGAGCGGCGGACGGTTCCACGCGCTGACGGTGATGGACCGGCTGCCTCTGGCCCACGTCTGGCCGAGTCACTGGGGAACGTCCGCGGCGTCAGTCGCGGAGGCCGCCGCGCGAGCGCTCGGGATCGAGGAAGGGCCTTCCTCGGTCCAGCTGCGCATCGGCCCGGAGGGGCCGATGGTGGTGGAGTTCGGCGCCCGGCTCGGCGGAGGCCACGACGCGGAGCTTTGCGAGGCGGCGCTCGGCGTCGACCTGAACGGCCTCGCGCTCTCGGCGGCCCTCGGCGAGGAGATCGAACCGGAGCGGCTCGCCCCCCGTCCGCGGGTGGCAGGAGCCTGCGTCTACTTCATCGCCGGGGAGCCGGGCGAGCCGGAGGGCGTCGAACGGGCCGCTGCGTCGCCCGGGGTCGAGTGGGTTCGCGTCTACGGCGGACGCTCCGGCCGGCACGGCGCCGTGCTCGCGACCGGGATCACGCGGGAGCAGGCTCTGGAGTGGGCGGCCCGCGCAGCCGAGTGCGTACGCTTCCGCACGGTCCATGCCGAAGCGCTCGCCTAGCCGCGTGAACAAGCGATTCCTCCGCCTCTCCGGGACGCTGGTCGTCACCGGCCTCTGCCTGGCGTACCTGATCTGGAAGATCGACCTCTCGAAGACGCTCCACATCCTCGCCCACGCGAACCTCGGCTACTTTCTGGGCGCGGTCGCGATCATGGTGCTCTCGGTGTGGCCGATGGCGTGGCGCTGGCAGCGGCTGCTCGTCGCCCGCGGTATCCACGAGCGGCTGTCCTGGCTCGTTCGCGCCTACTTCGTCGCCTACACCGCGGGCCAGGTGCTGCCGACCGCTGTTGGCGGCGACGCCGTCCGCATCTACGAGACCGCCCGGCGGCATCCGACCCGGGGCGGCCCCGTGGCGGGGTCGGTGCTGCTCGAGCGGGCGCTCGGCGGGGCGGCCACGCTGGCCCTGGCCGCCGTCGGCTTCGTGCTCGCGCTCGGCCACTACGACGTTGGCGCCTACCTCTGGATCGAGGGCGCCTTCGTGCTCGGAACCCTGATCCTCGCCGTCGCGCTCTTCTCGCGCCGGATGCGCCCGCTGCTCGCCCGGACGGCCCCGCTCCTGCGGGCTGTGCGGCTCGAGCGGCCGGTGCGGTCCGTCTACGAAGGCATTCACGCCTACCGCGATCACCCGGGCCTGCTCGTCGGGGTGTTCACGCTGACCCTCGCCGTCCAGTCCGTGCGCGTGCTCGCGATCTGGCTCTCCGGGAAGGCGGTCGGGGTCGACCTCTCCCCGCGCCCGTACTACGTGATGGGCCCGCTGCTCTTCCTGGTCCTGCTGCTGCCCGTCTCGGTGAATGGGATCGCCGTGCGCGAGTCCTTCTTCGTCAGCTTCCTCGGGAACCTCGGCGTCGACGCCGACAAGGCCTTCGCGACCGGCTTCCTCTTCTTCGTGGTCACGCTTGCGCTCTCGCTGCCCGGAGCGCTGCTGCTCGGCTGGCAGAGCCTGCGCGGGTTCACGCGCCCCAGCCCGAATCATGGCTAGCGTCTCCGTCGTCGTCGTCACGTTCAACGCGCTGCCGTGGATCGAGCGGGCGCTCGAGAGCGTGCGTGGCTACGAGACGATCGTGGTCGACCACGGCTCGACCGACGGCACGCTCGAGCTGGTGCGCGAGCGTTTTCCCGAGGCGCGCCTGATCGAGCAGGAGAACAAGGGCCTGGGCGGCGGCTCGAACGCCGGCATGCGCGTCGCCTCGGGCGCCTACTTCCTGCTCCTGAACTCGGACGCGTGGGCGCTCGACGACGCCGTCGAGCGGCTCGCGGCCTTCGCCGGCGACCATCCCGAGGCCGCGGTCGTGGGCCCGAAGCTGCTCAACCCGGACGGCTCGCTCCAGCGCTCGGTGCGCGGGTTTCCGACCGTGTGGCGGCTCGCGACCGAGTACCTCTTCCTGCGCAAGCTCGCGCCGCGCTCGCGCGCGCTCAACGCCTTCTACGGCGCGGGCTTCGACCACGAAGAGGTGCGGGAGGCCGAGTTTCTGATGGGCGCGTGCCTGCTCGTCCGGCGCGAGGCCGCGGATACCGTAGGCCTCTTCGACGAGGACTTCTTCATGTTCAGCGAGGAAACGGACTGGTGCTACCGCTTCCGGCAGGCCGGCTGGAAGGTGCTCTTCACCCCCGAGGCGGAGTTCGTGCACGTCGGCGGGGCGACCACGCGGCAGAACTGGGGGCCCATGTTCCGCGAGCAGGTGCGCGGGCACTTGCGCTTCCTGGCCAAGCACCGCGGGCGGAAGGAAGCCGAGCACGCACGCAGGCTGCTGTTGGCCTCGCTCCGCCTCCGCGCGCTCGCGTTTCCGGGCGACCGGGGCAGGACGTACAAGGAGGCCGCGCGCTGGCTGGCCGGCTCGTCGACGCCCGAGCTCCTGGAGGCGCGCGGGTGAGGGCGCCTGCGCTCG
>DATAOV010000017.1:0-28656 GCA_036265535.1 Gaiellaceae bacterium | reverse complement strand
CCGACGAGCGCGAGCACCGCGGTCAGGACGTTGACCATCGACGCCAGCAGGACGAAGGAGAAGGCCGAGAGCGCGAGCCCGAACTCGAGCGCGCGGGTCGGGGCGACCCGTTCCTCCGCGACCGGCCGGTGTCCCGTGCGGCGCATCAGCCGGTCGAGGTCGCGGTCGAGCACGTGGTTGAGGGCGCTCGCCCCGCCGCAGGCCAGCGCCAGGCCGACCATCGTCACGACGAAGGTCGAGAGCGGAGGCACGCCGCCAGCGCCGACGAACATCCCGGCCGCTCCGGTCAACAGCAGCAGGGACATGATCCGCGGCTTGGTGAGGGTGACGTAGTCGCGCCAGGACGCGCTCGCCACGGGCTCGCCTCGGAAGCACCAGGCAGCGGCCACGAGCGCCGAGGCGAGCGAGAGGCCCGCCAGCGCGAGGTGGGCCGGCCGCGTGATCACGAGCGCGGCCGCGAGGAACGAGACGAGCGCTCCGAGCGCCGGGAGCAGCAGCCGGCGATGCGCCACCCAGGCCGCGGCGACGAGCGCGGCCAGCGGCGGCAGTGCTACGGCAGCGAGCCCGCGGTGCACCGCGCCGAGCTCGAGCACGCCGCTCACGACCGCGGCACCGCATGCCGCAGCGGCGACCAGCGCGGTCAGTCGCAGCCAGGGCCCGGGCGTCACGTCAGGCACGGGCCTCGGCGATGCGGCGCCGGAGATCCCGGAGGGGTCTCGCGCTCGAGACGTAGGGAACCTTGTCGAAGTTGTGCGGCGGCGGCGGTGAGGTCGTGTACCACTCGAGCGTGTCTGCGAGCCACGGGTCGTTGACGGCGCGCGGCCCCGAGCGCGCGGTCTTGAGGGCGTTCCACGCGAAGACGAGGATCCCGAGGGTCATCACGCCCGAGCCGATCGTCGACGTCAGGTTGTACCACTCCCAGAGACCGCCCTCGCTGTAGGTGTAGATGCGTCGCGGCATCCCGAGCAGGCCGAGCATGTGCATCGGGAAGAAGGTGAGGTTCATACCGGCGAAGATGAGCCAGAAGCTGATCTTGCCCAGCCTCTCGTCGAGCATGCGGCCGAACATCTTGGGCCACCAGTAGCTGAGCCCGGCGAAGATCCCGAAGAGCGATCCGCCGAAGAGCACGTAGTGGAGGTGCGCCACGATGAAGTAGGTGTCCGTGGCCTGCCAGTCGAACGGGTAGGCGGCGACGAAGATCCCAGAGAGGCCGCCGATCGTGAAGACGGCGATGAAGCCGAGGGCGAACAGCATCGGCGTGTCGAAGTGGATGTTCCCGCGCCAGGTGGTGGCGAGCCAGTTGAAGATCTTGATCCCGGTCGGGACCGCGATGATCATCGACGAGATCATGAAGAAGCCCTGCAAATAGCCGGGTAGGCCGACGGCGAACATGTGGTGGGCCCAGACGAGCATCGAATAGAACCCGATCGCGACCGTCGAGAGCGCGATCGCCGTGTAGCCGAAGATCGGCTTGCGGGAGAAGACGGGGATGACCTCGGAGATGATCCCCATCGCGGGCAGGATCATGATGTAGACCTCGGGGTGCCCGAAGAACCAGAACACGTGCTGGAAGAGCACGGCGTTGCCGCCCTTCTGCGGGAAGAAGAAATGCGTTCCCGCCTGGCGGTCGAGCAGGAGCATCGTCAGTCCGGCCGAGAGTGCCGGCAGCACCACCACGAGCAAGGCGGCGTAGACCTCCATCGTCCAGACGAAGAGCGGCATCCGCATCCAGGACATCCCCGGCGCGCGCATGTTGTGGATCGTGACCAGGAAATTGATCGCGCCCGCGAGCGAGGAGATGGTCAAGACGTGGAGCGAGAGGATCCAGAGGTCGATCCCGTGGCCCGGCGTGAAGGGCGCTTCTGTGAGCGGCGCGTAACCGGTCCAGCCGCCCTTGGGAGCCCCGCCCGAGGCGAACCAGCTCGAGAAGAGAATGACTCCGCCGAAGAGGAAGAGCCAGTACGAGAACGCGTTCAGGCGCGGGAAGGCCATGTCTCGAGCGCCGATCATCAGCGGCACGAGGTAGTTGCCGAAGCCCGCGAGGATCGGGACGACGACGAGGAAGATCATCGTCGTCCCGTGCATCGTGAAGAGCTCGTTGTAGGAGTTGCGCGTGACGAAGTCCTCGTTGGGCGTGGCGAGCTGGGCTCGCATCAGGAGCGCCAAGAGGCCACCGAGCGCGAAGAAGGCCAGGCTCGTGACGATGTAGAGGATCCCGATTCGCTTGTGGTCGACGGTCGTCAGCCAGCTCGTGACCGGTCCGCGCGAGACGACGATCGAAGCTGGCGGCCGCTCCGCCCTAGCTGCCACTGCCGCCTCCCTGTTCGAAGCGCTGCTGCAGGTACAGGAGCAAGGCCCTCAGCTGTGTGTCGTTCCAGTTCTTGCCCACGGCAGGCATCGCGACGCCTCCGTTGCGCAGCAGCGTGGTCAACGCGGCTCGATCCTGGAGCAGCGGGCTCTGCGCGATCGCCGGGCCGACGTCGCCCTGGCCCGCGAAGCCGTGGCATTTCGAGCAGACGCCCACGAAGGTCTCCTTGCCCACAGCGAGGGGCGAGTTCCGCCGCTTTCGCACGAACGCGTCGTACTGCGCCTGGGGAAGCACTTTGACGTGGGCGATCATCGCTGCATGCTGGATTCCGCAGAACTCAGCGCACTGGCCGGTGAAGGTGCCGAGCTTGGTCGGGCGGAACGAGAGGTAGTTCACCTTGCCGGGGATCGCGTCCATCTTTCCGGTCAGCGCCGGGACCCACCAGCTGTGGTTGACGTCGTCGCTCACGACCTGGAGCCGAACGTTGCGGTTGTACGGAAGTCGCAGCGTGTCGATCGAGACCGCACCTCCCGGATAGACGAACTGCCAGTAGAACTGATGTCCCTCGACTCGCACCTGCTCGGCCGAGGTCGCGCCCTGCGCGTTCGTGTTGTCGATCCCGGCGATCTTGTAGAAGACGAACCCGGCGATGATCGCGAGGATCACGACAGGGCCGACGGTCCAGGCGAGCTCGAGGTTCGTGTGCCCGCGCACCTGGGGTCCCTCGGCCTCGCGCGGCCTCCCTTTGCTGCGGTACTTGATCACGAAGAAGAACAGCGCACCCTCGACGAGCACGAAGATCCCACCGGTGATCAGGAGGATCAGCCAGTAGACGTCGCGGATGTCGGCCGCGTTCGGGGAAGCGGGGCTGGGAGGCCCGAGCCCGCCGTTGCCGGCGGCGGCGAGCCCGGCGTACACGAGCGCGAGCAGCGTGACGACGGCTGAGACGGTGGCGAGGCGGCGCACGGGCGGTGGCATTCTATGAGCGTGCTGGAGCAGACGCGCGTCCAACTCCCTAATGCCGTGGGCGAGCGCTTCGAGGTCTACGTCAACGGCGTCGCGCAGCAGCCCGGCCGGGACTTCCGGCGGGAGGGGAACGAGCTCGTGTTCGAGCGGCGGCTCGCCCGCGAAGGGCGGCTCGGCTTCTGGCGCTGGACCTCGCTGTTCCTCGGCGTCGCCGGGACCTACCGGCAGAACGACAGCGTCGACGTTGTCTACGAGCTCGGCGGCCGCCGGATCGTCGCGGCGGCGCTGCCGCTAACCCCTGAGGACTAGGACTCGGGCAGCTCGGCGGGCGCGTCATCGACGAGCACCCGGGGCTGCTCGAGCTTGTGGTCGGCCGCCCATCGCGCAACGGCGAGGAGCACCGCGTCGAGCTCGTCGTCCGAGCTCTCCTCGATGCGCACCTCGCAGCGCTCGCCTCCTAGGGGGAGCACGTCGCTGCGCGCGAACGGGAAGAGATCGCGAACGAGCTGGGTTGCAGCAGCAACCGTCGGCGCCTGAATGCTGATCGTGCGAATTGGCGGCTCCTCAGCGGCGGAGCGTCAAGGCTAGCTCAGTCCGCGAGGGACAGAACCTCGTCGAGGACGCCGAGGCCCTCGTCGAGCTCCTCACGCGTGATCGTCAGCGGCGGTGCCACGATGATCACGTTCCAGTGGGTCATCAGGTAGAGGCCCTGCTCCATGGCCGCCTTCATGATCTTTCCGATCGGGGCCGCCGCCTCGCCGGTGGCGTTGAACGGGACGAGTGGCTCGCGGGTCTCGCGGTCGAGAACGAGCTCGATGCCCCAGAAGAGTCCCTTGCCGCGTACCTCGCCGATCGACGGATGCCGCTCCTGGAGCCGCGGGAGCTCCTCGGCCAGCACCTCGCCCATGGCGGCCGAGTTCTCGACGATCCCTTCCTCCTGGAAGGCCTCGATCGAGGCGATCGCCGCCGCGCACGCGAGCACGTGGCCCGAGTAGGTCAGCCCGCCCGCGAAGTACTTGTCCTGGACCCAGTCGGCGATCTTCCGGTTGATCACCATCGCCCCGAGCGGCACGTAGCCGGAGTTGATCCCCTTCGCGAGCGTGAGGATGTCCGGGACGACGCCCCAGTTCTCGCAGCCGAACCACTTGCCGGTGCGCCCGAACCCGGCCATCACCTCGTCGAGGATCAGCACGATCCCGTGCCGGTCGCACACCTCGCGGATCGACTCGAGGTAGCCGTCCGGCGGGACGATGATCCCGTTCGTCCCGACGATCGTCTCCATGATCACGGCGGCTACGTTCTCCGGGCCCTCGTACTGGAGGATCTCCTCGAAGTGAGGCGCCCCTGAGCAGACGGGGCAGGGGTCGGGATGACCTGCGGGGCAGCGGTAGGTGTAGGGATCGAGCATCCGCACGACGCCCGGGAGCCCAGGCTCCGCGGGCCAGCGCCGCGGGTCGCCCGTCAGCGTGATCGCGCCCCCGGTGGCCCCGTGGTAGGAGCGGTAGCGCGCGATCACCTTGTGGCGGCCCGTGTACCAGCGCGCGAGCTTGATCGCGTTCTCGTTCGCCTCCGCGCCGCCGTTCGTGAAGAACGACATCGTCAGGTCGCCGGGCGTGACCTCGGCGAGCAGGCGCGCGAGCTCGGAGCGCGTCTCGTGGGCCATCGGCGGCCCGATCGTGCAGAGTTTGTCCGCCTGCTCCTTGATCGCCGCCACCACCTTCGGGTGCTGGTGGCCGATCGAGACGTTGACGAGCTGCGAGGCGAAATCGAGGTACCGGTTGCCGTCGTGATCCCAGAAGTAGCGGCCCTCGGCGCCCGCGATCGGCAGCGGCGAGATCTGGCTCTGAACCGACCAGGAATGGAGGACGTGCTGCCGGTCGAGCTCCTGGATCCGCTTCGCGTCGAGGCCGGCTTCCACTGCCATTGGCCGATCCTACCGCGGAATCCCGGTCACCCGGCTGACCGCTGCCGGGTACGATCGAGGGACAGTGCCCCGCTACCTGATCGAGCGCTTCTTCGACCGGATCAGCGACGAGGACATGCTCGCCGCGACCGTCCGCTCCGACCGCCTCGCCGCCGAGCGCTATCCGGAGATCACCTGGGAGCACAGCCACGTGGTGATGGACGACGACGGCGCCATCAAGACGTACTGCGTCTACGCGGCTCCGACGGAGGAGATGCTACGCGAGCACGCCGATGCCTTCGGTGCCCACGTGATCACGAACCTGTACGAGATCGTCGAGGACGTCACGCCCCAGGACGTACGCCGGCGTGCCGCCGCGGCGAACGTCTAACCCTTGGGTGTATTCGGCATATCGAGCACGGCGTGAGTCAGTCGCGCAAAGGCGAGCGCCCGCTGCCTGGCGACCGAGCGGCGGCGCTTGACGTCGCCGTCGGGAACGACCCCGAGCGCACGCGTGAGGAGCGCGACCGCCTGTTCGTAGGCCCCCTCCTCCATGGCGATCGAGGCGGCACGGGCCGCCAGGTCGACCGCCTCGGCGTCGCCGGCCTCGCCGGCAGCCTCGCACCGGTGTAGGGCTATCTCGCCCAGGCGCCGCCCGGGCTCGAGCCCGTGCAGCTCTCCGAGGGCGGTCGCGGCCGACGCGTGTAGCCGCGCCCGCCGGGTCGGGCCGAGCCCCGCGTAGACGGCGTCCCGGGTGAGCCTGTGGGAGAAGCGGTACCGGCCGGCGGAGGTCTCCTCGACGAGCCCCGCGTCGGCGACCTTGTCGAGCATTGCCTGCACCTCGTCCTCGTCCTTGCCGCTGACCGCGGCCAGGACGGCCACCTCGAACGAGTCACCGAGAATGGCCGCCGCACCGAGGGCCTCCGGGCAGCCGGCCGGGAGGCGCTGCATCCGGGCCCGCACGACGTCGCGGATGCCCTCCGGCACGTCGACGAACGCCGTCGCCGGGCGCTCAGCCACGTGCCGTGCCAGCTCGCGGACGTAGAACGGGTTGCCGCCCGTGCGGTTGTGGATCGTGCGCGCCTCAGCCGCGGCCGCGCTCGTTTCGAAAGCACTTCCGATCAGCGCGGCCACCTCGGCCAGCCCGAGGCCGCCGAGCTCGATCCGCTCCACCTCGCAGGTACGGCGGATGTCGGCCAGCGCCCCGTACAGATGGGCATCGGCCGCGTCCTCCCGGTAGGTGCCGACCACGAGGAGGCGCGACGAGAGCGGTCCCCGAACGATCCGGCAGAGCAGCGCGAGCGTGACGCGGTCGGCCCACTGGAGGTCGTCGAGCACGAGCAGCAGCCGTGTTCCAGGTGCCGCCGCGAGGCGCTCCTCCACGAGAGCCGTGTCGAGGCCCGGCTCGCCGCGCGTCCCGAGCGCCTCGGCGAACGGCTCGAGCGGAACGAGCGCTTGCTCGCCGCAAGAGCCGTAGAGGACGATGGTGCCCTTCGTCGCCGTCTCGACCGCGAACCGGGCGGCGAGCCTCGTCTTCCCGCTTCCCGCCTCGCCTGCGATCAGCCCGACTCGGGTTGTCTCGGAGACGGCGCTCTGCAGGCGGCGGAGCCGGGCGAGCTCGGCCTCGCGGCCGACGAAGAGCGCGCGGTCGACGCGCTTCAACTGGGTGGGCACGCGCTCGGTCTCCGGCGCACGAAGCGACTCCGCCAGCTCACGGGTCTCGTCGGAGGGGCCGATCCGCAGCGTCTTGAGGAATCGGGTGCGCAGCTCCGAGTAGACGGTCAGCGCTCCCGCCCGGTCGCCCCCGTCCGCGAGCCGGCGCATCAGCGAGCGATGCGCTTCCTCCGACAGGGGCTCGAGCGCGGCTGCCCGGCGCGAGAGCTCGATCGCGCGCATGGCATCGCCTCCGCCTTCCGCCTGCGCCGCAAACTCCTCGAGCAGGGCCACCGTGCGTGCGCGGTGCTCGTCGCGAGCCTCGCAGGCCCACTCGTCCTCGAGGCCGGGAAGCAGCTCTCCGTCGCAGAGCGCGAGCGCCTCGTCGAGCCGGCCGTCCGCGCGCAATCGCTGAGCCTCGGCGACGTCGACCCAGACCTCCTCGGCCAGCCCGACGCGGTCGCGGGTGGCGATCAAGGCGCCGTTGGCGTCCTCCCCGAGGCGGCGCCGCAGCGACCAGAGCGCACTGCGCAGGCTCGCCCGCGCGCTGTCGTCGAGCACGTCGGGCCAGAAGCGTGCCGCGACCGCGGATCGCGGGTGCGTCCCCGGGTTCAGCGCGAGCCACGCCAGCAAAGCCGTTGCGCGGTCGAGCGTCGGGGAGGTGCGTTCCCGTCCGTCCACCTCCACCCGGAACCCGCCAACCGCGTGGATTCGCAGCATCTCGAGGCAAGCGTACTGCGGCTACGAAGGCTTGACGCTGGCCGTGACGGACGCGTGACGGTGCCTCCTGCACGATCGAGAGAGTCAACGCCCGAAAGGAGACGAGCGATGGAAACGTATGTGATCCTGCGGCGGCACGGGTTCCGCGACGGCGAGGATCTGCGCGCCGCGGCGGAGCGCTCGACGATCGAGGGCGAGGAGATGGCCGACGGTGTCCGCTGGATCCGCAGCTACGTCCTGGCCGAGGAGGACGGCACGCTCGGCACCGTCTGCATCTACCAGGCGACGAGCCCGGGCGCGATTCGCGAGCACGCCCGGCGCGCAGGGCTGCCTGCGGACGAGGTGATCCCCTCGCCCGACACCGTGATCGTGCGCCCCGACCCCGAGCCCGTCACGGCCTAAGGAGGAGCAATGCTGCGCATCTCGCGAACACGTCTCCTGCTCGCGGCGCTGATCGTCGCGGTTGCGGTCGCTGTGCCCTCGATCGCCGGCCTCGCCTCGGCCGGAAACGACCACTCGCTGACAGCCGTGACCAAGTCCGCCACCGCCAGGTTCCACGACCTCTCCGCCGCCAAGAACGCCGGCTACGCCATCTTCCCCGACGCGAAAGGGATCGCCTGCATCGACAACCAGCCGGTGGGCGGGATGGGCGTCCACTACGTGAAGGGCTCGCTGGTCGGCGACACCGTGCTCGACCCGGAGCAGCCCGAAGCGCTGGTCTACGCGCCGAACGCGGCCGGGCAGCTCAAGCTCGCCGCGCTGGAGTACATCGTCGACCAGCGGGCCTGGGACGCGGATCATTCGGATCAGCCCTCGCTGTTCGGGCAAACCTTCAACCTGACCCCGGACGGGAATCGCTTCGGCATCCCGGCCTTCTACTCCCTCCACGCCTGGGTCTGGGAGCCCAACTCCAGCGGGCTGCTGCAGCCCTGGAACCCACGCGTGCACTGCTGAGCCCCTGATCGGCCGTGTTGAGATGGCCACGGCTCCTTGAACCCCACCGGTGAAGGGATCACCATGGAGTCGTGGCCGTCGCAGCCACAGCCGCTCTCCTGGAGCGCGAGTCGTCCCTCGCGGCGTTGCGCGAGGCTCGCCGGGAGGCGGACAAAGGCAGCGGCCGACTCGTCCTGATCGGCGCCGAGGCCGGTGGCGGAAAGACCGCCCTCGTCCGCGCATTCGCAGCCGAGTGCGAAGAGAGCACCCGCGTCCTCGTCGGGGCGTGCGACTCCCTCTTCACGCCTCAGCCGCTCGCGCCGATTGCGGACGTCGCTGCGCAGACCGGCGGCGAGCTCGCGGAGCTGCTCGAGCGAGATGCGCGCCCGTACGAGATCTCCGCCGCGCTCCTGAACGAGCTCCGGGCTCCCGGGACGATGCTCGTGCTCGAGGACTTCCACTGGGCCGACGAGGCGAGCCTCGACCTCCTCCGCCTCCTCGGCCGCCGGCTGGCCGGGACGCGAGGCCTGGTCCTCGTCACCTATCGCGACGACGAGTTGCAGTCGGATCATCCGCTTCGTGTCGTGATCGGCGGGCTGGCCGGAGAGGCCGGAGTCGAGCGGTTGCGGCTCACGCCGCTCACGCTCGAGGCGGTCGAGCAGCTCGCGGGGCCTCATGCGGTCGACGCGGAGGAGCTCTTTCGCCGCACCGGGGGGAATCCGTTCTTCGTCACCGAGGCGCTGGCGAGCGAGGCCGCCGAGCTTCCACCGACGGTGCGCGACGCCGTGCTCGCCCGGGCGGCCGGTCTCGAGCGGGAGGCGCGGGAGGTGCTCGAGGCGGTGTCGGTCGTGCCGCCACGCGTCGAGCTCGCGCTGCTGGAGGCGCTTGCCGGCAACGCCATCGGCCGGGTGGACAAGTGTCTGGCCTCGGGGATGCTCGTGCAGGAAGGGAGCACGATCGGCTTCCGTCACGAGCTCGCGCGCATCGCGATCGAAGAGTCGATTAGCCCCTTCGAGCGCGTCTCGTTGCATCGGCGCGCGCTCGGGGCGCTGCGGGCGGCAGGCGCCGACCCCGCGCGTCTCGCCCACCACGCCGAGGCGGCCGGCGACATCGACGCGGTGCTCGAGTTCGCTCCCGCCGCGGCAGCTCGTGCGGCCGCGACCGGCGCCCACCGCGAGGCGATCGCGCAATACGCCCGGACGCTGCGCTTCGGGGAGAGCCTCTCGCCGGAGCGCCGGGCCGAGCTGCTCGAGCGCGGAGGCCACGAGTGCTATCTCGTCGACCGCTTCGACGAGGGTGTCGAGTGGCTCAAGGCCGCGATCACGATCCGCCACGCCGCGGGCGACCGCGTGCTCGAGGGTGACGCGCTCCGTCAGCTCTCGTCGATCCAACGGTGCGGGGCATTGACTGCGGAAGGTGAGGAGACCGGACGACGTGCGGTCGAGCTGCTCGAGACGCGTCCGCCTGGCCGCGAGCTCGCCGCTGCCTACGGAAACCTCGCCATGGTTGCGCTAAACAACAACGACCTCGACGCCACTGCCTCGGCCGGGGCGCGCGGGCTCGAGCTTGCGCAGGAGTCTGGATACACCGAGGTCGTCGTCCACACGCTCAACACCATCGGCATGCAGGAGCTTGTCGAAGGGAAGGTCGAGGGCCGGGAGAAGCTCGAGCAGAGCCTTCGGCTCGCGCAGGAGGCCGGTTTCGAGGAGCACATCGGCCGCGCCTACATTCACCTCGCCGACATCGCCCAAAGAAACCGCGACTACGAGCTCGCCGACCTCTACAGCGGGCCTGGGGCGGAGTACTGCAGCGAGCACGGCCTCGACCTCTGGCTTCGCTACATGCACGTCTACCACGCGCGGACAGAGCTCGACCGCGGCCGCTGGGCCGAGGCGGTCGACGCGATTCCTCCGAGCGTCGTGACGCCGGGCACTCCGCTTCCACGCATCGTCGCGCTCGTCGTGCTCGGGCTCGTGCGGGCGCGGCGTGGCGACGGCGAGCAGTGGAAGGCTCTCGACGAGGCCGCGGAGCTCGCTACCGCCTCCGGAGAGCTCCAATGGGTGGCACCGGCGGCTGCTGCGAGGGCGGAGGCGTTCTGGCTGACCGGGAAACCCGAGGCCGTGGCTGCCGAGACGGAGGAGCCGCTCGCCCGTTCCATCGAGGGTCGGGCTCTCTGGTGGGCCGGGGAGCTGGCGTGCTGGCGGAGGCGGGCGGGGATCAAGGAGGATCCGCCGCCTCTCGTCGCGGAGCCGTGGAGGCTTCAACTCGCCGGGGACTGGAAGCGCGCGTGCGAGCGCTGGTCGGAGATCGGGTGTCCGTACGAGGCCGCGCTGGCTTTGGCCGACTCGGACGACGAAGCGGCGCTTCGGCGTGCACTGGACGAGCTGCGCCGCCTCGGCGCCGAGCCGGCGGCGTCCTTCGTGTCGCGCCGATTGCGCGAGCTGGGCGTCCGGGGCCTGCCACGGGGCCCGCGTGCTGCGACGCGTGCGAATCCCGCGAACCTGACCGCGCGCGAGGTCGAGGTGCTGGACCTCGTCGCGGAGGGCTTGAGCAACGGCGACATCGCCGCCCGCCTCTTCGTCTCCCACCGGACGGTCGACCACCACGTCTCGGCGATCCTGCGAAAGCTCGACGTCCGCTCGCGCGCCGAGGCGAGCGCCGAGGCGGTGCGGCTCGGGCTGGCGCCAAGATAGGCAGGCGCGAGACGAAACCTGGGTAGCTCGACCGATGCGGCCGCAGGGGTCGCGGTCGTACCGTCGACTGCGTGAACCTTCAGCCGTACATCGTGGAGTCGGCGCTCGACGCTCGACGCGCCGACCTCGTTCGTCAGGCGGATGCGGCTCGGCTGGCAGGGTCGTAACGGCCGCGTCCGCGGTGGAGCACCACAAGGAGGAATTCATGTCGAAGTCACGGCTACGCCTGGCTGCACTGGTCGCCGTCCCACTGGCAGTGGCGGCGACCGTGGCCGTGGTCGCGCAGGCGGGCAACAAGCGTCCTCACCCCTCGGTGACGGAAACCCTCCGTGCCGTCACGGCGAAGTACCACGACATCAGCGTCGCGGATGGGGCGGGTTACTCGCTCCTGCGCGATGCCCAGAAGATCGCGTGCATCGACAACCAGCCTGTGGGCGGGATGGGAGTGCACTTCGTGAACGGCGGAGTCGGCGATACCAAGCTCGACCCACTGGAGCCCGAGGCGCTCGTCTATGCGCCGATGCGAGACCGCACGTTGCGGCTCGCGGCCCTCGAGTACATCGTCTTCGCGGACGCGTGGAACGCCGAGCACTCCTCGCCGCCGTCGCTGTTCGGCCAGGAGTTCTTCCTCACCCCGGCGCCGAACCGTTTCGGAATCCCGGCCTTCTACGCCCTGCACGTCTGGATCTGGAAGCACAATCCCGCCGGGCTGACGCAGCCCTGGAACCCGAGGGTGCACTGCTGATACCTCCACGCGGCTGGGGCGAGCTTCGTTCTCGCCCCAGCCGCGCTAGGCTGGCCCTGACCAAGGAGGCTGGCATGACCGAGGTTGCGGAGCAGTTCACGGAAGAGCGCTCGGGCGAGATCGCCCGCATCACGCACTGGATCGACGGCAAGCCCGTCGAAGGCGCCTCCGGGCGCAGCGGCCCCGTCTACAACCCCGCGACCGGCGTTCAGAGCGGCGAGGTCGACTTCGCGAGCCCGGAAGAGGTGGACGCGGCCGTCCAGGCAGCCAAGCGCGCCTTCGAGGGCTGGCGCGGGATGTCGCTCTCGCGCCGCACCGAGCTCTTCTTCCGCATCCGCGAGCTCGTCCACGACCACTCCGAGGATCTCGCGCGCCTGCTGACGCTCGAGCATGGCAAGGTCCTGTCCGACGCCAAGGGCGAGGTCGCGCGCGGGCTCGAGGTGATCGAGTTCTGCTGCGGGATGCCGGAGCTGCTGAAGGGCGGCTACTCCGAGCAGGCCTCGACCGGGATCGACGTCTACTCGATTCGCCAGCCGCTCGGGGTCGTGGCCGGGATCACGCCCTTCAACTTCCCGGCGATGGTGCCCATGTGGATGTGGGCGCCGGCGATCGCCTGCGGGAACACCTTCGTCCTCAAGCCGTCCGAGAAGGACCCCTCCGCCTCGATGTTGACAGCCGAGCTGCTGAAGGAGGCCGGGCTACCCGACGGCGTCTTCAACATCGTCCACGGCGACAAGGTCGCGGTCGACGCTGTCCTCGAGCACCCGGACATCGCCGCGGTCAGCTTCGTCGGCTCGACGCCGATTGCCCGCTACGTCTACGAGACCGGCACGAAGCAGGGCAAGCGCGTGCAGGCGCTCGGAGGGGCGAAGAACCACATGATCGTCCTCCCGGACGCGGACATCGACATGGCGGCGGACGCAGCCGTCAGCGCGGGTTACGGCTCGGCGGGCGAGCGCTGCATGGCGGTCTCGATGCTCGTCGCCGTTGGCCACGCGGCCGACGACCTCGTCGACGCGATCAAGGAGCGCCTGCCGAAGGTGAAGGTCGGCGACGGGATGAACCCCGACTCCGAGATGGGGCCGCTGGTCACCCGCGAGCACCGCGACAAGGTCGCCTCGTACATCGAGAAGGGGCGCGAGGAGGGCGCGACGATCGTCACCGATGGGCGCGAGAACGCTCCCGACAACGGCGGCTTCTTCCTCGGCGTTACCCTGCTCGACGACGTCAAGCCGGAGATGGATGTCTACAAGGACGAGATCTTCGGGCCGGTGCTCGGGGTCACGCGCGTGGAGACCTACGACGAGGCGGTCGAGCTCGTGAACGAGAACCCGTACGGCAACGGCGTCGCGCTGTTCACGCGCGACGGCGGGGTGGCGCGGCAGTTCCAGTTCGACGTCAAGGCCGGCATGGTGGGCGTGAACGTCCCGATCCCGGTGCCGGTCGCCTACTACTCGTTCGGCGGCTGGAAGAGCTCCCTCTTCGGCGATCTCCATATCTACGGCCCGGAGGGGATCCAGTTCTACACGCGCGGGAAGGTGGTCACCTCGCGCTGGCCCGACCCGGCCACCTCAAAGGTCGACCTCGGCTTCCCGCAGACGCGTTAGGGCTGCGTGAACGAGAGCGCCGGCCCCAGCCTTGTCGCGCCATAGAAGAACGTCGCGCGGTAGGTGCCGGGACCACGGTTCGGGTAGTGGCGCTTCCAGAGCACCTTCGCCTGGTAGAGCGGGCCCGCCTTGCGGAGCTTGAAGCTGTGGCACACCCGCGCCGCGGTCGGGTCCTTGACGCAGATGCGCACCCGGCCCGTGAAGCTGAACGTGCCGACGCGCAGATAGCGCACGCCCGTCAGCTTCGCGACCGAGGTGCAGTAGTCGCCGGAGGGGCTGCAATAGCGATTCTTCGCCGCGGCAGGCGCGGCCAGCAGCACCGCAGCGAGTGCCGCGGCACCAAGCCCAACGTCGATCCGCACTATGCGACCGCCGTGCGAGCCTTCAGCTCCTGGCCGAACTTCGCCCGCGCGACGTACTGCCCGATACCGGGCGCTGCGACCAGCTCGTCGCCTTCCACGAGCACGTTCCCGCGGAGTAGGACGAGCTCGGGGGAGCCGGTCACCTCGGTGCCCTCGTAGAGGTTGTAGTCCGTCTTCGAGTGCTGGTTCGCCGCCGTGATCGTCAGCTTCTTCTCGGGGTCGAAGACGACGATGTCGGCGTCGGACCCGACCGCGATCGTGCCCTTGCGCGGGTAGAGCCCGAACAGCTTGGCGGGGCTCGTTGCCAGCAGCTCGACCATCCGGTTGAGCGAGATGCGCCCGGCGCGCACGCCGAACTCGTGGATCATGTGGAGCCGGTTCTCGAGGCCGGGGCCGCCGTTCGGGATCTTCGAGAAGTCGTCCTTCCCGAGCGTCTTCTGCCCGTCCCAGAGAAAAGCGCAGTGGTCGGTCGAGATCGCCGAGAGCTTGTCCGTGCGCACGGCGTTCCAGAGGTGCCCCTGGTTCTCCTTCGCGCGGGGCGGCGGGGTGTAGACGTACTTCGCGCCCTCGAAGTCCGGCTTCTCGAGGAACGAGTAGTCGATGAAGAAGTACTGCGTGCAGGTCTCCCCCCAGACGTCCCAGCCCTTGTCGCGGGCGAGCTCGATGGGCTCGATCGCCTCCTTGCACGAGACGTGGACGACGTAGAGCGGGGACCCCGCAACCCGTGAGAGCTGGATCGCGCGGTTCGTCGCCTCGCCCTCGGTCTCGGGCGGGCGCGTCAGCGCGTGGTAGCGCGGCTCCGTCTTGCCCTCGGCGAGCGCCTCCTTGACGAGCACGTCGATCGCGTCGCCGTTCTCGGCGTGCACCATCACGAGCGCACCGGTGTTGGCGGCGACCTGCATCGTTCGGAAGAGCGTCTCGTCGTCGACCATCAGGGCGCCCTTGTAGGCCATGAACAGCTTGTACGAGGTGATCCCCTCGTCCGGCAGCGAAGCGAGCTCCTCGAGCGTTCCGCCGTCGGCCAGATCGGTGACGGCCATGTGATAGCCCATGTCGATCACCTGCTTGCCGTTTGCCTTCGCGCGCCACTCCGCGAGCGCGTCGGCAAAGGTCGAGCCCTGCGGCTGGATGATGAAGTCCACGTGGCAGGTAGTCCCGCCGAAGGCGGCCGCGGTTTGGCCCGACCCGACGTCGTCGATCGTGGTCGTGCCTCCGAACGGCATGTCCAGATGGGTGTGGGGGTCGACCAGACCCGGCAGCACGTACTTGCCCGTCGCGTCGACGACCTTGTCGGCGGCGACGTCGAGCGATTCGCCGATCAGCGTCACGGTCTCGTCCTCGACGTAAATGTCGGCGACGTAGTCGTCGGCGGCGGTGACGATCCGTCCGCCCTTGATCAATACAGACATCGCGGCCCTCCTCTGGCGATCTGGCGAGCGTAGAAGAAAACGAGGCCTCCCGCGAGGGAGGCCTCGTGGAACCGTTCAGGTTTGGCTCACGAACCGCCAGGTGTGACCTTGATCGTCTCCTTCTTCCAGTCGTTGCCGTGGACGTCGACGCCCTCGGCATCGAGCTCGTCCACCGCGTCCTGCGCGATATCGGTCCGATAGGCGTCCGGGCTCGGCGCCTTCGAGATCACCTTGAACTGCTGCGCGATATTCGCTGTCCGGTCGAACGCCGCCTTGTTCATGACGCCGACGCCGTCCGGGGCCGGCCAGACGAGCGCGTTGATCTCGTTCATCTGCCACGTCTGATGGCCCTTGCCGAGCGTCGGTCCGTTGTTCAGCACGATCTGGACGCACTCGTTGAGGTGGTCGCGGCAGTAGGCCCAGCCCTTGAAGCTCGCCGCAAGGAACTTCTTGGCCGTCGCCTGGTTGTCCTTGTTCGAGATCCAGTCACCGCGGACGAAGACGCCGTCTTCGAGCATCCCGGTGCCGACGTCCTCCATCTTGATCACGTTGAGGTCGCTCGGCTTGTAGAGCTGCCCGGTCTGCGGGTTCTTCGTCTCGAGCACCTGCGCGAGCTCGTTGTAGGTCATCGCAGCCGCCGCTTCCACGTCCTTGTTCAGGAACAGGTTCATGTTGAACGGCTGGTTGACGATGGTCACGCCGGTCTTCGGGTCGATGTTGTTCTTGTTCAGCGCCGCGTAGAGCTCGTTCTCGTTCCCGCAGCACCAGACGCCGACCTTCTTGCCCGCCATCTGCCCGATCGTCGTGATGCCCGAGTCCTTCCACGTGAGCTCGGTCATGCCGCTGCGTGTGAAGACCTGCGCGATGTTGACCAAATCCTGGCCCTTGTCGCGTGAGGAAAGCAGGCTCGGCAGCCAGTCGATCCCGAACTCGGCCTGTTTGCCGAGTACGACCTGCTCGGGCGTGATGCTCGGCCCGCCGACCTTGAGGTTGACGTCGAGGCCCTCCTCGTCGTAGTAACCCTTCGCCTTGGCGGCGTAGTAGCCAGCGAACTGGGCCTGCGTGACCCACTTCAGCTGGAGTGTCACCTTCTTCTTGGCACCGCCGCTCGTGCTCTCCGACGACTTGCTGCTCCCGCCGCCGCACCCGGCGACGAGGACGCCCACGAGTACTGCCAACCCCGCGAGCAGGAACCTTCGACTCTTCATCCGCTCCCCTTTCCAATTTGACGACCTCGGTCCGATCCGCGTCATTGTGACGCGTGGTCACTCCCTGTGGAAGTCCCGCCTCGACGGATCCCACGACGTCGTCAGCCGCTCGGCCAGCGCGACGGCCGAGTAGAAGAGGATCCCGAACGCGCTCGCGAGCACGATCCCGGCCCAGGCGACCGGGAAGTTCGTATAGGCGGACGCGTTGAGGATGGTCACGCCGAGCGCGGTCGTCGGTCCGCCGAAGTACTCGCCGACGATCGCGCCGATCATCGAGAGCACGCTGGCGATCTTGAGGCCGGCGAACATGTGCGGCAGCGACGCTGGGATGCGCACTCGCCGGAAGACCGTTCGGCGATTCGCGGCGTAGGAGCGCATCAGCTCGATCGCGCGGGGATCGACGGACGTGAGGCCGCGTAGGGTGGTGATCAGCACCGGGAAGAAGCACAGCACCGCCGCGATCGCCATCTTCGAGAACGGGTTCAAGAGGCCGAACCAGTCGTTCATGATCGGCGCGAAGGCGATGATCGGAATCGCGTTGGCGGCGACCGCGAAGGGCATGAAGGCCGTGCCGAGCGGCGCGTAGGCGGCGAACAGGAGCGCGACGAGGATCCCGAGGCCGGACCCGAGGGCGAACCCGCCCAGTGCCTCCTTGAAGGTGTAGATGCCCGCGTCCCAGAGCATCCCGCGCTCGTCCCAGAAGGTGCGGGCGATCACGGTCGGCTTCGGGAGCAGGAACTCCTGCACGTGGAAGGCGGCCACGAGGCCTTGCCAAGCGAGGATGCCGAGCACGAAGACCGCGAGCGCGGGCCCCCACTCGACGGCTCGGCGCTGGACGGCCGCCGAGCTCACGAGGCCCCCGCCTCGGCCTCGGCGGCGACGACGTCCGCGCCGCCGGCGGCGAGGCGTTCTCGGACCTCCGTCACCAGCTCGAAGAAGCGAGGCTCCTCCCGCGTCCGGCCGGTTCGCGGCTGCGGCAGGTCGACCTCGACGATCCCCGCGACCCGGCCCGGCCGAGGCGACATGACCACGACCCGCGTCGAGAGGAAGACCGCCTCCGGGATCGAGTGCGTGACGAAGACGATCGTCGACCCGCTCGCATCCCAGATGCGCAACAGCTCGAGGTTCATCCGCTCGCGCGTCATCTCGTCCAGCGCGCCGAACGGCTCGTCCATCAGCAACAGAGCGGGATCGAACGAGAGCGCGCGCGCGATCGCGACCCGCTGTTGCATGCCGCCCGAGAGCTGCCACGGGTGGTGATCCTCGAAGCCCTCGAGCTCGACGAGGTCGACCATCTCCTTCACACGCGCGGAGCGCTTCTCGCGACCCCACTTGAGCAGCTCGAGCGGCAGCGCGATGTTCTTCGAGACGGTGCGCCAGTCGTAGAGCACGGCCTCCTGGAAGACGATCCCGTAGTCGTGGTCGAGCCGCGCTCTGTGGGCGGGCTTGCCGTTCACCTCGACAGTGCCCTCGCTCGGCTCGATCAGGTCGCCGATGATCCGCAGCAGCGTCGACTTGCCGCAGCCGGAAGGGCCGATCAGGGAGACGAACTCGCGCGGCCGCACGTCGAGGTCGATTCCGGTCAGCGCCGTCACGCCGGCCTTGAACTGCTTCGAGACGCCCGTGATCGAGACTGCGGGTCGGCTCGCGTTCACGCGTAGTGCTCCGGGGCGCGGCGCAGGACGAGCCGCTCGGCGATGACGATCACGGCGAAGAACGCGAGCCCGAGGGCGGCGCAGACGATGTTGGTCGCCCACAGCCGCTCGGGCCCCGTCGAGTAGTACTGGTTGAAGTTGACGATCGCGCCGCCGAGGCCGTCCTGGATCGACGCCGGCGTCTCGCCGATGATCGCGCCGATCACGCACGCGGTCGCAGAGATCTTCAGCGCCGTGAACACGAACGGCAGCGAGGCGGGCAGGCGCAGCTTCCAGAGGACGTCGTTGCGGCCGGCGGCGTAGGAGCGCATCAGCTCGAGCGAGCGCGGGTCGGGCGAGAGCAGCCCGCGAAGCGTGTTCATCGCCACGGGGAAGAACGTCAGGTAGGCGGCGATCACCGAGACCGAGACCCACGGCTCGACTCCCTTTGTGCCGAGGCCGACGACCACCATCGGCGCTACGGCCAGGATCGGCACCGTCTGGGAGATCACGATGTAGGGCAGCAGGCCACGGCGCAGGATGCGCGAGTGGGCGAGGAGAACGGCGAGCCCGAAACCGATCGCGCCCCCGAGGAGGAAGCCCACGACCGCTTCCTTCGCCGTGAAGAGCGCCCAGTGCCACTCGTAGTGCAGGAGGGTCGGCCCTCCGGGCTGGAGCGGCTTCGTGAACGCGCTCAACATCTCGTGGATGTGAGGCATGTTGACCTCGTCGACCGTGAACGGCCACGTGATCCCGAGGCTCTCGCCGATCCAGCGGTAGGCCTCCCACAGGCCCCAGAACACGGCCAGCCCAAGGAGCACCAGCCCGACCCGCTTCGCTCCCCGCGCGGCGTCGGCGCTCCGCCTCTGCCGCGGCTGCTCGATGGCGATCGTGGCCATCGGCGATGCTTACCACACTCCGGCGGGCGGAGTTAGAGTCGCGCCGTGCCTTTGAACCCCGCACGAACAGTCGCCGAGCTGAAGGAGTTGCGCGAGCTGACGGGCGACGAGAACGGCGCCCAGCGGGTCGCCTGGACGGAGACCTGGGAGACGGCGCGCGGGTGGCTCCGCGAGGAGCTCGCGGGCCTACCGCTGGAGGAGGAGATCGACGAGGCGGGCAACCAGTGGTGGACGCTGCGCGGCGCGAGCGAGCGCGAGGTGCTGATCGGCGGCCACATCGACTCGGTGCCGAACGGCGGCTGGCTCGACGGCGCGCTGAACGTCGTCGCCGGCGTGGAGGTCATGCGGCGTCTCGCGGAGGACCCCGAGCCCGCGGTGACCGTGCGGCTCGTCAACTGGGCCGACGAGGAGGGCGCGCGGTTCGGGCGCTCGCTGTTCGGCTCCAGCGCGGCGGCCGGCTCGATGGCCGATCAGGACGAGCTGCGGCAGCGTCGTGACGGCGACGGGACGCCGCTGCCCGACGCGCTCGCCGAGCACGACGTGGAGCTCGACCGCGCGCTCGAGGCGCGCCGGCAGCTCGGGAACGCCGCCGCCTACCTCGAGCTGCACATCGAGCAGGGCCCCGTGCTCGAGTCGATGGATCTCCCGCTAGGCGTCGTGCTCGGCACCTTCGGCGTCGAGCGGCACCAGGTGACGTTCACCGGTCAGGCCGCCCATGCGGGCTCGACGCCGATGGACAAGCGGCGCGACGCGCTCGCGGGCGCCGCGAGGCTCGAGCTCGAGATCAGGGAGATCGCGAAGCGGACCGGTGAGGGCGCCGTCTGCACGATGGGCGGCGTGGTGACGAAGCCCGGGATCGTGACCTCGGTAGTCGAGACCGCCGAGTGCCTGCTCGACCAGCGGCACCTCGACGCGGGGAAGCTCGCCGGGATGCTGGAGGAGGCGAAGACGGCTGCGGAGCGATACGCGGCCGAGGAAGGGATCGAGGTCTCGTGGGAGCGGATCTGGAACATCGAGCCGATCCTGTTCGACGCGGCGCTGATCGAGCTCGCGGACGAGTCGATCCGCGAGGTGGCGGGTACCGTGCACCGGCTGCCGAGCGGGCCGCTCCATGACGCCGCCGAGGTCGCGCGCGCGGGCGTTCCCACCGTGATGCTGTTCGTCCAGAGCTTGCGGGGCCTCTCGCACACGAAGCTCGAGGACACGAAGGAAGAGCACCTGGAGCTGTCGGTTCGGGCGCTCGACCGGCTGGCGAACAAGACGATCGCCCGCGTCGCCGCCGGCTAGCGGGCCGTTCCTCTCTCGGCACGAAGGCGTGACCCAGGCGTGACGGTTTCCTCGCCACGCTTGGGGCATGAGGTTCGTGCCGATCCTGATCGCGGCGGCCGCCTTGGCAGTGACCGGTGTGGCCCGCGCCGGCGGGCTTCAGACCGGTGCCCTGCCTGCGGCCGAGGACGTCTCGCTGCCCTTCCTCTGCAACTGGGGCTACGACTGGGAGGAACGGTGCTACCGCGACGACCTCGACCGCCTCGAGCTCGGCGGCGCGGGTGACAAGGTGTGGCGCTCGGCGTTGCGGCTGGTTCACCAGGAGGAGGTGTCGTTCGGCCCGGCGATCTCGTTCGCCGAGCTCGCGGCGGCGGCGACTCCGCAGTGGGTCATGTGGAATCTGACCGACCTCGTCGCCGACTGGTTCTCGGGCGGCTATGCGAACGACGGGATCCTGCTCAAGCTCGTCGACGCGCAGGAGAGCTACGACGTCGGGGGCCCGGCCTTCCCCAGCTCGAGCTACGTCGATCCCGCCGTGACGCGACTGGAGGTGACCTACATGCCCTAGAAGAAGCGAACCATTGCGACCCCGGCGCCGAGCAGGATCACGCCTGCGATTCGGCCCGCGCCCGTGCTCCCGGTAGAGCACGCCGAAGTGGTCGAGCAGCACCGAGCAGACGAGCTGCCCGAAGATCACCGCCGCGAACAGGTTCAGGGCGCCGAGCCGTGGCGCTGCCGCGACAGTGCTCACCACGTACCCCGCGCCGACCGCGCCGCCGAGCCAGGCCCACCAGGGAACCTGGTCGAGGCGGCTCGTGTCCACCAAGCCTCGCGTCGCGACCAAGGTGACCACGAACAGCACGAGAGTCCCGACGCTGAAGGAGATCAGCGAGGCTCGGATCGGCCCGCCCACCCACGTCGCGAGCCGCGCGTTGAGGCCCGCCTGGATCGGGAACGCGGCGCCGGCGGCGATCGCGAGCGCGAGGAACGCCAAGGGCATTGCCAGCGGTTTTCGGGGCGATATGCTCGTTCCCCTGCCACCGACCGGGGAGGCACAGATGCTGAGCTTCGGGGTAACCGTCCTGCCTGATCCGCCCTACACGCGGCTCGTCGAGGTGCTCCAGAACGCCGAGAAAGAGGGCTTCGAGTACGGCTGGACGTACGACTCGCACATCCTCTGGCAGGAGAGCTACGCGCTGCTGGCGATCGCCGCGACGCAGACGCAGAAGATCAAGCTAGGGCATTGCGTCACGAACCCCGGTATCCGTGACCCGACGATCACCGCGAGCTGGTACGCGACGATGCAGGACATCTCGAACGGCCGCATGGTGATGGGAATCGGCCGCGGCGACTCGTCGCGCCGGGTCGTCGGCCTGAAGCCTGTCAAGGTCGATGAGTTCGAGCGCCGCCTGCGGATGATCAAGGACCTGATGAATGGCCGGAAGGTCGACTGGAACGACAAGGAGCTCGAGCTCACGTGGGTGCGCGACGAGCTGCCGGACGTGCCGATGCACGTCGCCGGCTACGGGCCCAGGGCGCTCGGAGTCGCCGGCCGCGTGGGCGACGGGGTGATCATCCAGCTCGCCGACCCGCAGATCGTCCAGTGGATCATGGCCACCGCCCGCGAGGCTGCGGAGGCGGAGGGACGAGATCCCGACGCGCTCCAGTGCATCGTCTGCGCCCCGAGCCACGTCTCCGACGACCTCGCCGAGGCGCGGGAGCAGGTGCGCTGGTTCCCGGCGATGGTCTCGAATCACGTCATGGACCTGATCGAGAAGTACGGCGCTGACTCGGACGAGATCCCGACCGCGCTGACCGACTTCGTCAAGGCTCGGAAGTTCTACGACTACAAGGATCACAGCCGCGTCGGTGCGAAGCACGGCGAGTTCGTCACGGATGAGATCTGCGACCGCTTCTGCGTCCTCGGCAACACGCAGCAGGTGACCGAGAAGCTGCGCGAGCTCGAGTCGATCGGCGTTGACCAGTTCGACATCTACCTGATGACCGAGGGGGCGGACGAGACCCTCGCCGCCTACGGCAAGGACGTCATCCCGCAATTCACGCGTGTGGCCGCGTGAGGGCGCCGGCGCTCGTCGCGGCCGCCGCGCTCGTCGTCATCCTGGCCGCCGCGTGCGGCTCGTCGAACAAGAGCTCGTCTTCGACCACGACGGCCGCGAGCTCCTGCACCCCCGACCAGCTCACTCTCGTCAAGAAGGGTCAGCTCACGGTCGCGACGGACAACCCGGCTTTCCCGCCGTGGTTCGGCGGCGGCAGCCCGAAGGGGTCGACGTGGAAGTTCAACGACCCGACGACGGGCAAGGGCTACGAAAGCGCCGTCGCCTACGCGGTCGCGAAGAAGCTCGGCTTCCAGCGAAGCGCGGTCAAGTGGGTCGTCGTTCCGTTCGAGCAGCTGTTCAAGCCGGGAAAGGCCGCCTACGACTTCGACATCAATCAGGTCTCGGTGACCCCGCAGCGCGAGCAGAGCGTCACCTTCAGCGCCTCCTACTACAACACCAATCAGGCGCTCGTCGCGATCAAGGGCACGCCGATCACGAAGGCGAAGACCCTGGCCGACCTGAAGAAGTACAAGCTGGGCGCGCAGATCGGGACGACGAGCTACGACTACATCGTCAAGAACATCAAGCCGGACAAGCAGCCGGCGGTCTACAACAATTCGAACGACGTCAACTCGGGCCTGAAGACGCACGCCATCGACGGGATCGTGGTCGACCTGCCGACGGCGTTCATCATCACGGGCGCCGAGGAGGTGCCGAACAGCGTCGTCGTCGGCCGGTTCCCGGCCATTGGCGGCGGGGACCACTTCGGGATGGTCTTCGCGAAGGGCAACGACCTCGTCACCTGCGTGAACAAGGCGCTCTCGGAGCTCAAGGCCAACGGCACGCTCAACCAGCTGCAGGACAAGTGGATCTCGTCCGTCGGCGCCGCCCCGGTCCTGAAGTAGCGCCAGCCGAGTGAGCGTCGGCGCGGATCCCGGCCGCCGCTCGAGGATCCTGGGCGACCTGAAGGGCAGCGGTCAGGGCAGCGTCTGGATCGCGCTCGCCAGCACCCTCGTCTTCGCGGCGATCGTCGTCGCGGTCGTGGTCACCTCGCCCGGGTGGCCGGCGGTGAAGAAGGCGTTCTTCAACCGCGAGATCTTCGTCGACTCGTTCCCGGAGATCGCGCGCGCCTTCTTGCTCAACATCCGGATCTTCCTGATTGCCGAGGCGGTGATTCTCGTCTTCGCGCTCCTGATTGCCGTCCTGCGCGGCCTGCCCGGCCCGATCTTCTTCCCGATCCGCGCGCTCGCCGTGATCTACACGGATCTCTTCCGCGGCGTCCCCACGATCCTCGTCATCTACATCCTCGGCTTCGGCGCGCCGGCCCTGCAGCTCTCGTGGCTGGAGCGCTTCACGCCGTTGTTCTGGGGCATCGTCTCGCTCGTGCTCGTCTACTCGGCGTACGTCGCCGAGGTCTACCGCGCCGGGATCGAGTCCGTCCACCAGAGCCAGGAGGCGGCGGCGCGCTCGCTCGGGCTCTCGCGGCCGCAGACGCTGCGCTTCGTGATCATCCCGCAGGCCGTCCGCCGCGTCATCCCGCCGCTCCTGAACGACTTCATCGGGCTGCAGAAAGACACGGCCCTCGTCGCGCTGATCGGGCCGATCGAGGCCTTTCGGCAGTCGCAGATCGACGTCGCCGCGACGTTCAACTACACGCCGTACCTGTGCACGGCCCTGCTGTTCGTGCTCCTCACAATCCCACTGGCGCGCCTGACCGACTGGCTGATCGCGCGCGACCGCAGGCGCCAGCTCGCGGGTGCGGCGTGAGCGCGAACGGCCAGGCACTGCGCCTAGAAGGCGTGCGCAAGTCTTTCGGCAAGAACGAGGTCCTCAAGGGCATCGACCTCGACCTGGCCGAGCACGAGGTCGTCTGCCTGATCGGCGCCTCCGGCTCGGGCAAGTCCACGCTGCTTCGCTGCGTCAACCTGCTCGAGCCGATCGACGAGGGCAGGATCGTCCTTCTCGGTGAGGAGATCACGGCGAACGGCGTCAAGGTGAACGAGGTTCGCCGCCGGATCGGAATCGTCTTCCAGTCCTACAACCTCTTCCCGCACATGAGCGTGCTCCGCAACGTCACGCTCGCGCCGCGACGGGTGCTGGGTCTCTCGCGGGAAGAGGCCGAGTCGCAGGCGACCGCGCTGCTCGGGCGGTTCGGGCTCGCCGACCGGCGGGACGAGTACCCCGACCGGCTCTCGGGCGGCCAGCAACAGCGCGTGGCGATCGTGCGGGCCCTCGCCATGCGGCCGGAGCTGATGCTGCTCGACGAGGTGACGAGCGCGCTCGATCCGGAGCTCGTGGCCGAAGTGCTGAACGTGATCCGCGAACTCGCCGAGGGCGGCATGACCATGCTGATCGCGACGCACGAGATGAGCTTCGCGCGCGACATCGCCAGCCGCGTGTGCTTCCTCGACGCGGGCCGGATTCTGGAGCAGGGGCCGCCCGACGAGATCTTCTCCGACCCCAGGGAGCCGCGGACGCAACAGTTCCTCGAGCGCATCATCGAGGCCGGGCGGCTCTAAGCTTCACGTCGTGGCCGAGCTCGTCGTGTTGGAGGTGGTCGGCTCCGAGCCGGAGGCCGAGCTGATCTGCTCATTCCTGCGCAGCGCGGGGATCCCCTGCATCCAGCAGCCGACGAACTACGCCGCGGGTGTCGGTGATGGGATGTCCGTCATCGGCGGCCCGCGCGAGATCGTCGTGCACGAGGAGAACCTCGCCGAGGCGCGGGAGGTCCTCCAGCAGCAGCGCCCGCTCGGCACCGACGACATCGAATAGGAGGTTCCCGATGGAGGCAGGCACCGCGAGCGGCTACCCGGTCGAGTTCTCGGTCGACTACCCCGATCGCCAGCTCAACCGGCTGACGACCGCGTTCCGGTTGATCGTGGCGATCCCGATCCTGATCGTCGCCGCGACACTGGGCCACGAGGGCGGCAGCTACAACTACGGCGGCGACCAGTGGGCGTGGGGCGGAGGCGGCGCGGCCGCGATCCTAGTTCTGGGGCCGCTGCTGATGATCCTGTTCCGGCAGAAGTACCCGCGCTGGTGGTTCGACTGGAATCTGGAAGTCATGCGGTTCGAGAACCGGATCGCCGCTTTTCTCGCCTTGATGGACGACCGGTATCCCTCGACCGACGAGCGCCAGTCGGTGCAGCTCGACTTTCCGTATCCGGATGCGCAGCGCGACCTGAACCGCTGGTTGCCGCTCGTGAAGTGGCTGCTCGCGATCCCGCACTACATCGTGCTGCTCTTCCTCTGGCTCGCGGCGATCGTGGTCGTGATCATCGCGTGGTTCGCGATCCTCTTCACCGGTCGCTACCCGCGGGGGCTGTTCGACTTCGTCCTCGGGGTGCTCCGCTGGGGGAATCGCGTGATCGCGTACGCGTTCGTCCTCGTGACGGACGAGTACCCGCCGTTCCGGCTCGCGCCGTGAGCTAGGCGGCAGTCGAAACGCCGTCGAGAAGCGCCCAGTTGGCGGCGAGCGCCGCCTCGGCGAGGCCGACCAGGCGTGCGTCCTCGCGCTCCTCCAGCCGTGCGCGCGCCTCGGCTGCATGCTCGTGGTCGCGTTCGCCGTGGAGGATGAAGTACGCGACCGCCTCCGAGCTTTCGGTGAAGGCGTAGTGCTCAACGAGCCCACGGAGCTTCGTCTCGGAGATCGCGGGCTGGCCCGACTCGATCGCGTAGAGGATCGCGGCGGCGCCGACCTCGTCGTCCGCGGCCGCCCAGGCCGACGCGCAGCAGCGCGTCTCGGGGAGCGGCTCGGCGGGCTCGGTCCCGAGCGCGGAGGCGAAGTCGTCCCAGAGGGCGATGTGCTCGGCCTCCTCGTCGGCGTGCAGGCCGGCGGTCCGCGCGGCGCGCGCGAGGGCGACGACGGCGTGCCGGTACTCGCCTGCGTAACGGGCCAGCTCGTCGTGGGTCAGCTCGCCCTTCTCCCAGCGGGTGTAGAAGGGATGCTCGAGGACATTCCAGCGCTCTCTCGCTGCGTCGATCCCGGCGATCACGTTCATGTGGCTCCTCCCGTCGATCAATCCGTCTCACGATCCTACAACGACCCACCGACGCTCTCGATGGCTCTCGGCGATCGCGTCGCCGACCAGCATCTCGGCATGCCCGTCGGCGAAGGTCGGGTACTCGCCGCCGCCGTAGACCGCCTCGAAGCAATGCCTGAACGTGTCGGCGTTCCCCCTCGACGTGACCCGGCGGCAAGAAGCCCCGCTCGCGCGGCAGCACCTCATCCGCGCGCTCGCGGTGCACGAGCCAGAGCTCGTCGGGACGCTCGGAGTTCCAGGCAAGCGAGCCCGCCGAGGCGTCGATCTGGAACGACAACGAATTCTTGCGGCCCTGGCTTTGCTGGAAGTGGAGGTGGTTCGGCGTCGCCAGGTGGACGAAGTTCACGGCGGGGTCCGCGAGCGCTGCCTCGAAGTCCCCTGAGGAACGGAAGGCGGCGGCCACCTCGATGTCGAGACGCCGCAGGGCGTCCACGTGGAGCGCCCCGGCAAACCCCGTTCCCACGACCACCGTCGCCACGCGCGGACGATAAAGCCAGACGAGGGCGGCCGCCGAGCCGCCCTCATCCTTGTCCACCAACTCGTGGCTATTCGTACTGCAGTGCCGAGAGCACGTCGAGCCTGGAGGCCCGGCGCGCCGGAGCAACCGCCGCCAGGATCCCGGCCAGGATCGCCGTCACCGTGAAGGCGATGATCGAGACGACCGGGAACGAGAACGCGACGCCGTACTTGCCGACCGCGTGGGTAACCGCCGCCGCCAGCAGGATCCCCAGCGGCAGCCCGAGCGCAGCGCCGATCAGCGCTGTGATCACGCTCTCGTGGCGCACCATCCGCCGGGTCTGCCGCCGCGTCAGTCCGACCGCGCGCAGCATCCCGAGCTCGCGCGTCCGCTCGAAGACCGAGAGGACGAGCGTGTTGACCATCCCGAACAGGCTCACGACCACCGACAGCGCCAGCAGCACGTAGAGCAGGTTCGTCATCGTCGAGATCCAAGACGACTGGCTCTTCACGAACTCCGCCTCGGTCTCGATCTGCGTGTCCGGGAACGAGGCCAGCGACCGCTCGAGCCCCGGCCTGGAGACGTTGCCGTCGATCAGCGTCAACTGATTGCCCGGCCGCGCGAAGTTGCGGTCGAACGCCTGCTGGGAGATGACGATTCCGCCCAAGAGCTCGTACAGCCGCGGCGGCTGGAAGACGCCGACCACGGTCAGGTGCAGCGGCTTCCCGGCGGGTGTCCGCAGGGTGAACGCGTGGCCCAGCTGCAGGTCGTGCTCGTTGGCGAACGAGCGCTTCACCAAGGCGCCGCTGTCGCCCAGCCTGGCGAGGCTGGCGTTCGACGAGCCCTGCTTCCAGGTGAAGTTGTAGAGCCCGGAAACAGTTGTCGGGTCGACGCCGTTGACCGTCGCGTTCGCGTTCTTGACGCGGCCGCGATCGGAGCGGATGCTCGTCGAGCGGGTGATTCCAGGCGTCTTCTCGGCCGCGGCGCCTGCCGCCGCCGTGAAGGCCGACCAGCCGTTCTTCGAGCTGATCACCCAGTCCGCGCTGACCTGCTCGTGCAGCGCCCTGTCGACCGAGCCGTGGAGGCCCTTGCCGAGCACGGCCACGAACGAGACCAGCGCGAGGCCGATCATCAGCGCAGCGGCGGTCGAGGCCGTGCGGGCTGGGTTGCGGACCGCGTTGCTCGAGGCCAGCTGGCCGGCGGGTCCGCCTAGCGATCGGGCCGGGAAGCCAACGAGCTTCGCGAGGCCGGAGACGAGCGCGGGTGCGAAGCCGGCCACGCCCAGCAGGCCGATCAGGGTGCCGGCCGCCAGCGCGAGCAGGCTCTTGCCGGCGCCGAGGTTCCCGCCGAGAGTTGCGTACGCGATCAGCGCCGTCGCGATCCCGAACAGCACGGCCCCTGCGATCGGCCCGAGCCGCTTGCGCCGTTCGAGCACCGCTCCCTCGCGCACGGCCGCGATGGGGGGCACGCGTGTGGCGCGCACCGCCGGCCAGAGGCCCGCGAAGAGCGTGACGAGGACGCCGAGCAGGAGCGCGACCACGAAGGTCCTGGTCGCGTAGACCGGCGAGCTCTGCGGCAGCGAGAGGCCCATGACGTCGAAGAGCGCCGTCAGCCCGCGGGCGAGGCCGATTCCCGCCGCGATCCCGATCAGCGAGGCGAGCACGCCGATCGCGAGCGACTCGACGATCACCGAGCGCAGCACCTGCCGCCGGCTGGCGCCGAGCGTGCGGAGCGTGGCGAGCTCGCGCGTCCGCTGGGCGATCGTGATCGAGAGGGTGTTGAAGATCACGAAC
>DATAOV010000016.1:0-28292 GCA_036265535.1 Gaiellaceae bacterium | reverse complement strand
TGCCGCCTGTGCCGCTCGAAGAACCGCCACGCGAAAGCGTCGAGGTAGACGAAGAGGACGCGATCGGCGCGTGCAGGCAGTCCGTCGAACGGAAGCGACGTACCGTTGGTCGAGCCGGTGAGCAGCCGCTCGATCGTCCCCGGGATGGCCGCGAACGAGGGCGGCGGTTCTAGTTGCCGACGACCTGGACGATCCAGCGCCGGTCGCGCTCGCGGTCGAGCTCGAGGAAGAGCACGCGCTGCCATGTGCCGAGCGACAGCTCGCCGTCGCGAACGGGGATCGACTCGCCCGCGGTGCCGAGGAGCATGGCCATGCAGTGCGAGTGCCCGTTCCCGAAGTCCATGTCCTCCGGGCAGATGTTCTCGGTGCGCCGGTCCCAGTCGTCGTGCGCGTAGTAGGTCTCGCTGGGGACGAGGCGCTTGAGCATATTGGCGAAGTCCTCCAGGAAGCCGCTCTCGAACTCGTTCACCCGCACGCAGCACGTCGTGTGGGGTGAGTAGACGCAGGCGATCCCGTCCACGACACCGCTCTCGCGGACGGCGTCGGTCACCTCTTCGGTGATGTCCCGTACGGCCAGGCCGCCGGTGGTGCGGAGCTGCCGCTCGTGCTGGAAGACCTTCACCGTTGCCACCCTCCTTGGTTGACGGCCGCGGGAGCGCGGGCGGCTCTATTGTGAGGGTTCCGCGGCGCGGAGTCGAGCCGAACCGTCAGCCGACGGTGATGGTGCCCGTCATGCCGAGGCCTTTGTGGCCGTCGACCGGGCAGTACATCTCGTACTTGCCGGATTTCCCGAGGTCGACTGTGAAAGAGCCCTTCTCGCCGAAGGTGATCTCCGGCCCCTTCTTCTCGACGCCGTTGCCCTCGATCTCGAGGCTGTGGGTCTGTGCGCCTTCGTTGTGGAGCTCGAAGGTGTAGGAGCCGGTCTTCGGCAGCGTGATGCTCTGGGGTGTGATCGTGAAGTCCTTGAGGATGATCGTCACCTTCATGCCGATGACGCCCGCCGTCTCGCCGAGGTGCCCCTGGTTGGGGTTGCCGGTGCCGCCGCTCGTGCCGCCGCAGCCGGCGAAAAGCAACGCAAAGGGGATCAGGAGCAGAAGCCTTTTCATGGCGCGCAAGCATACGCCAATCCCGCGGAGGTGGTTTCCGAGATACCCTCGCCGGACGCGGGCCCGTAGCTCAGCTGGTCAGAGCAGCGGACTCATAATCCGTTGGTCCCTGGTTCGAATCCAGGCGGGCCCACCTTCGGAAGCATCGCATCGATTCGCCGCCCCGCGGACACGCGGAAAACCGCCTAACCAAGCCGCGCGCTAAAGATTCCGGGCGTTCGGGCCGATGCTCCGCCCATGAGGGTTGGCGTCTCAGACGGCCCCCGTGCGGCCGAGCGCTGGATCGACCGCTGGCTTGACGCATGCAGCGATCTCGCCGAGCTCGGGCGCTCCAACCCGATGACCGACGCCGTGATCGACGAGATCGACGGCCGGATGATTCGCATCGGCGACCAGTGGCTCGCCGACTTCGCCTCTTGCAACTACCTCGGTTTCGACCTCGACCGGGAGATCATCGACGCCGTTCCGGAGTATCTCGCGCGCTGGGGAACCCACCCGAGCTGGTCGCGCCTCCTGGGCAGCCCCGTGCTCTACGAGCGCATCGAGAAGAAGCTTTGTGAGCTGCTCGGCTGCGAAGACGCGCTGGTCCTTCCCACGATCACGCTGATTCACATGTCGGTGATCCCCGTCCTTGCAGGTGGCGGCACAATCTTCCTCGAGAAGCGCGCCCACAAGACGATCTACGAAGGCTGCCAGCTGGCGGCCGCCCGCGGGGCCACGGTCAAGAAGTTCGGCTTCGAGGACGTCGAGGATCTCGAGCGCCTGCTGAAGGAGGACAACCCGGCCCCGCGGCTGATCTGCATCGACGGCGTGAACAGCATGACCGGGAACGCCGCCGACGTCGAAGGCTTCGCTCGGCTCGCGCGCAAGTACGACGCGCTGCTCTACGTCGACGACGCACACGGCTTCGGCGTGATCGGCGAGCGCACGCCAGACGAGACCAGCCCGTACGGCATGCGAGGCAACAGCATCGTCCGGCATGTGGGGGAGAGCTACGACCACGTCGTGCTGGTCGCCGGCCTTTCGAAGTCCTACTCGTCGCTCGCCGCGTTCCTCGCCTGCCCGCCGGAGCTGAAGCGGCTGCTCAAGACCGCTGCGCCGCCGTATCTCTACTCGGGGCCCTCTCCGGTCGCGTCGCTCGCAACCACGATCGCAGGCCTCGCGGTCAACGACGCGCGCGGTGACGCGATCCGCGCCGATCTCTGGCGCAAGACGGATGTCGTCCTCGAGTGCCTCGACCGCCTCGGCGCGCACACGCCGAACCGCTCCGGCTTCCCGATCATCGAGGTCCCGCTCGCCCGTCATGAAGACATCGACGCCGTCGGGAGGTTCCTGTTCGAGAACGGCATCTACGTGACCCTGGCCGCCTATCCGCTCGTGCCGAGGGACGAGGTCGGCTTCCGCGTCCAGGTCACCGCAGCGAACAGCAACGCCGAGATCGAGCGGCTGGTCGACGTGCTCGGCCGGCTCGCGAACGGCTTCGACCTCCAGCCTTCCAGCAGCGGGAAAAAGCGAGCGGCCTGATGCGCGCACTCTGCGGCAACTGGCGCAACTCTGCGTGGGCCTGGTACCTGGCCGTGACCGGAGTGCTGGCCGCGCTCTACCTCTTCGTGCCGCCGCTCAAGGGTAGTGGCCCCCTGATCAACGTCCTCGGGTTCTCCGGAGTCGCGGCCATCGTCGCGGGCATCCGGATCCACCGGCCGAAGGCGCGCGCCGCCTGGTGGCTGTTCGTCGTGGGGCAGTTCCTCTTCTTCAGCGGCGACCTCTACACCTACACCTATCCCAACGCCTCATTCCCGTCGATCGGCGACGCCTTCTACCTGATGGTCTACCCGGCGCTGATGGCGGGGATGCTCGTGCTCGTCAGGCGGCGGAACCCGCGCCGCGATCCCGCGGCCCTGATCGACGCGGCGATCCTGACGATCGGCATCGGCCTCATCTCCTGGGTCTTCCTGATCGCACCGAACATCCACCTCTCCGGGCTCTCCTGGCCCGCCAAGGCAGTGTCGGTCGCGTACCCGCTCGGGGACGTCCTGTTGCTCGCCGCGGCCATCCGCCTGGCGGTCGACGCGGGCAGGCGCGCGCCGGCGTTCTACTTCCTCGTCAGCAGCATCATCTGCCTGCTGGCAACGGACTCCGCCTACAACTACGCCATCCTCAAGGACACGTACTCCCACAGCCAGCTGATCTACGACGCAGGCTGGATCCTCTACTACCTGCTCTGGGGCGCCGCTGCACTGCATCCCTCGATGCGGGTGCTGGAGGAGCCGGCAACCGACTCGCGCGCACGGCTGACCTCGGTTCGGCTCGCCCTGCTCGGCGCAGCCTGCCTCATCTCGCCGTCCATTCGCTTCTTCCAGTCGATCGACAACGCCGACGTGCTCGTACTCATCGTCGCGTCGGCCCTGCTCTTCCTGCTGGTCGTCACCAGGATGGCAGGACTCGTCCGCCAGGAGGAACGCATCGTCGACCGCGAGCGAACGCTGCGGAGTGCGGGTGTCGATCTCGTCGGCGCCGCGGGCCATGAGCAGATCTACGAGGCCGCGATTTCCGGCGTGCGCAGCCTCCTCGGCGACCAGTCGACGGTACGACTCGCGCTCCTCGGAGAGACAGGCCCTGCCGTCGTCGGCTCGTCCGACGAAGAGGTGTGGAGCCTGTCGGAGCCCACCTTCGACTGGCTGCGCGAGCACTCGACCGCCGATCGAATCCCCTACGCCGAGCTGCCCCGACAAGCCAGGAGCGACCTGCGGCTCGACGGAGGCCACACCGTCCTGATCGTTCCGCTCTCCATCCAGTCGGAAGTTCGCGGCCTGCTGGTCGTGTCTTCGACCCACGAGGTGCGGGTCGAGGTGGCGCGCTCGTTCGAGGCGCTGGGGCTGCAGGTCTCGCTCGCCGTCGAGGGCGCGTCACTCGCGGAGGACCTGCACCGTAGGCAGAGTGAGGCTCGCTTCCGCTCGCTCGTCGCCCATTCAAGCGACCTGATCACGGTCCTCGACGCGAACGGAATCGTCACCTACCAGAGCCCCTCGATCGAGCGCGTGCTCGGCTACCGAGCAGAAGAGGTGGAGGGAACGCGCTTCGGCTGGCTCCTGAGCGAAGCGGACCGGTCGCGCCTCGACCAGCTCGTCGCCGGGGACGGCGGCGGCGGCAGCACCGATGCGCACACCTTCGAGTGCTCCCTTGTGCACCGCGACGGAACGTCCCTGCGGTTCGAGGTGCAGCACACGGATCTGCTCCAGGACGAGCACGTCCGCGGCATCGTTCTCAACGGCCGCGACGTCAGCGAGCGCAAGGCCTTCGAGGAGCAGCTGGCCCATCAGGCCTTCCACGACCCGGTGACGAACCTCGCGAACCGAGCGCTGTTCTCGGACCGTGTCGAGCACGCGCTCATGCGCTCACAGCGCGGGTTCCCGGACATCGCGATCGTCTTCATCGACCTCGACGACTTCAAGACGGTCAACGACAGCCTCGGCCACGCCGCCGGCGACCACGTCCTCCAGGAGGTGGCCCGTCGCCTCCGGATCGCGGTGCGCCCGACGGACACCGTCGCCCGCTTCGGCGGCGACGAGTTCGCGGTGCTCCTCGAAAGCGTGAACGACTCTGCGCAGGCCGCGGATGCAGCCGCCAGGATCCTCCATGCGCTCGAGATCCCTCTGGAGATCGACGGCAAACAGGTCTTCCCGCGGGCGAGTATCGGCATCTGCCTCGTCGATCGGGAGAATGAGAGCCCCGAAGCCGCCGAGCTGCTGCGGAACGCGGACGTCGCCATGTACATGGCGAAGCGCGACAGCAAGGGCAGCTACCGGGTCTTCGAGCCGACCATGCACGAACGGGTCGTGGAACGGCTCGAGCTACGGTCGGAGCTGCAGCGCGCGATCGACGAAGACCAGCTGGAGCTTCACTACCAGCCGGTCGTCCGGCTGGAGGGCCACGAGATCCTCGGCGTGGAGGCGCTTCTGCGCTGGAAGCACCCAACTCGAGGCACGATCCCGCCGAACCAGTTCATTCCGCTCGCCGAGGAGACCGGCCTGATCATCCCGATGGGTCGTTGGGTATTGGAGACGGCCTGCGCCGAGGGCGTGCTCCTCCACCGACGGTTCCCGCGTCCCCAGCCCCTTGCGATGAGCGTCAACCTGTCGGTACGCCAGCTCCAGTCCGAGTCGATCGTCGCCGACGTCCGCGGCGCGCTCGAGAAGAGCGGCTTGACGCCGAGCGCCCTCGTGCTCGAGATCACCGAGTCGGTGATGATGGCCGACACGGACTTCGCGGTGCAGCGGCTCTGCGAGCTGAAGGACCTTGGAGTCCGGCTCGCCATGGACGACTTCGGTACCGGTTACTCGTCCCTTAGCTACCTGAGCCGGTTCCCGGTCGACATCCTCAAGATGGACCGGTCGTTCGTCGGTGCCGGCGAGAACGTCGCGCTGCAGTCGGCGATCATCGCGCTCGGAGCAAGCCTCGAGCTCGAGGTGGTCGCCGAGGGGATCGAGCTTCCCGAGCAGGAGCGGTCACTGCACGATCTCGGCTGCGAGCTCGGACAGGGCTTCCTCTTCGCCCGCCCGATGGGGCCGCCAGAGCTCTTGAAGTTCCTCGCGGGGCGGCCGGAGTGGGCCGCAGCCGACGCCGACCCGGCGTCCAATGCAGCATAGTCACGAGGCGCTCGACCGCCCGGGCGGGTTCGCCAGGGGAGGGCTGCTGGCGCCTCTGCGCCATCGCGACTTCCGCATCCTCTGGGCCGGAATGGCCGTCTCGCTGCTCGGCGACGGCATCTTCCTGATCGCGATCGCGTGGGAGACCTACGCCCTCTGGAACGCTCCGGCAGCGCTCTCGATCGTCGGGATCGCCATGACGGTACCGACTGTCGTCTTCCTGCTCGTCGGCGGCGTGCTCAGCGATCGCCACGATCGCAGGCGCCTGATGCTCGCGGCAGACGCCGTTCGCGCGGCTTCTGTCGCCTGCCTCGCCGTGCTCGTCTTCGCCGGTGCGCTGCGTCTCTGGGAGCTGGTCGTTCTCGTCGCCCTCTACGGCGCGGGCACCGCGTTCTTCACGCCGGCGTTCGAGGCCATCGTTCCCGACCTGCTGCCGACACAAGACCTTGCTGCAGCGAACTCGCTCGACCAGTTCGTTCGGCCGATCGCGCTCCGCCTTGCGGGTCCGCTGCTAGGGGGCCTGCTGGTCGCCGCCGGCGCCGGCCTGGCCTTCGCCGTCGACGCCGCCTCGTTCGCCGCCTCGGGGATCGCCGTGCTCGCGATGCGGTCGACGCGACCTGCAACGACGGCGCCGTCCGTCTCGCACGCAGGCGCAGTCCGGGAAGGCCTCGCGTTCATCCGCCGGCGCGTCTGGCTGTGGGGGACCCTCGTCGCCGCGGCGGCGGCCTACCTCGTCTTCCTCGGCCCGAGCGAGGTGCTCCTTCCGTACCTCGTGAAGAACGAGCTGCACGCATCGGCGGGCACGCTCGGACTGGTCTTTGCCGCAGGAGGGCTCGGGGCCGTGGGAGCCGCACTCTGGATGGGTCACCGGGGTCATCCCCGCCGGGACGTCACGGTCATGTACGGCACCTGGACGGTGGCGACGCTGGCGGTCGCCGGCTATGGGCTCGCCACCGCCGCCTGGCAGTTGATGCTCGCGTGCCTGCTTTTCAACGCGCTCGAGACCGCCGGCACGATCGTGTGGGCAACCGTCAAGCAGCACCACGTGCCGAGCGCGATGCTCGGCCGCGTCTCGAGCCTCGACTGGCTGATCTCGATCGGTCTGCTCCCGATCTCGTTCGCGCTCACGGCCCCGGTCGCCGGGGTCCTCGGAGTGCGGGCGACCCTCGTCGGGGCCGGAGTGCTCGGAGCGGCCATCACGCTCGCCGCCCTGTTCTTGCCGGGAATGCGCGATATCGAGGGCGTTCAGGGTCCGCGGGGCGGGCCGCAGGGAGCAGCGCTCGGGCCCAAGCGCGCCGTTCCGTCCACGAATTAGCGAGCTCGGCTGGCGGCTTCGGCGTCCGGCTCGTCGTGAAGGGCGTCGAGACGGTGTAGCGCTACTTGAAGATGTTGACGGCGCGAGCTGCGACGAGGAGCACCGTCACCGAGGACACCGTCGACTCCGACAGCATCAGCAGCTTCGCGCGGCGAGTGAGCGGCATGGCGTCGGTGGGCGAGAAGGCGATCGAGTTCGTGAACGAGACGTAGACGTAGTCGAGGAGGTGGGCGCTCCAGCCCGGCTCGGCGAGCTGCGGGTTCTCCATCTGCGGAAACTGAAAGTCGGGGCCGGCGCGTCGGCCTCCAGCCGGCGTACGGGGGCCGCCGCGACCGAACTCCCAGTACCAGAGACTCGACCTCCTCTTCGTGCAGTTCCGCACCAAGCACCAGCAGATTGTGCGAAGTCGAATCGGACGTGTCGCCTGTTGGCGTTTGAGACTCACGGCCACGGGAAGCAGAGACAACTCACACACCTGAAGTGAACGGAACGGGGGTTGAAATGGCCGACATGAACAAGTTTTCAGAGCAGGTAATCGACCTGGCGGAGCGGTTCGCGGACATCACGGAGGCCGCTCAGGGCAAGGGCAACCGCAAGAGCGTGGGGGCGCGCTGGCTCATCCTTCCCGCCGCCGGTGCGGGTCTCTACGCGCTCGGGGCGAGCGGCAGCTTCAAGCGCAACGCCAAGAAGGTCATGAGCCAGGCGAAGGAGCGCGCTTCCGAGCTGCCGGAGGATCTGATGAATCGTGTTCAGCAGACGTCGGGTACGACCCAGAGTCGGCCGACCAACGGTGGCCAGGCGACGCGGAAGGCCACCACTCGCCGGCGGAAGTCCCGCCGCAAGACAACGACCACCCGCTGAGACAGGCAGAAAGGACGGACATGAGCGAGCGACGCGACGAGCTGACCACCGACGACCTGGCCGGGCGGATGCCTGCGGAAAGCGCATCCGAGGAGCAGCAGCGAGAGTCGACAGCACATGAGCCCGAAGAGAGGACCGACGTGGCCACGGCGATGCGAGAGCAGACTCGCGGCGAGAACGGCTCCGATGCCGACCGCGCGTCGTCGATGCCGCTCTTCCCCGCCGAGGAAGGTGAGCAGTTCCGCGGCCGGTGGAGCGAGATCCAGGCCGGCTTCGTGGACGATCCGCGGGAGATGGTCGAGCGGGCCGACCATCTGGTCGCCGACCTGATGCAACGCCTCGCCGCGCAGTTCAGCGAGGAGCGTGGTCGGCTCGAGTCGCAGTGGGACAGCGACGACGACGTCTCGACCGAGGATCTCCGGGTCACGCTGACGCGGTACCGCTCCTTCTTCGAACGGCTGTTGGAGGCCTAGAGCGCGACCTTGCGGTGTCTTGTCGACCGTCGATCGCCGGTCGTATGCTTGCCGTGCGATGAGGTTCTGGGACAAGGTCTGGGGACGACGGGCGGCGAGACGGGAAGAGCACGAGCGCGAGGCCAAGGAAGACCTCGAGGCGCTGGAGCGCGGCGAGGCCGACGATCGCGGCTCGCACAAGCGCAGGATCCGGGACGAGTACCCCGAGGAAGGCTTTCCCTCGGCCGGCGCCGGCTACCTGCCGCCGCCGTAGGCGCGCCGGCCTAGGAGAGCGGCACGAGGCGCGTCGCGGTCGCCTTGAACGAAGCGAACGCGGTCCGTCCGGGCTCCAATCCCAGCCGCTCGACCGAGGCCGCTGTGACTTCCGCGGTCAGCGGGCCGATTCGAACGCGCATCCGGTTCCCGACCTGCACGACCGAGGCCACGTCGCCGCTGAGGAGATTCAGCGCCGATCCCTCCGCCGGCACCTGACCGAGCGAGACGTCCCAGGGATGAACCACCACCCCGACCTCCCCGTCGGCGGCGTCCGTCGAGTAGACGAGGTCGCCGCCCTCGAGGCGAACCGTGGTCAGGCCGTCGGTGTCCGCCGGGCCCTGCACCCGTCCGTGCAGGAGGTTCGCCCCCGTGAACGAGGCGACGAACGGGTCGCGGGGGCGGGCGATCAGCTCGTCCGGAGACCCGACCTGCCGCAGCCGGCCGTCCACGAGGACTCCCACAGTGTCTGCGAGCGCGATCGCGTCCTCGTAGTCGTGCGTCACGATCAAGGTGGGCAACTCGAGGCTCTGCAGGAGCTGCTGCAGCTCGGCGCGCACGGCCGCCTTGGTGTGCGCATCGAGAGCGGCGAGCGGTTCGTCGAGGAGCAGCACGCCGGGATCGCGCGCGAGCGCGCGGGCGAGCGCGACTCGCTGGCGCTCGCCGCCCGACAGCGAGCCGGGTCGCTCTTTCGCGAGGTGTGAGATCCGAAACCGCTCGAGCAGCTCGTCGATGCGCCCGTTCCGGGAGTAGGCGACGTTCTGCCGGACGCTCAGGTGCGGGAAGAGGGCGTACTCCTGGAACACGAGCCCAACCCGGCGTTCCTCCGGGTCTTGGTTCAGGCCACGCTCGACGTCGAGCCAGACCTCGCCGTCGAGCGCCACTCGACCCGAGTCGGGACGGATCAGGCCGGCGATCACGCCGAGGACCGTGGTCTTGCCGGCACCCGACGGGCCGACGAGTGCGACGACGCGCTCGACCTCGAGCGCGAGCCTCAGCTCGTACGAGCGAAGACCGAGTGCGAAATCCGCTGAGAGGGTTGCCATGCGAAGACCAGCTTCAGCGAGAGGAGGAGTGCGAAGCTGACGACGACCAGAAGGGCGCCCATCGCAACCGCGACGTCGAAGTCGGCTTCGAACTGTGCGTAGATCGCGAGCGGCAGCGTCTGGGTGACCCCCTGAAGGCTGCCGGCGAACATGATCGTCGCGCCGAACTCGCCAAGCCCGCGCGCGAACGCCAGCGCTTCTCCGGCGGCGAGTCCGCTGCCCGCCAGCGGGAGCGCCACGCGGAAGAAGGTTCGTGCCGGTCCGGCCCCGAGCGTCCGGGAGGCCGCGACCAGGTTGGGATCCACGCCCTCGAACGACGCTATCGCCGTCCGGACGTAGAACGGCCCTGCGACGAATGCGATCGCCAGGACGACGGCCGTTTGCGTGAAGCCGACGTGTACGCCGAAGGCGTCCAGCGTCGAGCCGAGCAACCCGAAGCGGCCGAGCGCGGCGAGCAGGCCGATGCCCGCGACGGCGGGCGGCAGCACGAGCGGGAGCTCGACCAACGTCACGAGGACCGCACGACCGGGGAAGCGACGCGTCGCGAGGAGGTACGCGAGCGGCGTGCCGAAGATGAGGATCAGCACCTGCGCGATCAGCGTCGTCCTCAGGCTGACGACGATCGCGTCGCGGACGACGGGATTGCCGAGCAGGCGAATCAGGTCGCCGGGGGGAACGCGGGTGAAGAGCGCCACGATCGGCAGCGCCAGGAAGCCGAGCCCCACCGCGGCTGCGACGAAGACAAGGCCAGCCCAGGCTGCCCTGCGCATCGGTGGCTAGTGCCGTGCCTTCGGCTTCACGCGCGGCAGAAAGCCGTGCCTGATCAGGATCTTCTGGCCCGTACGTCCCGTTACCCGCTTCACGAACGCTCGGGCCGCCGCCTTGTTCGAGCTTGCGGAGACGACGCAGATCCCGTACTGCACCTTCGGCTGCGCCCAGGCAGGGATTTCGAGCGTGCGGACCTTCCCCGGCACCGTCTTGGCGTCCGTCGAGTAGACGAAACCGGCGTCACCTTCCCCGAGCGCGATCTTGGCCAGCACTTCACGGACGTCGGTCTCGCGGCTGACGACGTTCGCCAGCGCGCTCGTCAGCTTCATCTTCCTCAGCACCTGGAGCGTGTAGGACCCGACGGGCACGGTCGGGCTCGCGACCACGAGCCTGATCCCGTGTTTGCGGAGGTCGTAGACGCTGCGAATACCGGCCGGGTTCGACTTCGGGACGATCACCGCGAGCCCGTTCCGCGTGAACACGACGGGCCTCGAGCAGAGCTCGTCGCGGTACAGCTGCGCGGGAAGGGTCATGTTCGCCGACGCGAAGACGTCCGCCGGTGCGCCTTGTCGGATCTGCGCGGCCAACGTGTTGGAGCCGGCGAACGAGTACTTCGCTCCCGGAGCGATCTTCGGGAAGGCGTCGGCGAGTGAGGCGGCTGCGTACACGGAGACGGTTGCCTTGGAGCCCCCGTTCGCGACCCCACCGCTTGCGAGCACGGTGACGATGACGGCGCCGGCGACGACGGTCTTCATGCGTGCTCCACCATGACCGAGGTGGCCTTCACGACCGCGGTTGCCGGCTCTCCGTTCTGGAGGCCAAGCTCCTCGACGGCGTCGGCGGTCACGATCGCGACGATCCGGACCGGATCGGTGACGAGGAGCTCCACCTGTGCGACGAGGCCGTCGACCTTGACCTCGCTCACGATCCCGGAAAGCCGGTTCCGGGCGCTGAGGTGATCTCCGCTCTGCTTGCCGCGAAGGCGCTCGATCTCCTTCGCCGGCACCAGCCGCCGGTTGCCGCTGTCGCGCGTCGTCTTGATGCGCCCGTTGCGATCCCAGCGGCGGAGCGTGTCGAGGCTTATTCCCAGCCGGTGGGCGGCCTCGCTTGCGGTGTAGAACTGCCTGGCCACTGGCTCCTCCTCGCTAGCTCGTGAACTGGCTCAGGTGCTGCGCGCCGCTCGCGGCCACCCCCAGCGGCCACGCAGAGATACTAAGGCATTACCTATGCATGACGTTGAGTCATTGCAGGGTTGCCCGCAGGCCCTCAAACCTCGAAGCTTTGACGGATGCCCGAGCAGACGATCCTCGCCGTCGACGTAGGCGGTTCGCACGTCAAGCTCCTGCTCTCGCGCGGAGACGTCGAGCGGCGGCGGTTCGAGTCCGGTCCGACGCTTCGGCCGCAGGAGATGGTCGATGGCGCCTTGGCCCTGGCCTCCGACTGGTCGTACGACGCCGTCTCGGTCGGCGTTCCCGCGCCGGTGCGCGACGGCCGCGTCGTCACCGACCCGGTGAACCTCGGCCCCGGCTGGGTCGGGTTCGAGTTCGAGGAAGCGTTCGGCAAGCCGACGAAGGTGTTCAACGACGCGGCGATGCAGGCGCTCGGGAGCTACGAAGGCGGCAAGATGCTGTTCCTCGGCTTCGGTACCGGCCTCGGCTCCGCGCTCGTCGTCGAAGGCATCGTCGAGCCGATGGAGCTGGGCCACCTGCCCTTCCGCAAGGCGACCTACGAGGACTACGTCGGCGAGCGCGGTCGGAAGCGTCTCGGCAGCAAGAAGTGGCGCGCGACGGTGTTCGAGGCGATCGAGCAGCTGTCCGCCGCGCTCGACCCGGAGTACATCGTCCTGGGCGGGGGGAATGCGAAAAAGCTCGGCGCGCTGCCGGAGAACATGAAGCTGGGAGCGAACGAGAACGCCTTCCTCGGCGGCTTCCGGCTCTGGGACTCGGCGCTGCCGCCACAGACCTTGACCCGCTGATCCGGCAGGGAGGACAATCCTCCCTCGGTGAGACGCTTCGCCGCAGCCGTCGTTCTGTCCGTGATCGTCGCAATCGTCCTGTCGGGATGTGGCGGGAGCTCCCCCGAGGAGAAGTGGGCGGGCTCGGTCTGCAGCGATGTCGGCGACTGGAAGAGCCAGGTCCAGAAAGCCGCAGACGATGTCAAAACGCAGCTGCAGTCGCCCGAGGCCGGAACGCTGGCAGCGATCAACGCGGATGTGAAGTCGGCAGTTGACGCGACCCAGCAGCTCGCAACCGACCTGAAGTCGACCAAGCCGCCCGATACCGAGGCGGGAACTCAGGCAAAGCAGCAGATCGATTCGCTTGCTTCTCAGCTCGATACGACCGTGACAGAGGCGAAGCAGACGCTCGACAGCGTTCCGGAAGGTGCGAGTCTCACCGAGACCGTCCAGAAGCTCGCTCCGCTCGTCCCGGACCTGAGCTCCCTCCTTGCCAGCGCCTCGAGCACGTTGTCGTCGGTTCAGGCGAGTGCGAGCGAAATCAAGGACGGGTTCGAGAAGGCCGACTCGTGCAAGCAGTTCCGGTGATGCCGCGCCAGCCTTCGGCTCAGTAGCCGGGGAGCCGGCCGACGGGCACGTTCAGCGCCCGACCGGCCGCTTGCAAGAGGTCCGCTCCGCGCTTCTTGTGTCGCTCCGCCCGCATGGCGTCTCGCGCCGCTGCCTCGAGCTCGCCGCTGTCGTTCTCGCTGAAGTCGATCTGGGCTTCCACGCCTTCAAGAGTCTGCTCGAAGCCCGCGATGGCCAGCCGCCGCCCCCGCCGGGCGGTGTCGCTCGACGCCTGCTCGCCGCGAAGGTCCGCGAGCGTGTGCCGCAGGTGTTGCCGGAGCGCCGTCGCGCCGGCGGAGGTGCGGATCTGCTCGATACCGTGGCGAAACGTCGCCCGCACCGCGGCGTCCGAGCCGGAGGAACCGCAGCCCGCGGGCAACGCCAGTAGGACGCAGGCGGTCGCGGCCCACGCAACCCGGCTCCGCATCTCTCAAGGACCGAGCGCCGCGAGCAGCGAGGCGAGCTCCCGGCGGTACGGCTCGCCTCCGTACTCGTGCAGCGGGTGCGGCTCGAGCTGGTGCTCGGCGATCTCGCCTCCGCGGCGCACGTAGATCGTCGGGATGATCTGGCCGGCGTCGTCGACCTCCACGCTCGCCGCGACGGCGTCGGGCCCGCTCGAGTCGAGGAAGTGCGCGAGCGGGACGATCTCGTCGTCCATGAAGCCCTTGTCCTGCGAGGTGACGACCCGGCAGAGGTAGCCCTTCTGGACCCAGAGCTCGGGCGCGTTCGTCAGCTCGTGGAGCAGGAACGGGACGACATCGCCCACCGGCTTGACCGGCGGCTGGTGTCCGTTCAGCTTCTCGGCCAGGTGCCGGGCGAGGACACGCGCGTTGTAACGGAAGCCGTTCACCGAGGTCGAGCTCGCGCCCGCTCCCCGCTTGCCCAGGCCCTTAGCGCCCTGAGAGGCGTTGCCCGCGAAGTAGACCCCCGGCAGCGTCACGCTCTCCCAGAACGGGGTCAGCGCCGGCACGCGCCCGTCGTTGACTGTCACCAGGCCGAGCTTCGGCAGGTCGCCGAGCGGCGTCTGGAACCCGGTCGCGGCGATCACGTCGTCGACGTCGAACTCGAGGCGGCCGTCCCAGGTCGTTCCCTGCGTGACGACGTGGAACCCGTCCGCGTTCCGGTCGATCCGACTGATCGTGACGTCGAGGACGTACGTGCCGGGCCCGCCTCGAGCGTACTCGTCGTAGGGGTGCAGGTACCGAATCCGGAGGGCGGAAAGCGCGAGCGCGTCGGTCTGCACGGGCCTGGGGGAGCCGAGGATCATCTTGCGTGCCCAGGGCAGGATTCCCTGCGCCACCTCGAAGCCGGAGTTCCGCTTGCCGACGATGAAGACGCTGCGCCCGGCATACCGCTCCGGCGACGAGGTGTCGACGTAGTGGGCGGCGTGCTCGAGACCGGGAACCGCCGCGCGCCACGGCTCGGTCACGCCGATCGCGAAGACGACCGCGCGGCAGCGATACTCGCCGGCGTCGGTGACGAGCGTGATCCCCTTCTCGTCGTGCCTGGTCGATTCCCATGTGCAGCCGTACCTGACCTCCAGCTTCGCCTGTTCGGCGAACGCCACGATCCCGGCCTCCATCTCCGCGCGCGAGGGGAGGTCGTAGGCGCGGTCCATCAGGCTCGGCACGAGCGCCTTCAGCTCGGGCTCGTCGGCGAGCAGGCTGTTGTGGTCGTACCACTCGTACTCGCGCGTCGTCCGCTCGACCGGGGCATCGGGCTTCGTCCAGGTGATCAGCCGCTGGAAGATCGGGAAGCGCTGGAACATGCCGCCCGGGGCGTCGTCGCGCGAGAGCACGGCGTGCGAGACGCCGAGGCGGCGCAGCCAGTAGCTCATCTGCAGGCCGCCGGGGCCACTGCCGACGACGACCACGTCGTAGGTTCCCGGCGGGAACGGCGCCGTTACGTCCGCCACTCGACAGCGCCCTGCACGCGGCGCACCTCCATCTTCAGCAGCCGGAGCATCACCTGAGGCCGCTCGAGAAGGAGGCGCTCCAAGTGGGCGGCCGGGATCACGAAGCAGCGCAGCACGCTCATCGCGACGACGTCGGCGCTCGGCGGGTCGCTCGTCAGCGCTGCGATCTCGCCGAAGTAGTCCCCCCGGCCCAGGCGCGCCAGCTCTTCATCGCCGACGCGCACCGCGGCCTCGCCGTCGAGGATGACGAAGAAGTCGCCGCCGCTCAGGCCCCGCCTCAGCACGCGCTCGCCCTCGGCGAAGACGTCTTCCTCATGAGAATGGGCGATCGCCTCGATCTGTGAGGGCGTCAGATCGGCGAACAGCGCCAGCCTGCCGAGACTCTCCGCGATGTCCATCGCGACACTTTTAGCACTGCCGTGTGAGGCAGCGCAGACCGGGTAGCGTGAAGGCAACCGAGAGAAAGGAGCTCGCGATGGCGACCACGACGACGAGCCAGGGCATCAACGCGCCGGAGAATGCCGAGAAGCGCAAGGAGATCCTGGAGCTACTGGAGAAGGCCTACTGGATGGAGATCGAGTCGGTGATGAGCTACACCGCCAACTCGGTCAACCCCGACGGCGTGCGTGCCCAGGAGATCAGGGAGGCGCTCGAGGAGGACATCCAGGAGGAGCTCGGGCACGCGCAGCGCTTCGCGCAGCGGATCAAGGAGCTCTACGGCGTGGTACCGGGCTCGACCGATTTCGAGGCCGAGCAGACGTTCCTGCAGCCGCCGGACGAGCAGACCGACATCGTCCACGTGATCAAGGGCGTGATCGAGGCCGAGACCGGCGGCATCGAGCACTACAACCGGATCATCGAGGCCTGCGACGGGGTCGACTGGGTCACCCAGGACATGACGATCGACATCCTCCGGGACGAGGAGGGCCACAAGCGGCTGTTCGAGGGCTTCCTGCGCGAATACGAGGTCGAAGGAAAAGCCTAGAAGACACTCAGGAACACGGCGTTGCCGTGGCCGCGGCGGCGCTGGTAGCCGTTCTCGACCGAGAAGCGGAGCCGCTTCGGCCCCGAGTCGTCGCCGTGTGAGACGAGCATCGGGTCGGCGCCGGGCGCCACGACGATGCAGACGTGCTGGCCCCGGGTCGGGGGCGTCCAGACGACGAGGTCGCCAGGCCTCGCAGCGCTCCTCGGGATCCGGCGGCAGCGGTCGAGCATCGATCCCGTATAGGCCGGCTGGCGCGCGTCGTAGGTACCGCGGCCGTTCGGATTGGGAGCGCCCGCCCAGCAGTAGCAGAGCGTCGAGAACGCAGAGCAATCGGTGGCGAGCGGTAAGGTGCCGCGGGTCCCGAGCGCGCTCAGCCGCACCGTGCCGTCCTGCGAGTAGCCGATCCGGGCGTTGTTCTTACAGCCCCAGAGCGCCCAGTCGACGATCCGCTTGCGGACCGTCTGCTCGGAGCCGGCCTGCCGCAGCCGCGTTGCCCGCCGCCGCTTGAAGGCGGCGGGCAGCGGCTTCTCCCCCGACAGGATCGCCTTCAGCTGTGGGCCGAAGGTCCTGTTTGCCCGGTTCTGCGGAAAGCCGAGCTCCCACTTGGCACGCTCGACGGCGCCGGCCGTGAGCTCACCGTACTCGCCGTCGACGCCGCCCGGATCGAACGAGCCGAAGGGGTTGCGCACGAGCAGCCGCTGGGCCTCTTCGACGTCGGACCCCACCACATGTGGGTTGGCGAGCTGGAGCACCCGCGGCCCCGTCTCCACCGCGACCCGGCCACCCTGCTGCAGCCGCTTGAGCAGGACGGCCGCGCCGCATTGCTGCGAGACGGCGGTCGGCGAGAACCGGCCGTCCGCGACGTACTTCCCCTTCGTGTAGTGGTTCGAGAAGCTCCAGAGGTACGGCGAGAGGACGGTCGGGTGATGGTCGCGATAGCCCCAGCCGTTGTAGCCCTCGAGCTTGTAGAGCGCCCCCGGGATGCTCCAGTCCTTCCACGAGGCGAAGCCCTGGTAGCCGAGGGCGTCGATCGCGCTCGCCTCCCAGGTGAACGGCGGATTCCCGGTCTTCGGGCGTCCGGCCGGAACGTGCGTCGTCCGGCCGCTCAATGGGTCGCCGTTGTGGAGATGCCGGGTGAAGTCGGCGCCCGACTCCATGTTGTGGATGACGGCGACGACGTACCACGGCATCTTCAACGCCTTGGCCACCCGCTCGTAGCGCCTCTCGTTCGCGGTGAGCCTGCGGGCGAGCTGGGCGACTGCCGCCTTGCGGCTCGGACGGACGAGGCACGACCCGTAGAGGACGCTGTACTCGCCGGCGAGCTTGCGAGTCAGCGTCGCCATCTCAGCCCTCCGAGGCCGACGGCGCCGCGTCGGGCAACTCGGTGGCGGCCTGCTGTGGCTCGCTCCGTCGCCTGCCGCGGGTCGGCGCGGCTTCGATCGTCGAGCCGAGCAGCATGTCCTGCGCCAACCGCTCGCTGAAGCCAGCGACGAACGAGAAGAGCACGTAGAAGTAGTTGCTCTTGGAGCTGTTTGCGATGTCGAGCGCGACCACGCCGCTCTTGAGCGCGAAGAACGTCATAAGCCCGAAGATCCCGCCGACGAACGGCCGCAGCGATCCGAGCGTCCGCAGCGTGTCCTTGCCGAACTCCCAGTCGACGCGGACCTTGTCGGAGCTCAGGCGGGACATCACGCTCACGAGCGCTCCGACGCTGCCTGCGGCGAAGCAGAACATCCCGGTCCGGACCGAGACGTTGTTCGCGTCGACGACCTTCAACAGGAGCGCGAGGACGAGCAGCAGCGCCACCGGCACCATCCCCAGCAACATCCCGCCGACATAGACGATCTGCCCCGAGCGGACGGCTGCGTTGCGGTAGTAGGTCTCGATCCGCTTCAGGTGCTCGCGGGTGGTGCGGTCGACCTCGGCAACGGCACGCTCGTTGTTGACCCGCTCGGTCTCGGAGAATCCGAGCAGGAAGCTGATTACGGTGAAGAGCGACTGCATCGCCAGGCGCTGGCTCGTGTCGCGCAGTACCTCGTGCACGCGAACGGACAACACTTCGCACCGGTACAGGAGCGTCATCAGCTTGGGCTTGTCCTTCGCCGCCCAGTCGGTGGCCCAGTGGAGGCGGACGACGTCCGGCAGCATGAGCGGCCTCCGCTTGATCGTGAGGGCGACGCCTGAAGGCTGGGTCGAGCACCAATAGGCGCTGACGATCGGCCCGTGTCGCTCCTCGAACCGGGCCTCGAACTCGCGGTAGCGCTCCTCGGCCGGGCCGGTGTACGGCTCGCGGTGTCCCTGGTTCAGCTCCTTCTGGCGCAGGTGGTGAACCCAGACCAGCTCCGGGAACGCGACCGTCCTGGTCTGGGCGCGGCGCCGCAGGAGCCGACCCCGGAGGCCGCTTTCGGCGGGAACCTCGACGGTGGTGACATCGACCCCGTTCATCACGCCCTCCTCTCCCCGAGAGGCTGGGCCGCCCACCGAGCGTAGGTCGAACCGTCGTGTTTGGCAAGGTTGCGGTTGTTACGAGCCGACCGTCTCGCGCACGTGCCGAACGAGATCCGCGGCCTTCGGGACGGCCTGCTCGTCCTCTTCGAGGATCGCGAGGAACGCCTGGTCGTACCAGCGCTTCACGTCGGCTTCGTCGGTGTCCTCGAGCAGGATGCCGAGGAAGCGCTCGGCCCCATCCAGGCGCCCCCAGAGGTAGTCCCGCTCGCGCCCGGGGCGACTCAGGAATGCGCCGAAATGCCCCTTCTCGGCCCCGACCAGCTTCTTGTGCTTCCCGTCGCCCTCCACCGGGATCCTGTGCGCGTCGCGCGGGCTCAGCCGCACGATCTCGACCTGGTCGCGCTCGCCGACGTCGCTGAGCGCCTGAACGGGATAGAGGAGAACATCCCAGAACGGGAAGCCGAGGTAGCGCACGAGCAGATCCCAGCGCCGCTCCTTGTTCCACCCTCTGGTGAGCTGCAGCAGGCCGACGTAGAGGTCGGCCGTGAATCCGGACAGGCGCTCCTTGAGGAACCCGCGCAGCGCCACCTCGAGCTCGTCGAGCTCCTTGCGGTGCTCGCGGACATAGAGATCCGAGTCGAATCCGGAGCGCTTCATGAACGTCTGCATCGCGTCGACGGCGAAGCACGTGTCGAAGCAGCCGCGGATCGTGTCGTCGAACCCGGTGCCCGCCATGGCGTCGCGGAGCGTTCCCACCGCCTCCCAGAGACGAGCCTTGGCGGCGTCGATCTGCTCGCGCTCGGGATATCCCTCGGCGCCCGCCTTCTCGTAGAGGTGGTTGAGGCCGTCGATCACGAAGCGAAGCCGCCGCTCCCCGTGCGCCTGGTCGAAGGTGACGAGGAAGTCGAGCTGCTCGGCGCTCGGCTCGATCCGCTGCTCGAAGAGGTTCCGCTCTTCCGCCCAGCGCCGAAGCGCACTCCGCGTGAGGAGCGCGTGCGTCGAGTCGGGCGGTAGGTCGCAGACGCCGCACGCGGTCCGGGCGTACCGGTCGACGACCGCGCTGATCTTCAGGCGCACGTAGGTCGCGTAGCTGAAGCCCGCGCTGCGGCGCGCCTCCTCCTCGGTGCGCTTGCGGATGTCGGTGAGCTTCGTGTCCTCCGGGTCGTCCGGGATCTCCGGCAGCGGCCCGACGATCTCCCTGACGCGCGCCTCGACCGTGTCCCAGCTCGTCTCGATGATGTCGCGAATCCGCCGAACCCGTTCGTTCAGGGCGCCGACCTCGACGAGGTCGTCGAGGATCGGCTCCGAGCGGGGGAGACCGGTCAGACCGCCGATCGCGGCGACCACCGTCGAGGGCGCACGCCGGTGCGAGGGGCTGAGGCCCACGCCGGGGTCCGGCTCGAGGTAGAGCAGCCGCCGGTCGACCTGAACCTCGGCGGGGCGTTCCCGGATCGCTGCGATGGCCGGGCCGAAGGGCTTGTTGTCGAGGACGCCGCCGTCGACGAACCACGTCCACGCGGCCGGGAATTTCGCCAGCTCGTAGAGCCGGAAGAACCGCTGCTGCAGCCGCTCGAAGTCGACGGGCCGATCGCTTCCGAGCCAGCCCTCGAGCGCGCCGAAGCTGACCGGCGGGAAGACGCCCGGGATGCAAGAGGTCGTGCGGGCGGCGAAGGTGAGGGCGCCGTTGGAGTCGACGTCGAAGTCGTCGCGGCCGTCCTCGCCGCCGAACCTGAACGCCAGCAGGTGGCGGTGGCGGGTGTCGAGGATCGGGTTCGGGTCGGCGTAGGGGACCTGGCGGCCGTAGCCGTAGAAGTCGGTCGCGGTCACGAACAGCTCGAGCTTGTGCCGCTGCGGCATCAGCGAGACGAGCGTCTCCGGAGTCGAGCCCTTCTCGTCCATCTGGTGAAAGGCGTCGTAAATCCAGCGCGCCATCAGGTCGCCCCGCAGCGGCGCGTGCTTCAGCGCCCGCACGGCGACCCAGGCGCCCTTGAGCGTGCGCGTCGGCAGCCAGCGGGGCGCAGCGAGCAGCCCGTCGATGTCGCCGCGCTTGAACCAGAGGTCGCGGAAGCCGTCGAGCGAGAGGTTGTGTGCGAGCCCCTTCGCGAGGCAGACGCCGTTGATCCCGCCCGCCGAGGTGCCCGCGATCACGTCGACGACGACGCGCGTCCGAAGCTTCTCGGGGTTCCGCTCGGCGAGGTCGCTCAGAAGCCCGGCGTAGAAACGCTCGCTTGGCGTCCCGCCGTCCTGGCCGGCCCCGGCCTCGAGCATTGCCGAGCCCTTGACGAGCCGGTGGAGCTCCTTCGTGACCCCGTGCATGTAGACCGCGAGCGAGGAGCCTCCGTAGCAGACGAGCGCAAGGCGCAGCTCCTTCGTGGCGACGGCGTCCACGGCCCAAGGCTGGCACGGCGTGCGCAGATGTCAAGGTCGTCCGCCTGGCTAGAATCCCGGCGATGGCCGAGACCGGGACGATGCGGGTCAAGAGTGGCCTCGCCGAGATGCTCAAGGGTGGGGTGATCATGGACGTCACGACCGCCGAGCAGGCGCGCATCGCCGAGGATGCCGGCGCCGTCGCCGTGATGGCGCTCGAGCGGGTCCCGGCGGATATCCGCAGGGACGGCGGCGTGGCGCGAATGGCCGACCCCGACAAGATTCGCGAGATCCAGGAGGCGGTCACGATCCCGGTGATGGCCAAGTGCCGCATCGGCCACTTCGCCGAGGCGCAGATCCTGGAGGCGCTCGAGGTCGACTACATCGACGAGAGCGAGGTGCTGACGCCGGCCGACACCGAGCACCACGTGGACAAGTGGGGCTTCACCGTGCCGTTCGTCTGCGGCTGCACGAACCTCGGTGAGGCCTTGCGGCGGATCGCCGAGGGCGCGGCCATGATCCGCACCAAGGGTGAGGCCGGCACCGGCGACATCGTCAACGCGGTCACGCACATGCGCTCGGTCTTCGGGCACATCCGCCGGCTCGGGGCGCTCCGTCAGGAGGAGCTCTACGCAGAGGCGAAGGAGCTGCGCGCGCCGTACGAGCTCCTCAAGTGGGTCGCCGAGAACGGGAAGCTGCCCGTGGTGGCCTTCACGGCCGGAGGAATCGCGACCCCGGCTGACGCGGCGCTCTGCATGCAGCTCGGGGCCGACGGCGTGTTCGTCGGCTCGGGGATCTACAAGTCCGCAGACCCGTCGCCGCGCGCGAAGGCGATCGTCGAGGCGACGACGCACTTCCGCGATCCCGAGATCCTCGCGCGCGTCTCCGGCGGCCTGGGCGACCCGATGAGCGGGCTCGCGGCGGCAGGCATCCCGGCCGAAGAGCTGCTCGAGACGCGCGGCTGGTAGCACTCCTTTAGAGACGCCGTTCGTGGACGAACGCCGCGGCGGCGGTCCGAGTGTGGACGCCGAGCTTTGCGAAGACGTTCTCGAGATGCCTACGCACCGTCCCAGGCGATACCCACAGGGCCTGGGCGATCTCGGCATTCGTCCTGCCCTGGGCGACGAGATCCAGGATCTCTCGCTCGCGCGGCGTGAGGTGCGGCAGGCGCTGCTCCTCCTCGAGGAGGAGCGCATCGTCTACCACGTCGACGATGAGCGACCGATCCCCGGCATCGATGGTCAACGGCTCGCCGGCAGCCATCCGGCGCCGCTCCCGTAGCCACGATGCCAGCAAGCCGGGGAGGCGGGCACTCGTCTCGCCGAAGTAGCAGTCGATCAGCTCGCGCGCCGCAGAACTGGCGAACGCAACGCGGTCGCCGGCCTCGAGAAGCACGACCGCTGTCTGGGTGGACTCGTGCAGCGCGAGGGCTTCACGGAGCCTTTGTCGGACCTGAGCGGCACGGTGCAGCTGTTGGAAGTGAGGGCGCAGGGTGTCGAGGACGGCGCGGTCTCGCTCGCTGAAGTTGTGCCCGCCGCGGTCGAAGACGAACTTCATCGTCTGCTCTGGGATCGCCATCGGAAGCAGGAGGCCGAGCGAGTCCTCGATGCCGCAGGGCCGCAACACGAGGTCATACATCCGCGTACGGTGGAGTTGGCGCTGGGTCAGGAAGTCCGAGACCTTGACGGCCTCGGATATCCCCTCCTGGAACCGCAGGAAGAGGGGGTTCTCGGCCTTTAGCACGGGCAGGACCGCCGCCCAGTCGACGCCGCTGAAGAACCCTTCGTCTCCCGGCCGCTCGAGGTTGACGATGAGGCATTCGCGCTCACGCTCGTCGTACTCGCTGAAGCCGACCCAATCGGCCGGCACGAGGCGCCCTAGTTGCGTCAGGAACTCTCCGGCGAAGGGCTGGTCGCCGCCGAAGCTTTCCGCCTCGGCGACAAAGCGGAGCAGCCGCTCCGCATCGCCACGCGCGAGTGCAGGCACGGCTCTCCAAAGATATGACGAATGTCACATGGACTCAAACGACTCGCGCGCTCATCCTCCCCGCGAGAGGAGGGAACCTATGAACTCACTCAAGCATTGGAGCCGTCTCCTGGCCGTAGCGACGCTCGGCGTCCTAGCGATGGCGCTCTTGCCGGCCGCGTCGGCGCAGGCGAAACCGACCAGGGCGACCAGCCTGCCAGCGACAGCGGCGCTCACCTGGAACGCGATCGCGGTCAACGCGGTCCGCAGCGCCGTCATCACTGCGGACGGCCCTCCGCGCCCGGTGCTCCAGGCCGAGGGCAGGGTCTACTTGGCCTACGTCCAGGCGGCGGTCTACGACGCGGTGACGAAGATCGAGGGGCGCTACATCCTCTACCACGACTTCAGCGCCGAGCCTGAGGGAGCCTCGCCGGAGGCGGCGGTCGCGGCCGCGGCCCGGACGACGCTCGACTACTACCTGCTAGACCAGGCGGCCTCGGTCGATGCGCAGTACGCCGCCTACCTCCTGAACCTGCCGGACGCGGGCAAGGCCGCCGGGATTGCCGTCGGCGAAGCGGCCGCCAAGGACATCATCGCGCTCCGCGCGAACGACGGGCGCAACGCGCCGACAGCGACCTACGGCGATCCGACCCTGCCGGTGGTGGCGGGCATGTGGCAGGTGGTGCCCCCCGCGACCACGGCGGCGACGCCCTGGCTCGGCTTCATGCGGCCGTTCCTGCTTAAGAGCCCGTCGCAGTTCCGGGTCGGCCCGCCGCCGGATCTCGGCAGCCAGCGCTACGCCAATGACCTCAACGAGACGGAGGCCTACGGCGCCAAGGACGGCGCGCTACGCAGTCCCGAGCAGACCGCCACCGCGTACTTCTGGAACGCGAACAACATCAATCAGGATGTTCAGGCGTTCCGCGACGTTGCTGTTCAGCATGGGCTGGATCTGGTCGACACGGCGCGGCTGCTCGCGATGGGCGAGCTGGTCGCGGCGGACGCCGCGATCGCCTGTTGGGACTCGAAGTACCACTACCTGTTCTGGCGCCCGTACACGGCGATCCGGCACGCCGACCTCGACGGTAATCCGGCGACCGAGGCCGACCCGAGCTGGCTGCCGCTCCTAAACACGCCGAACCACCCGGAATACCCCGCCGCGCACGGCTGCTTCACGGGCGCGCTGGGCGAGGTCGTCGCGAAGGCGCTGCACACCAGGCGGATCGACCTGACCGTCTGGGGCGCGACGAACGGCGGTACGACCCTGACCACTACCCGCCGCTTCGAGACGGTCAAGGACCTCGACCGCGAGGTCGTCGACGCGCGCGTCTGGATCGGCTTTCACTACCGCCACTCCGGGATCGCGGGCGTCAGGCTCGCCCGCGAGGTTGCGCACTGGACGCTGCAGCGCTTCTTCCGTCCCGTCCGCGATCGCGGCGAAGACCATGGGGGCGACGACTGACAGGGTGCTAGGCCGGCGGCTTCGGCCGCCGGCCTAGCTGGAGCGATCTTCCACGAGTTCGAGCTGAAGTTGTGGCCGGTGCCCGCCGAAGACGCTACGCGGTAGGGAGCGCGAGAGTGAAGCACGAGCCGACGCCGGGCTCGGACTCCACGGAGAGGCGCCCGTTCATGCGCTCGACGAGCTCGCGGCAGATGTAGAGGCCGAGGCCGGTGCCACCGACGCCCTTGGTCTGCTGCGGGTCCAGCCGGTAGAACTTCTCGAAAATCCGGTCCTGCTCGGAGGCGGGGATGCCCAGTCCGTGGTCGGCGACCTCGATCAGGCAGCCGCTGCCGTTCTGGTCGAGCCGGATCGTAACCTGGCCGCCGTCGGGCGAGTACTTGATCGCGTTGTCCACGAGGTTCACGAGCACCTGCCGAAGCTTGTTCTCGTCGCAGTCGATCGAATGGGCTCCTTCGGCGCTCAGCCCGAGCGCGATGCCCTCGGGAAGGTGGACGGAGGCCGACTCGATCACGCCCGCGGCGATCTCCGCCGGATCGCACGCCGAGATGCTGAGCTCGACGGCGTCGGCATCCAGCTGGCCCGCGAGCAGGATCTGGTCGACGATGCTCGAGAGTCGAAGCGACTCGGACTCGATCATCTCGAGGAACGCCGCACGGTGTTCTTCGGAGAGCTCCACGTCCTGGCGCCGCAACGTCCGCACGGCCCCGTAGACGGCTGCCAGCGGCGTCCGCAGCTCGTGCGAGGCGGTGGCGACGAAGTCGCTGCGCGTCTTCTCGAGCGCGTACTCGTCGGTGACGTCCTGCAGGGCGTAGACGGTCCCCTCGCCGAAATCGACCCCCGAGATCGCGAGCCAGCGCTCATGCCCGTCGCTCACCAGCGGAACCGTCACCGGGCCTGCGCCCGGATCGCCCGGCGCCGTGAGCGGAACGTGCGACGTGAGTGTCGCCCACGCGGGGACCACCTCTCCCACGGGCTTTCCGACCGCATGGTCTTCGTCCACGCCCGTGATCGCGGCGGCTGCCGGATTCCAGTGCCGCACCACGCCGTCCGGGTCGAGCAGGACGACTCCGTCCGCGACGTGCGCCAACGCCTGCGCCGCCTTGGCCCCCTTCTCCGCCTCCCTGTAGAGACGCGTGTTGTCGACCGCCACCGCCGCCCTGCGCGCGAGTTCGGTCGTGAGCGCGAGGTCCGCCTCGGTGAAGGGCGGATGGGTCTCCGCCGCGATCAAGGTCAGCGCCCCGAACGTGCGGCCGCGCGCCCTCAGCGGAACGCAGATCGAGGAGCGTAGCCCGAGCTCGTCGATGATCCGGCGCAAATCCCGGTCGTCGCCGATCGCCTCGTCCAAGAGTTCGGCCGGGATCGAGGGGAAGAACTCCGCCTCGCCCGAGCGAAGCACCTGCGCCACACCGTGCGGGTCGTCCGGATTCGGCGGATATCGCTCTTGCAGCTCGTACGCCCAGCGCACCTTCTCCGGGTCCTCGTGCGCGACGGCGAGCCGTTCGATCTCGCCGTTCTCGCCGGCCATGTCGATCGCGCACCAATCCGCGAGCCCTGGCACCGCGAGGCGCGCGAGCTCCGCGAGCGTGTGGTGGTAGTCGAGGGAGGAGGAGAGGATCTCGCTCGCCTCGGCCAGAAACGTCATCCGCTCCCGCAGTGCCTGTTCCTGCGCGTAGAGCTCAGACCGGGCGAGGTTCTGGGAGGCCAGCCGCGCGAGCGCGATCTTCATCTCGCGCCGTTCGGGGCCGAAGTCGACCTCGTCTGAAAACGAGAGCGACATCGCGCCGAACACGCGTCCCTCCACCGTGAGCGGGAGCACGACCAGCGCGCTCGGGCTCTGCGCCAGCCCCCTCAGCTCGGGGAAGAGCTCGTCGCGTTCACGGCGCGTCGACACGAACAGCGGCTCTCCGGTCCGTACCACGTGTGACATCGGGAGTCCCGCCGAGACCGGGAACCGGCCCCAGTCCTCCATGATCGGGCCCGGGTAGCCCTGCTGGGCGAGCAGCTCGATGCTCTCGCCGTCGGGGCTGAGCACGCCGATCGCGCCGGCGCGCGCCTCAGCCGCACGGACGCCTTCGGTGACGATCGCGTCGAGCACCTCCTGTGGCGTCACCGCCTCGGCGAGGAGCTCGGCGACCCGCTGCAGCCGGAGCGCGCGGTCCTCGCGCTCGTGGACGCTCACTGCTCGCGCTCGGCTGCGATGCCGCGCTGGAGCTCCTCGCGCTCGCCGCGCCCGATTCGCGCGAGCACGTCTTCGACGAGCTCGCCGATGCCGACCGGGTCGAACGGCTTGACGAGGTAGCCGACGCCGCCGAGCTGCGCGCCCCGCCGCCGGTCGGCCGCCTCTGCGCGCGCGGTAAGGAAGACGACGGGGATGTCCCGCGTTCGCTCGTCGCCGGCGAGCTGGCGGGCGACGCCCCAGCCGTCGAGGCCGGGCATCATCACGTCGAGGAGGATCAAATCCGGTTTCTCGCGGCGGGCCAGCTCGAGGGCGCTCTCGCCGTCGTCGGCCTCGAGCACGTCGATGCCGGAGACGCAGAGATTCACACGGCAGAGCAGGCGGATCGACTGCTCGTCGTCGACGACGAGGACGCGTCTGGTCTCGGTGCGTCTGCCCGCGCCGGAGTCCCTGCTCACGGCCTCCGGCTCCTTCGGCACGCAGGAGCCGGCTTGGCAGCGCCAGAGCTGCCGTCCCCTAGGTGTCGTTGCCCGGCGGAGCCGAGCTGGGTAGATCGGATTCGAGACTTCGGCTTGCATGCGGTTGCAGGGATTTTATGTCCGGATTCCGCTTCTGAATAGAGGGCGAGACTAGAATCGAACAGGTGGCCGAGCGGTTGAAAATCGGAGTCCTCGCGGTGCAGGGGAACTTCCGCGAGCACGCCTCGATGCTGCGCCGGCTGGGCGCTGAGGCCGTCGAGGTTCGCAAGCCGGAGCAGCTGGGCGATCTCGACGGGCTCATCATCCCCGGCGGCGAGTCCACCGCGATCGCGCGGCTCGTGCGCCTGTACGGTCTGGAGGAGGCGATCCGCGCGTTCGAGCGGCCGCTGTTCGGCACCTGCGCCGGAATGATCCTGCTCGACCGCCGCCACCTCGGCCTGCTCGACCTCGAGGTCAGTCGCAACGCCTACGGGCGCCAGGTGGCGAGCTTCGAGGCCGACCTCGAGCTGGAGGGCGAGGACGAGCCGCTCCGCGGGGTCTTCATCAGGGCGCCGCGGGTCGGGAAGATCGGGCCGGAGGCAGAGGTGGAGGTGCTCGCCGAACTCGACAGGGAGCCGGTGCTTCTGCGCCAGGGACGCGTGCTCGTGGCGTCCTTCCACCCTGAGCTGACCGGTGACACGCGGGTGCACGAGCGGTTCCTCGATCTCGTACGAGAGGAGAGCGGTGTCAGGGCATAGCAAGTGGAGCTCGATCAAGCACAAGAAGGGCGCGGCCGACGCCAAGCGCGGCAAGCTCTTCTCGAAGCTCTCCCGCGCGCTGATCGTGGCGGCGCGGGAGGGAGGCCCCGATCCGGCCGCGAACCTGGCACTCGCGAACGCGATCGAGAAGGCGCGCTCGTACTCGATGCCGAAGGACAACATCGAGCGCGCGATCGCCCGCGGCGCGGGGACCGGCGGCGACACCGAGGCGTTCGAGCACATCACCTACGAGGGCTACGGCCCGAACGGCGTCGCGATCATCGTCGAGGCGCTGACGGATAACCGAAACCGCACGGCCTCCGAGGTCCGGCATGTGTTCGGCAAGAACGACGGCAACCTTGGTACCTCCGGCGCTGTCGCCTGGCTATTCGAGCGGCGCGGCATCATCCTGGTCGACGCCGACCGGTTCGAGGAGGACGACGTGATGCTGGCGGCGGCGGAAGGCGGCGCCGACGACGTGGTCCAGGAAGGCTCGACGTTCCAGGTGACGACGTCGCCGGAGACCCTGAGCGCGGTGCGGGAGGCGCTCGAGCAGGCAGGGATCGACATCGACTCGGCCGAGACGACGATGGTGCCGAAGACGACGGTCGAGCTCGCGGACGAGGCCTCGGCGCGGAAGACGCTGCGGCTGATCGACGCGCTCGAAGAGCTCGACGACGTCAACGAGGTCTACGCCAACTTCGACATCCCCGAGCGCGTGCTCGAGGCGG